>CALWMI010000016.1 GCA_944381745.1 uncultured Lachnospiraceae bacterium | reverse complement strand
CCTAAGAATTTTGCCGGGTTTCCAGGCAGACGAAGGAGGCGTACTGGATGTACGCTGACTGAGGATAACGCAGAAAACCGGCAAAATTACAGGGCTGAGGCGTATTGCCCCTTGTACACCGACGCTACTTACGTCTAATTTTTATAGTATCACAACTGTTTCTGCTCTTCAAGAAAAGTTGGCAAAGTCACGCCGCCTATAAGTCAGCAAAGTCACGCTGTCCTGACGGCAAAAGCGGCCGCGCCAAAAAGCGCGGCCGCCAGGCCAATCCTTTCTGTCTCCTATAATACCCGGGGCAAGCCCCCCCGGAGGCCCTCACGCCTCCAGCTTGCCACTGGCCACAATGTCTACCCCGGTGCCGCATATATCCGGCACAATCACCTGGTAGCGCTCCACCGGAGCCTTCACCTGCACCTTGCGGATAACCTCCATGCAGTCCATCAGCTTGTCTTTGGGCAGCGGCGTACGGCTGCGCACTGCCAGCACCGGCGCGTCCTTCCGGTCAGTCTTCACGGTTGTGGTGAGTATGCGCACCGGATGCAGGAACTCATCCGTGGCGTACTGGATTCCTCTCTTGCACGTGTACCCTTCTATGGAATGCACCTCGCCTGCGGCAGCGTCCCCTTCCACCGTGATGCGGCAGCCGATGGGGCATACCGTACAGATCATTTCCTTTTTCATCTCCCTATGCCTCCTTCACGACTTCCACAGTGATATCTCCGTCCGCAATCTCCGCCGGGTTCACCGCCAGATGCTCCATCTCCCCGGGATTGACCCGCACCGCCTTCCGCTTTGCCAGGACATGCCCCTTGCTCACCGCCCGGATTACCACATCCTTCTCCGGCTGCAGCACCCGGAAATACAGGGTCACCTTCTCGTCCCCCGCCCCCGTCACAATCCGCTGGGGGCAGGTGTACCGCACGTTCTCTCCGGCCTTCACGCTGGCCGTGCTGCCGGCTGCCGGCAGGTTCCCCGCTGCATACCTGGCTGCGCTGGCCCCGGCCTTCATGCTCTCCACCGTGACATTGTCCACCAGGTCATTCACATGCACCACATTCCCGCAGGCAAATACCGCCGGAGCTGAGGTTTCCATAAACTGATTCACCTCCGGCCCGTTGGTAACCGGCGACATCTCAATCTTGGCCGCCCGTGTCAGCTCGTTCTCCGGGATCAGCCCCACGGACAGAAGCAGGGTATCGCAGGGGATATATTCCTCAGTCCCCGGGATCGGAACCTTCTGCCCGTCCACAGCTGCAATCCAGACGCCTTCTACCCGCTCATTCCCCTGGATTCTTGTCACCGTGTGGGAGAGCTTCAGCGGAATCCCGAAATCGTCCAGGCACTGCACCTTATTCCTCGTAAGCCCGGCCAGGTAATCCATAATCTCCACGACTGCCACGACCTTGGCTCCCTCCAGCGTCATCCGGCGGGCCATGATCATCCCGATATCGCCTGAGCCCAGGATCACCATCGTCCTCCCCACGATCTCATTCTGGCGGTTGATCAGCCGCTGGGCTGTCCCCGCCGTGTACACGCCTGCAGGCCTGGTCCCCGGTATCATAATGTTGGCCCTGGTCCGCTCCCTGCATCCCATGGCCAGGACCACTGCCCCAGCCTTCACCGTGGTCATGCCGTACTGGGCGTTGACGCAGAGCACCTGGCTCCTCTGGGCATCCACCTCCAGCACCATGGAGTTCAGAAGGGCTTTCACCCCCTCCTTCTCTGCCTCCTCCTCGAACCGTCCTGCATATTCCGGCCCGGTCAGCTCTTCATTATAATAGGTCAGGCCAAACCCAGGGTGAATGCACTGCTGCAGGATTCCTCCCAGGGCAGAATCCCTCTCGATAATCAGGACTTCCCCTGCCCCTTCCTTTTTCGCCGCCACAGCTGCGGCCAGCCCGGCCGGCCCGCCGCCCACAACGGCCACATCGCAAGCTATCTCATACATTCTACCGTCCCCCTATCTGTTCTTTCCTGCTATCATGTAAGAGCCCTTGATATTTTTGTTGACCTCTTCCGCTGGGATACCCAGCTCCCGTGCGAGAATCTCAATAACCCGCGGGCCGCAGAAGCCTCCCTGGCATCTGCCCATCCCCGCGCGCACTCTCCGCTTCACAGCGTCCACGCTGCGCGCGCCCAGAGGACGGCGTATCGCCTCCACAATCTCTCCTTCTGTCACAGTCTCGCAGCGGCATATGATCGTCCCGTACCGGGGATCCTGCCGTATCAGCTCTTCCCTCTCCTCCTCCGGCAGCTCGCGGAAGCGGGGAATCCCCTTCCTCTTCCAGATAAAGTTTTCCTTGAATTCCATGGGAAGCCCCATGTCCCTCAGCACCTGGGCCACATATTTCCCCATGGATGCGGATAGGGTAAGCCCTGTGGAGCGCACCCCGGACAGGTTGACATAACCGTAGATATCCTCGTAGGTATCCACATGCAGCCCTTCCGGGTTCCGGTTCGGCCGAAGCCCGCTGTACTGGGTGATCGTCTCCCGGATGTTGACCTGAGGCACCAGCCTTGTCACATCCGCCACAATGCTGTCCAGGCCTTCCTTCGTGACGGACTTATCCGTCTTGTTGTCCAGGTCCTCCGCCGTGGGCCCCACCAGCATATTCCCATGGATTGTCGGGCACATCAGCTTTCCTTTTGTGATCTTGGTGGGAATTGGAAGCACAATATGGTTTACCTTGCAGGAGGTGTTCCGGTCCAGGATAAAGAACTGTCCCCTTCTGGCCACCACCTTGTAATCCGCCTTGCCCACCATCGCAGCAATATCGTCGCAGTACAGGCCCGCCGCGTTTACCACGTAGTCCGCGCGGATCTCCCCGGCCGTCGTCTGAACCGCCCGTATTTTCCCTTCCTCCACCGTGATGCCGGTGACTTCCGTGTTCAGCAGGAAGGACGCGCCGTTGGCGTTGGCGTTCTCCGCGTAAGCCTGGACAAGGATGAAGGGGTCGATGATGCTCTCCCTCGGTATGTAGAGCCCCCCCTTCACCTCTGGGTTCAGGTTCGGCTCAATTTCCAGCAGCTCCTTGGCCGTCAGGTATTCCACATCGTACACCCGGTTGTTAAAGGCCTTCTCCTTGATAGCCGGAAGCTGTTCAAACTGCTCCTGCGTCACGGCCGGCAGCACCGCCCCAATCCTGGAAAAAGGGATATCCATATCCGCCGCCAGCTTGTCATACATGGGGTTTGCCGCCACCACCAGCTGGGATTCCAGCGTCCCGGGGCTTGCGTCATACCCGGTATGGATGATGGCGCTGTTGGACTTGGACGCGTCGCCGCCCACATCCTCCCGTTTGTCCACCACCATCACATCCACCTTGTACTTGGATAATTCCCTGGCAATCGCACATCCCACGGCTCCTGCCCCGATTATCACGACATCTGTCTTCAGCATTCTTCTTCCTCCATCCCTGCGCCGTTTAGTCTTCTTCCCAATTTTTCGCGCGTTCTACCGCCTTATGCCAATTATACAACAATTTTTCTCTCTTTTCCTCACTCATCTGCGGCAAATACCGCCTGTGCAGCTTCCAGCGCCGCTCCAGCTCCCCCAGGTCGGAAAATTCCCCGATCCCGTAGGCTGCCAGATAGGCCGCCCCCAGCGCCGTCGTCTCGGTGATCTCCGGCACATCCACCGGTATCCCCAGGATGTCGGCCTGGAACTGCATGAGGAAATCGTTCGCCACGGCCCCGCCGTCCACCCGCATGACCTCGATGGGAATCCCGGAGTCCTTCACCATCACGTCCAGGTTATCCTTCACCTGGTAGGCGATGCTCTCCAGCGTCGCCCGGGCAAGATGCTCCCTTGTGGTTCCGCCGGTGATGCCGACGATCGTCCCCCTGGCGTACTGATCCCAGTGGGGCGCCGCCAGGCCCGCGAAGGCGGGGACGAAATATACGCCCGCCGTGTCCTCCACACTCTTGGCCATGGCCTCCGTCTCAGAGGCCTTCCCGATCATCTTCAAGCCGTCCCTCAGCCACTGCACCGCCGCCCCGGCAATATAGATCCCCCCGTCCAGGGCAAAGGAAAGCTTCCCGCCATCCAGCCCCCAGGCCACCGTGGTCAGCAGCCCATTCTTGGAATAGACTGGCCGGTCCCCGGTATTCATCAGCATAAAGCACCCGGTTCCGTAGGTGGTCTTCACAGTCCCTTCCTTGAAGCAGGCCTGCCCAAACAGGGCCGCCTGCTGGTCTACCACGGAGCCGGAGATGGGGATTTTGGCCCCGAAGAAGTCCAGCGGATCCGTATAGCCGTACAGCTTGGCGCTGTCCTGCACCTGGGGCAGGATCTCTCTGGGAATTCCCAGTGCCTCCAGGATTTCCCCGTCCCAGTCCCCGGTGTGGATGTTGAACAGCATCGTCCGCGATGCGGTGGACGGGTCCGTCACATGCACCGCCCCGTGGGTCAGCTTCCAGATCATCCAGGAGTCCATCGTCCCAGCCAGGATTTTTCCCTCCCGGATCTTCTCCTGCACACCCTCCACATGGTCGATGATCCATTTGATCTTTGTGGCGGAAAAGTAAGCGTCCACAACCAGCCCGGTTTTCTCCCTGATCATATCCCCATACCTTGCGGCGATCTGATCGGCTTCCCTGGCCGTCCTCCGGTCCTGCCAGACAATCGCGTTGTACACCGGCACCCCGGTGGTCCTGTCCCAGAGCATAACTGTCTCGCCCTGGTTGTCCAGCCCCATGCAGGTGATATCGCTGACCCGGATACCGGCCTCCTCCGCCGCCATCTGCACAGTCCCCTTGATCTTATCCCATATCTCCATCGGGTCGTGTTCTACCCAGCCCGGCTTGGGAAAATACTGGGTGTGCTCCTGGTAACCCCTTGCAAGCAGGTTCCACTCCCCGTCCAGAAGCAGCGCCGTCGTCCCAGTCGTCCCCTGGTCCAACCCCAAATAATATTTGCCGCCCATGCTACCCCTTCTCTCCGTATGCATTCCGTCTGCCATGCGCCGCCGTTCCCTGCGGCTCTCAGGCGCTCTTGATAAATTCGTCTATGTACTGTGTCACAAGCGCCCTTGTGGCCGGGCTGTCCCAGTGCACATTATGGCTGCCGCCCTCCACAGTCTTATAGACCACGTCGCAGCCTGTGAGCCCTGCCTTCAGCTCCTCCTGGTCGGATGCAGGGAAAATATTGTCCTCCGTCGCCCAGATCACCTGCACCTTGCCGCTCACCTTGCCGATATCTGCCCGGTTGTCAAAGGCGTTGAGCCCTGTCAGCAGATAATCCCACACCTTGTAGGGCATCTGGCGGATATGCTCGATGGTCGCCCGCTGGAAATCCTCGCTGTCATTCGTGTTGTCCGCCCACTCCTTGAGAAAACTCTCTGGCATCTTCTGTACATCGTCATACCCGTGTACGCCCAGGTAATCCTTGCCGTCCCCGTCGTGAGCCCAGGTCAGCACCTCGTTGGGCTGGCATTTCACCGCCGATTCGATCAGCGTTGTGGAGAGCACCCTCTCCGGGGCCTCGATATTGATTCTCTGCGCGATCAGGGAGCCCAGGGAATGTCCTACAAAATGTGCTTTCGGAATCCCCACCGCATCCAGGAAGGCCAGCATATCCTTCACGTGGGTCTCCACAGTATACCCCTCCGGCCCTGCCTCGGGCTTATCGGTCTTCCCATTGCCCCGGTACTCCGGCACATAGACGCGGTAGCCCAGGCCGGCCAGCATGGGCGCCACCTGAGACCAGGAGATCCTGCCGTCTGTCACGCCATGGATGAGCACCACCGGCACGCCGCCCTCGGGGCCGCACACGGTATACGCCATGCGGATACCTGTGGGCAGATCTACAAAATGCTCCTCCCAGTCCACCTGGATATAATCTGCGTAGCTCTTCATAAATAATCCCTCCTACTTATTCTCCAGCGCTTTGATTTTCTCGCTCTGCTTGATCTCATTGCTCAGGTCCTTCGTCATGATAAAGCCCAGGATCAGGGCCAGGATGCCGCCCACCAGCTTACCCACGATCAGAGGGGTAATCATACCCGGCTCCACGCCTGCGGCGAAGCCCAGATGGTCGCCCAGGATACAGGCTGCGGGAACCATCACCGCAATGTTGATCACCTTGCCCTTAGGCTTCATGTCCTTGTACATCACGTACACCGGCACGCCGTTTGCCAGGTCGATAATCAGGCCTGCGATGGAGGTGTTGTCCAGCCCCACCTTCTGCCCCAGCGCCTTCAGCGGCTTATCCAGCAGCTTCAGCAGGATCTCCAGGATTGGCAGCGTGCCCATGAGGACGACCGCCACGCTTCCCACTACGCCCATGGCCTCGCTGATCGGCGCCATCCCCGGGATCAGCACAATCCCGGTCAGGCTCTCAAAGCCAGCCGCAATGAGCCCGATGAGGATGATGATGGTCACAATCCGGCCGAACACTGTACAGCCCTTGATCATCCCGTTGGGGATAAAGCGGATTCCCACTGCCAGCAAGATGGAAATAATCAAAATCGGGATCGTGTTCACAAACAGGGTGCCCACCTCAAAGCCTGCCACCAGGCCTCCCACAAAGGATCCAATCGGGATCGTAATCATACCGATCAGCACGCCCTTTGCGAAGAAGGGCTTATCCTCCTTCTCAATCATGCTCAGCCCCACGGGGATGATGAATACCAGGGCACAGCCCAGCATGGACGCCACGATCAGGCCGGAGTACAATCCCATCTGCGGATCCTCCGCCAGCGCCACCGCCAGGGGATAGCCGCCCATATCGCAGGCCAATATCGAGCCGAACATAGCCGGGTCGATTCCCACCGCCTGGCAAAGAGGCGTGATCACCGGCCCGATCAGGTTGGAAATCACCGGGGCCAGGCAGATGATACCGGCCATCCCGATTGCCAGCGGCCCCATCGCGTTCAGGCCTTCCTCAAACTTCGCCCCTATCCCGAACTTGTTGTCCAGTATCTTGTCGATACCTCCGATGATGATGCCGATGGCCATAATCCACATAATCACTTCGTTAAATGTCATAATAACTCCTCCAATCCAATAAACCTTGCTTCCCTTCTCCGATTATCTGCCCAATACCGTCTCCCTCCTGCTCTCCCCCCTCCCAGCATACAACCCCGGCCGGAATGTGTTGCTTTCCTCTATTTTTATGGTTTTTTGTGTATCTTTGCTCTACTTTGATAGTAGAGTCTTCTATATTGGCTGTCAATATTTAATTTTTCATTGAATTTACAGCCTTTATGCACTATATATAACCATTTTATGTTGATCTCCTTCGTTAAATTCCAACAAAATCCACACTTTAGAGCAAAAAAATAGCCGGATAGGCTCCCGGGCGTCTCTGCCCCCAGTCCTCTCCGGCATCTCTTCCCGCCTGCGCCCGCCAGCCCCCTGCCCAGCGCCGCCTATCTATTCACCCTTGGCTGTCCGCCTCCACGCACACCACCTCCACGCCTTTGCCCCGAATGGCCGCCAGCGTCTTCTTCTCCACCCGCTGGTCAGTGATCAGCACGTCCAGCGCCTCCAGCCCGCAGATATGGTTCATCGCCGTCACGCCGATCTTGCTGTAATCGGCCAGCCCGATCACCTTCTGGCAGCGCGGCAGGATCTGCCTTCTCAGGCTGCTCTCCTCGATATTGTAGTCGGTCAGCCCGCCGTCCACCGTCAGCCCGCCGATCCCCAGGATAAATTTGTCCACATAGAAATGCTTCATATTCTCCTCGGCCAAAAATCCTGAGGTGGACAGATCCCCGTACCGCAAATTGCCTCCCAGCATGATCACCCGGATATTCTCGTCCGGCACAAGCTCCAGCGCCACCGGCAGGGAATAGGTCAGCACCGTCACCTTCCGCTTGCCCTTCAAGGCCTTGGCAAACTGCAGCGTCGTCGTCCCCAGATCCACGACGATGGTATCCCCGTCCTTGATATACTCCACCGCCAGTTCCCCGATCCGCACCTTCTCCATGTAATTCT
Source organism: uncultured Lachnospiraceae bacterium (assembly GCA_944381745.1). Taxonomy (GTDB): domain Bacteria; phylum Bacillota; class Clostridia; order Lachnospirales; family Lachnospiraceae; genus JAGTTR01. The sequence goes on along the minus strand of CALWMI010000016.1, from coordinate 18,943 downwards.
TCATCTCCCGGTTCTCGTACTGCGGTTCCAGCCCATGCATGGACTTGGCCACCGCGCCGCCGTATACCCGGTTCAGATAGCCCGCCTTCTCCAGATACTCCAGATCCCGGCGCACCGTCTCGTTGGACACGCCGAAGCGCTCCATCAAATCCGCCGCTTTCACAATCCTCTCGGATTCCACTAGCTGTATGATCGTCTCCCGTCTCTCGTGTGTCATCGTCCCGTCCCCTTTGCCTTCCGTCTCGCTTTCCACATAATTCCACCAGCATTATCCTGTTTTTGCCCGGTTATCTGACCAGAATTTTTGTGCAACTTTACCCAATCGCTCCCGCACCCATTGCAGCCGTCCTCTCCTTCTACTATAATCCACAATAGCAGCCGCACACAAGGGCAAACTTCCTGTGCCAGGCGGCCAGCTCAGACAATAACCGGATTTAAAGGAGGACGACACCTATGTGCTTTCCCAAGCTGCCAAAACTTGCCATCTTCGACATGGACGGGCTCATTTTCGATTCCGAACGGCTGTTTATGAAATTTCTCCAGCAGCACTCAGCCCAGAAGGGATATACCATCACCCAGGAGGACTACCTGCGCACCTTAGGCATCGGCGGGGATTACCTGGCCGCCGTCATGGAGGATATCTGCGGCCCGGACTATCCGCTGGAGGAGGTGAGCGATCTGGCCCGCCAGTCCTTCAACGAGTATGCGAAGGAACACGGCCTCCCGGTAAAGCCGGGAATCCCGGAGCTTCTCTCCTTTTTCTCAGAGCGGGGGATTCCCTGCTGCGTCGCTTCCTCCACCCACTCTCCCCATGTGAAGGCCTACCTGGCGCAGGCCGGCCTCCTGCCGTTTTTCTCCCACGTCATCGGCGGGGAGCAGGTGCGGAACACGAAGCCGGATCCAGAAATTTTCCTGCTTGCCTGTGCCCATTACGCTGTCCCGCCCAGGGACGCCCTGGTGCTGGAGGACTCCGAAAACGGCATTCTGGCCGCATATCGGGCCGGCATTCCTTCCATCGCCATCCCCGATATGAAAGAACCCGGCCCGGATTTTGCCCCCTATACGGCGTGTATCGCCCCCTCTGCCTATGAGGTCATCCAATATTTCTCAGAAGATTGACCATCTCGATCGCGGAGCAGGCTGCGTCGTAGCCCTTGTTGCCTGCCTTCGTGCCGGCCCGCTCGATGGCCTGCTCAATATTGTCCGTGGTCAGCACGCCGAACAGCGTGGGGACGCCGGTCTGCATCCCCACCTGGGCGACGCCCTTGGACACCTCAGCGCACACATAGTCATAGTGGCTTGTGGAGCCTTTGATCACAGTCCCCAGGCAGATCACGGCGTCGTATTTCCCTGACTGGGCCATGTGCTTGGCCACCATCGGGATCTCAAAGGCGCCGGGCACCCACGCCACGTCGATATCCTCTGTGCTGACCCCATGGCGCACCAGGCCGTCCTCCGCCCCGCTCACCAGCTTGGACACGATGAACTCGTTGAATCTGGCGGCCACAATTCCCACCTTAATCCCGCTGCCTACTACATTTCCCTCTAATTTTCTCATGATTTTTCTCCTCCTGTCTTCCATATCCCGCCGCCCAGTGCGGCCTTCTCATCCATACGCCCTGAGGCGCATCCCTATGCTTCCCTCTTATAGTGCGTCATATGGTCCATTTTCTTCTGCTTCGTCAGCAGGTAGAACAGATCGGTCTTGTTTGCCTTGATCTCAATCGGCACCCGCTCCACAATCGAGATCCCATAGCCGGAAAGGCCGGTGATCTTCTTCGGGTTGTTGGTCAGCAGGCGCAGCCTGCCCGCCCCCAGATCATGCAGGATCTGCGCGCCGATGCCGTAATCCCGCAGGTCGGCCGGGAAGCCCAGCTGAATATTGGCGTCCACGGTATCATAGCCCTCCTCCTGGAGCTTGTAGGCCTTGATCTTATTAATCAGGCCAATCCCTCTGCCCTCCTGGCGCATGTAGAGCAAAATGCCCCGCCCTTCCCTGGCGATTGCCCGCAGCGCCGCATCCAGCTGTTCCCCGCAGTCGCAGCGCATGGAGCCGAACACGTCGCCGGTCAGGCACTCAGAGTGTACGCGGCACAGCACCGGCTCCTGGTCGTTGATCTCGCCCATGGTCAGCGCCACATGGTGTTCCCCATTCAGCTTGTTCACATAGCCGTGGATGCGGAATTCCCCGTATTTGGTCGGGAGCAGAGCCTCCGCCTCCTTGTGGATCAGGCTTTCCCTGTCCATCCGGTAGCGCACCAGATCGGCGATCGTGATCACCGTCAGCCCATACTGCTTCGCGAACTCCAGAAGCTCTGTCGTGCGCATCATCGTGCCGTCCTCCCGCATAATCTCGCAGCAGAGCCCGCACGCCTTCAGGCCTGCCAGCTTCACCAAATCCACCGTCGCCTCTGTGTGGCCAGTGCGCTTGAGCACACCGCCCTCCCGCGCCCTGAGCGGGAACATATGCCCCGGCCTGCGGAAATCCTCCGGCTTCGCCCCGTCCTCCACCGTCTTCAGCGCTGTCAGTGAGCGCTCCACCGCCGAGATGCCGGTGGTCGTGTCCACATGGTCGATGGACACTGTGAAAGCCGTGGCATGGTTGTCCGTGTTGACGTTCACCATCTGCTCCAGCCCCAGCTTGTCGCAGAGTTCCCCGCTCATGGGCATACAGATCAGGCCCTTGGCGTGGCACGCCATAAAATTCACATTCTCCGTCGTGGCAAACTGCGCGGCGCAGACCAGGTCGCCCTCATTCTCCCTGTCCGGGTCGTCGATCACCAAAATGATTTTCCCCTGGCGCAGATCCTCTGCCGCCTGCTCAATCGTACCAAATTCTCTCATTGCTGTTTCCTTCCTTTCTTCTCTCCTCTATATAGGACGCCGCTTTCCTGCTGCCTCATAATTTCAGAATCCGTGCATCCGCAGGAATTCCTCTGTGATCCGGCTCTCTCTCCCCGCGTTCGCGGGCGTCCCGGCCTGCCCTCCTGCTGCCGCCGGTGCTCCATACCCCAGCAGCTTCTCCACGTATTTCGCCAGGATATCGCACTCCACATTCACGCGGCTCCCCACGCGCCGCCAGGCCAGCGCCGTCTCCTGCCTGGTGTGGGGAATCACAGAGACCCGGAAGCCTGCGGCGTCCACAGCCGCCACGGTCAAGCTGATGCCGTCCAGGGCCACAGACCCCTTCTCCACCACATAGCGGAGCAGGTTGTCCGGCGCCGCCACGGTATACCACACCGCATTATCGTCCTGGCGGATATCCGCAACCTGGCCCACGCCGTCCACATGGCCGGAGACAATATGGCCGCCGAAGCGGCCGTCCGCCGGCATCGCCCTCTCCAGGTTCACCCGGCTCTTCGCTGACAGCTCCTCCAGGCTTGTGCGGTGCACGCTCTCCGGCATCACATCCGCCGTAAAGCCGCCCCCATCCAGGCTGGTCACCGTCAGGCACACGCCGTTGACCGCAATGCTGTCCCCCACGCGGGTACCCTCCAGCACCTTCCTGCAGCCGACACTGATCACATAGGAATCCCGCCCATGCCTCATCTGCCTGATCTCCCCAACCTCTTCAATGATCCCGGTAAACATCTTCTGCACCTCTTTCCTTGTCCGGCAGGTAGCCGTCCAGCCGGATATCCTCCCCCAGCCTGCAGATAGACAGGTTCTCCAGCCGCCATGCGTCTGCCATCTTGGCGATCCCCTCTCCCCCTACCGGGGTGGCCGCCTGCTTCCCCCCAGCCAGCTTCGGCGCGACATAGGCATACACCTTCCGCACAATCCCCGCCTCCAGGGCGCTGTAGTTCAGCTCCGCGCCTCCCTCCAGCAAAATACTGTCGATCTCCCGCCGCCCCAGCTCCTCCATCAACTGGGCGAGAGGGACTTTCCCGCTGCCCGAAAGCTCCAGGATCTCCACCCCTGCTTTCCGCAGCGCCTCCCGCCTCCTGCGGTAACCGTCGTCCTCCTGCGCCACGCAGGCGGCAATCACCGGGATCTCCCCAGCGCTCTCCACGATGCGGCTGGCAAGCGGAAGCCTCAGCCGGCTGTCGCAGATGATCCGCACCGGATCCACTCCCTGCTCCACGCGGCAATTCAGCATCGGGTCATCCGCCAGCACTGTGCCGATGCCCGCCATGATGGCGGAGTACCGCTTCCGGAGGAAATGCACGTCCCTCCTGGCCTCCTCCCCCGTCACCCAGCGGGAATCTCCCGTCCAGGCGGCAATTTTGCCGTCCAGGGTCATGGCAAATTTCATGGCCACATAGGGCGTCTTCGTCCGGATATAGTGGAAAAACACCTCGTTCACCCGCTGGCATTCTTCCCTGCACACGTTCTCCGTCACCTGTACCCCGCCGCGGCGCAGGATTTCCGCTCCCTTGCCCGCCACCAGCGGGTTGGGATCCAGGCAGCCGATAAAGACCTCCCGGATCCCCGCCTCCAGGATCGCTTCGGTACAAGGCGGCGTGCGCCCGTAATGGCAGCACGGCTCCAGCGTCACATACATCTGCGCACCCTGCGGCGCCTCTGTGCAGTGCGCCAAGGCGTTGCGCTCCGCGTGCAGGCCGCCGATCCTCTCATGCCAGCCCTCGCCGATCACACGGCCGTCCTTCACGATCACACACCCCACCATTGGATTGGGCGAGGTATGGCCAAGCCCTCTCTGGGCCAGCGCCAGCGCCCGGCGCATATAGTGCTCCTGGAGGGGCAGGGCCTGCTGCCCCTGCTCCGTCTTCTTCCCCTGTGATTCCTCTCCCCGCATCTCCACTGCTGTCCTCCCTTTCTGTTGGCCCGTGGGCCTGGAGACGTCTCTTCAGGGTGCGCCGCGATCGGATAGGGAAGATGGCCGCTTGCCGGGTATTCCGCGCAATAAAAAAACAGCCCCGGATCATTCTCTATCCAGGGCTGTATGTTCTCAATTCAAGTGGAAGCCAAGGCATCTGTCAAAATGCCTTCGCCTTCCATAGAACGGGAATAAATAAGCAATCCAGCTGTCGCTGTCCTGCTCGCTCTTCTTCCATCCAGACTCTCACTGTCGGCTCCGGAGTCTCGGAAACTCTCGTTCCCAATCACCGAATCTGCAAAGCCGCAACTGCGGCCCGCTCGCGGGCTGTACCGCCGGTAGGGACTTGCACCCTGCCCTGAAGAATTTATTCTCTCAATTTGTAATTCTATTTTCTTCGCTGCCTGTAATTATAGCACGCTCTGTATCATTTGTACAGTCTTTTCTCAGATCTGTGCGCTGCCTGTAAATTCTCCGTTTATCACAAAATAAACAGCGTTGTCCTCCGGCTTCACATACAGGTCGATCGTCTTGATGTCCCCGACCTTATTCCTCTTCGCCGTCCAGGCCTTCTTCGCCTTAGCGACCATCTCCTGCTCGCTGATCTCCTTGCCCAGATACTGGACTGCGATTCTCGTCTTGATATCTGCCTTCTTCGTCCCAGGTTTCCTTCCTCTTCTGGCCTTGCCTGCCTCTGCCGGCTCCGCCTTCTCTGTCTTCTCTGCCTCTGCTGTATTCTCTGCTGCCTCAACCTCTGCCGCCGTCACTGCTGTCTCCTTCGCCGCCTCAGCCTCCTGTGCCGTCTGTGTCTTCCTCTTTGCCATATTTTTTCACTCCTCATAGTTCTGCAAAGTCCAGCGCCTGTATACAGGGGCGGCCTGCCCCAGCGCCACTCATTACCTACAAGTACTAATCATACTAGATACGGCCAAATTTTTCAAGAGGGGAACCTGCGGCCCGCGCGGCTGTCCTCACCGCTTCCGCCGGCCTTCCTCACAGCACATAGGCCAGGGCATCCTCCTGCACATCGTCCGACGCCCGGAAAATGCTCTCGATAAACCGCGGCAGCGTGACCGCCTGCTTCTGGTTCAGCTCCACCGCCCCGTCGTCCAGGCACTGGATCATGTAGCAGTCCTTCCAGAAAAAGTTGTAGCCGTTGTTGCGGATGCTGCGCACCGACCACTTCAGGCATATGTAATCGGACTTCCAGCGATAAATACTCTTCCTCGTCTCCACAATCGAGGCCGGGTGCAGGCGGTTGATTTTCATCTCCAGATAGAAGCCCTTCACCAGCTTGTTCCGGCTCTGCCGCATCCACTCAATATCCCCTTCCAGTATCTTCCGGCATTCCTCCTGCGTAAGCTTTGCCAGGCGCTTGTAGGTAATCCCCCTCTGCACATATTTCATCTGGAGAAAAATCCGGTCTCCGTCGAAATCCACCATGCAGATCCCATAGCTCACCTCTGCCCTTGCGCCCGTCCCTCTCGCCGACTGGGGTTCCCGGTCCGGATAGGAGAACCGCAGCTTTCGCACGGTGAGCTGCTGCGGCTTCTCCACCCCATGTCCTGCGAACACTTCCTCCAGCTTGGCCGCCTCTCTCCTATTAATATTCTGTCTCCGCTCGTAATATGTTGTATAGCTCAAAAATAATCCTCCAGTCTTTCCCGCACCCATAACATGTATATTCTCAATCCTCTTTCAGCGTACCAGAAAGTCTTGAAGGATTTTTGACTAAAAGATAAAACTTTTCTAAATTTCCACTGTCTTTTTCTGAAACATCCTCGTTTTTTGTCGAAATTTGACAAAAAACTCCCCGCAAACAGGAGCTCCGCAGACGGCAGCCAATGTCCCTTCATGCAAGCATGATGGCCGCCTGCCAGGTATATCACACAAAATAAGAGCCCCTGAAACATCAGGGGCTCAGAGGCGACAACCAGATTTGAACTGGTGATAAGGGTGTTGCAGACCCGTGCCTTACCACTTGGCTATGTCGCCGCGTCGGATTATATTATAGCAAAGAGTCCTCCCCGCGTCAAGTGGTAAGTTCAAATTTTCAGCTCACCTACATAAGTTCAAATTTTCAGCGCGCCAGCTCAGGCCGCTGGCCAGCCCCCGCACACAAACCGCAAAAGATTTCCCAGCAAACTCACTCCACATCTCCTCCTGCCAGGCTGCGCTCATATCTGTCCAGATCCCACAGCACCGATTCCACATTTCGGATGGCGTCCTCCACCTGCTCTTTAGCCTCTTCAATCTTGGACTGCACCATCCAGTCTACAAAAAAGTTGTCGAAGAAAAAATCCGCAAACTGCAGAAATCCGCCCACATGCACGCCGAATTCCATGGGGATCCGGATGTCCCGCAGTTCCCTCCGGAAGACTTCCAGATCTCTCTGGGCAGCCTCCATCAGCCCCTGAGCCTCGTCCAGGCGGCTGTGCTTGATCAAGCTGGAGAACAGCCCGCCTCCAATCATATCCCATACGCCCCAGCGCCCGGCGCTCTCCAGCTTCTCCCTGGCCGCCCGCAGGCTTGCCAGCGCCCGGCTGCCAGCCTCCTTCGCCTCCCACACTTCTCTTCGTTCCCGTTCATCATTCCTCATATCCACAATCTCCTCCTCTTCTTTTCCTGCCTGCCGCGCTGGCCATTCTCCTCCGCCCCGCAGGCTTTGCGCGCCTTCTCCTGCCATGAGAACCGCCCATGTTTTGCGTGTGCATGGCCCTCCCTCCCTGCGAGATAAAAAAAGACTCTTATTATGACTTCTGCCATAATAAAAGTCTCGCACGTCTCATTTGATACGGATACCTCTCGGTATCGGGCGACGATTTCAAATCCGCTTGCGCGTTCGGCTACTCCCTTTCATCTGGATGGCATCACTATAACATACGCCCCCACCGCCGTCAATAGCTTTCAGGAAATCGTAAGAATCGTAAAAATTGCCAAAATCCAAGCGTTCTCCCTCCCGGGAGGAATCTCCAGGAGCGGCCGCTTAAGCTTCCTGCCGCGCCATCAGCCGAAATTCCCTGGCCACCAGAACCAGCGCCAGCGCCGCCGCCATGCCGTCCGCCACCGGCGCGGAGAACATAATCCCCTCGATGCCGAAGGCCATGGGGAGCAGGAGCAGCAGCGGCAGCAGGAAAATAATCTGTCTCGTCAGGGAGACGAACACCCCCATCTTCGCCCGCCCGATCGCCGTAAACAAATTGGAGCAGATGGGCTGGATGCCGTTTAGGAAGGTGCAGAACAGATAAATCCGGAAAAATTTCTCTGCGAAGAGGAAGTACTCCGCGCTCCCATCCCCGAACACGCTGATGATCTGCCTGGGGAACAGCTGGAAGCACGCGAACGCGCACACAGCGATACAGGCTGCCGCTGTGAGTGCCTTGCGGAAGGCCTCCTTCACCCGCTGATAATTTTTCGCCCCGTAGTTAAAGCTGGCGATGGGCTGCAGGCCCTGGGCGATACCGATGACCAGCGCCATGAACAGCATATTGACCTTGGAGATGACCCCCGCGCAGGCCAGCGGGATCTCCGAGCCATAGATGGACTGGCCGCCGTAGTAGGTGAGCGTATTGTTCATCGCGATCTGCACCACCATCATGGCCATCTGGTTGAAGAAGGGCGCGATGCCCAGGGCGGCGATCGGCCCACAGAAGGCTGCCGTGGGGATGAGGGACTTTAGGTGCAGCTTCACCGTCTTAAAGCGGGACAGGTACACGGCCACCATGGCTGCGGATACGATTTGCCCGATGATGGTCGCCCAGGCTGCCCCTGCGATTCCCATGTCAAAGGTGAAGATAAACAGCGGGTCCAGCACGCAGTTGATCAGCGCCCCGACGAGGTTGCAGACCATGGAGAAGGTCGGGCTTCCATCCGCCCGCACCAGGTTGCTCCCGCCGTTGGCCATAATCAGGAAGGGGAAGCCCAGGGAGGTGATCCCGGTATAGGTCAGGGAGTAGTCCAAAATCTTATCCGTCGCCCCGAAAGCCACCATCATCGGCTCCAGGAACAGGCGCACCGCCAGGCAGAGCAGGAGGCCCAGCCCCAGCATCATCCCGATGGCCGCCCCCACATAGCGCTCCGCCTTGTCCAGCTGCTTGCGCCCCATGGACAGGTTAAAATTGGCCGCGCCGCCGATGCCGCACAGGAGCGCCAGCGCCGTGCAGGTGATGGTCAGCGGGAAGGCCACGTTGGTGGCCGCGTTCCCCAGAGGGCCAATCTTATTCCCGATAAAAATCTGATCCACCATGTTATAAAGGGCGCTCACCATCATGGCCACAATGCTGGGCACCGCAAACTTTGGCAGCAGGGCGCCGATGGGCTCCGTGCCCAGCCTGCTCCGTCTCTCTTCCGTCTCCATGCTATCCCCTCCGTACATCCTCCGTCACAATCCCCGCAGCCCCTCGCCGCGGCATTTCCCCGTCAGGTAAAATAATACAGCTGCTGGGGCAGCAGCCCCACGTCAAACTTCTCCAGCGCCTTCTGCACATACTGGATGCCGTTCTCCAGGCAGAACACCCCGTGTCCCGGGAACACGGCCTCGATGGGCAGGCCGGCAATCCGGCGCATGGCGTCCGCATAAGGCTTCAGCGTCACATCGTACAGGGGCTGCAGCAGCACCTGCCCGTGGGCAAAGACAAAATCCCCGGAGAACAGGCACTTCCTGCCGTCAATCTCCCCGAAAATCACCATATCCTGCAGGCTGTGTCCCGGACAGAGATAGCAGGTCAGGCTCACGTTCCCAATGGCGATTGTCTGGGCATCCTCCACCCCCACCACATTGTCCGACTTCGGATACACAAAATCCAGCGGATAGAGCCCGCCCTTCGCCAGCGCCACGCTGGTGGCCGTCTCATCCCCGTCCCGGATGGCATCCGCCTCCTGCGCCGGCGCATAGATCCGGCAGCCGCTGGCCTTCTGGATGCGGGAAGCCCCGCAGGCATGGTCGCCGTGGTAGTGGGTCAGGAAAAGCGCCTTGATGTCCTTCATGGAAAATCCATGGCTCGCTATGACGGCATCCATCTTCTCAGGCTCCAGCCCCGTCCCCGCGTCAATCAGGACACAGCCGTCCCCCGTGTCGATCAGGAATACGTTGCAGTCAATCTCATTGGTCAGCCCAAAGCCCCATCTGGAGCCGCTTCCCACCAGGTAAATATGCTCTGTGATTTTCATAGTCCGTTCCCTCCCAAATAGTCCAGACAATATTGTACAGCTGCCGCCGCGCCTTTGATCAGCGCGCTCTCATCAATGGTAAAATGGCTGCTGTGGTTGGGGTACACTGCCCCCAGCTCCTTGTTCTCAATGCCCAGGAAGACGAATACCCCTGGCACCACGCCCAGGTATTCCGCGAAATCCTCCCCGCCGGTGGTGACCGGGAATTCCTTGAGGGCCTCCGCCCCGAAATTCTCCGCGATGGCCTTCTGCGCCCGGCGGGCCGCCTCCGGGTCATTGATCAGCGCGGACGAGCCCCAGCGGTAATCCAGGCTGGCCTCCGCCCGATACGCGGCGGCCGTGCCCGCCAGCACCCGCTCCATAATCTCCGGGATGGCCTTCCTCACCTCCGGCGAGAACGCCCGGCCAGTCCCGCCGATGGTCACCGTATCCGGGATGGCGTTGTCCGTATTGCCCCCGTGAATCTGGCAGAAGCTCACCACAGACGGCTCTGTGGCCGGAATCTCCCGGTGCAGCGCCACCTGGATGTTCTGGATGATAGCTGCTGCAGCTACGATCGGATCCACGCCGTTCTGCGGCAAGGAGCCATGGCTGCTCCTGCCCTTCACCGTGATGGTGAAAAAGTCCGCAGATGCCATGCGCGGCCCCGCCTGGGCCGAAAATGTCCCGGCAGGGATCCCCGCCCACACATGGGTGCCGTAGATGGTGTCCACGCCATTCAGCGCCCCCGCGTCCATCATACGGAAGGCGCCGTCCGCCACCTCCTCCGCAGGCTCGAACAGAATCCGCACGCCTCCGGGCAGCTGCTCCTCCATATCCTTCAATATCCGGGCGCTGGCCAGCGCCATGGCAATGTGGGCGTCGTGGCCGCAGGCGTGCATCATCCCTTCTATCCGGGAGGCATAGGGCGCGCCGGTCTCCTCCTTCACCCGCAGGGCGTCAATGTCTGTCCGGATCGCCGCCATCCGCCCGCTGCGGCTCTTATCCCCGATGTCCACCAAGACGCCTGTCTCGCACACCACCCGCGGGGAAAGCCCCATCCCGGACAACTCCTCGCAGATCATCCGGCAGGTGTTCACCTCTTGGCGGCTCACCTCCGGATACTGGTGGAATTTCCTGCGCATCTCAATCACATACGGCTCATAGCTCTTGGCTATCTCTATCGCTTTCATCTTGCATCACCCCTTTGCTCTATTATTTCACAGGGCTTGGCGGCGGTCAATGCCTTTTTCCGCCTGCTGCCAGCACGCCTGTCATGCCGCCGCTGACGTCCAGCCTTCCGCTCCCCGCCGGCAGGAGCAGCGTCTGTCCCGCCTGCACCGGGATCCCGCCCACCGTGCCCTCCCCCCGGACGATGCTGAGAATCCGAAAAGCCTCCTGTGAGCCCAACTGCAAGCCATCCCGCAGCTGGGCCTCCCACACGGTATAATAGGGGCAGTCTGCCAGCAGGCGCAGCCCGCCGCCTGCCCCCTGGCCCTCCTCTTCCGCCTGCGCCGGGGCCTGGGCAGGGACAAAGGGAACGGTTATCACCTCCAGCGCCTTGTCCAGCTGCAGCGGGCGCGGCCTGCCGTCTCTCTGCCTCCCATAGTCATACAGCCGGTAGGTGAGATCGCTGTTCTCCTGGATCTCCAGCACCTTCGTTCCCCCGCAGATCGCGTGGATGCAGCCTGCCGGTATCTGGAAGAAATCGCCCGCCTGCACCGGCGTCCGGCGCAGCAGCCTGTCCCACCGCCCCTCCCGGGCCAGGCGGCACAGCTCCTCCCGCGTGCGGGCATGATGCCCCACCACAATCTCCTCATTCTCCGGACAGTCCAGCGCATACCAGCACTCGGTCTTGCCCCTCGCCCCGCCTTCCCTGCGGGATGCGTAGGCATCGTCCGGGTGCACCTGGATGCTCAGATCCTCCCTGGCGTCGATCACCTTGACAATGAGGGGAAATTCTTCTCCCTGCACATCCCCAAAGAGTTCCCGGTGTTCCTCCCACAGCTGGGACAGCAAGCTTCCCTTCCATTTCCCGCCAGCCACGGTACAGTCCCCGTCCGGGCGGGCGCTGGCAGTCCAGTACTCCCGCCCCCATATCCGCTCCTTTATCACCGGCTCCAACAGCAGCGGCTCCATCTGCCTCCTCCTTTCTGCCTGGCTTCCAGGCCAGCCAAAACGGGCAGCGCCGTGCCAGCACCTTCCGGCCTGGACAGACGCTGCCCGCCTTCCTGTCATTCTTTTTCCAGCTGCTTCACCAGGGCTGGCACTTCCCCCAGGCTTTGCAGCACATAGATATGCGCCCCGCCCAGATCGGGAAGCTCCCTCTCCTGATCCGGCACCATCACCGGGATGAACCGCCCAGCCACAGCCGCGCGTATCCCGTTGACGCTGTCCTCCACAACCATACACTCCTCTGGCGCCAGGCCCAGGCCTGCCGCCGCAGTCTCGAATATTTCCGGGGAGGGCTTGCACTGCTCCACCATATCGCCGCAGACGATGGCGTCAAAGCGCTCCTCCACGCCCGCCAGCCTGAGGCAGTGCCGCGCGTACTCCTGGGGCGAGGAGGTTCCCAGGGCAAGCCGCAGCCCCCTGTCCCGGACAAAATCCAGCAGCTCCTGCAAGCCTCTCTTAACCGGGACGCCTTCCCGCTCCAGCAGCTCATTCATGTAAGCCCGTTTCTTGCGGTACAGGGCGTAGTAATCCACCTTGTCACCGTACAGCTCCCGGTAGAGCCGGGCCGCCTCCTTCTGCCCGATCCCGTTCAGGTTGCTGTGGTACCGGCTCAGAGGCGCGATGCCCTCTTCCTTCTCCACCATCGCCCAGGCCCGGTCTCCCATCCGCTCCGTGTCGAACATTGTCCCATCCATATCCAGGATGATTCCCCTGACTGCCATGGCGCTTACGCCTCGCCTTCCAGCTCTCGGATCTTATCCGCGAACTGCGGCAGATACTTCTTGTTGGCCACCAGCATCTCGTCCAGAAGCTCCTGGGCAGCCTTCCCCTTCTTGATCAGCGGGTTGCTCATGAACGCCTGGAGCGCCCTCCCGTAATCGCCGGTGATCGCCGCCTGGATGGTCATCTCCTCCATCGCCTTCTGCTGCTGCAGCATCCCGCGGATGTTGGAGTGGAATTTCCCCCAGGTCAAGGGTTCTGCACCGTGGGAGGTCACAAGGCTGGAAATCTCAATGATGCAGTCGTAGGGCAGGTCAGCGATCGCCCCGCGGTTCTCGGTGTTGACCACCATCATCTTGCGCTTGTCGTTCAAGATCGACACGATCACCTCGCAGGCCGCGTCTGAATAGTAGGTGCCGCCTCTCTTGGTGAGCTGCTCCGGCTTCTCCTTCAAATCCGGGTTTTTGTACAGTTCAAACAGCTCCGCCTCCGTGCGCTTTACCACCTCGGCCCTCGTCTCATGCTTCTCATATTTCTCCAGCTCGTCCTTGAGCATCTCGTCTGCGATATAGTAGTATCTGTGGTAGGAGCAGGGCAGCACGCCCAGATCCTTGATCTGGTCATAGCAGAAGGGGATGTCCGACACATTGTTCATGCCCTTGTACACCTTCTTGGACGCGGGGGAATACACCTTCTCCATGATGCGCCCGGTGATCTCATTGCCTTCCTTGTCCCACACCCGGTGCCAGTGGAAGTGGTTCAGGCCTGCAAACTTCACAAACAGATCCCCGGAGCTCTCCTCCAGCTCCTCCACCTCATAGCAGAGCTTCTCATAGCGGATCGGCACATTGCACAGGCCGATCGTCTTCTTCCAGCCGCCGTACTTGATCACTGCCTCCGTCACCATACCGGAGGGGTTTGCGAAATTGATCAGCCAGGCGTTGGGGCAGAGACGCTTCATATCCTCCACAATGTCCAGCAGCACAGGGATGGTGCGGAACGCCTTGAAGATTCCGCCGGCGCCGTTGGTCTCCTGGCCCATCATCCCGTGCTTCAGCGGAATGCGCTCATCCCGGATCCTGGCGTCCAGCAGGCCCACCCGCAGCTGGGTGGTGACAAAGTCTGCGCCCTTTAAGGCCTCCTGCCGGTCCAAGGTCAGGACGATCTTCCAGTCCAGGCCGGCCGCTTCCACCATGCGCTTTGCCAGGCCGCCCACGATCTCCAGCTTCTCCTTTCCCTCCTCAATATCCACCAGCCACAGCTCGCTGATATCCAGCTCATCCCTGCGCTTGATAAAGCCCTCGATCAGCTCCGGTGTGTAGCTGGAGCCGCCCCCGATGGTAACAATCTTGATTTTTCTCATACACTTCCTCCTGTCTGTTGTCGTCTCCTTTTCTCTGCCAGGCCCTGCCCTGCAGGCGGGTCAGCCCAGCATGGCCTCCTTGCCGCCGTCCTCCTGGCTGCTGTGGAAGCCTTCGCCCATAATTTTCACTGCCTCTGCCGCGATGAAGAATGCGTCAGGATCCTCCTCGCAGATAATCCGCTTGAGCTGATGGAATTCCGCCACCCTGACCACCACGTAGAGCACCTCCAGCTTCTTCCCGCTGTAGGCTCCCCTTCCCTCCAGGAAGGTTGCGCCGTGCCCCATCTCCTCCAGGATCCTCTCCGCAATCCGGCCGCTGTGCGCAGACATCACCATCACGGTCCGGCCCTTGTCCATCCCGTATACGATGCTGTCGATGAGCTTTGCCTGGGCGAACAGCGCCACCAGGCCGCACAGCCCTGACTCCATGTTCCCGAACACGGCCACCGATGCCGCCAGCACGATCCCGTCAATCAGCATCAGCATCTTCCCGATGGGAATGTGGGGGAACCTGCGGGACACCAGCAGGGAGAGGATGTCCGTCCCCGCCGTCGTGGACCCTCGCAGGAACACAAGCGCCAGCCCAATCCCGGAGAAGGCTCCTGCAAAAATGGCGGACAGCAGCCGGTCCCCCACGTAGGCCGGAAAAAATGGCGCCGCCACATAATCCAGTATCCCCGTGCTGATCAGCAGCGTCGCCAATGTCCTGCCCGTGAACGCCCTGCCGATATACCGCCATGCCAGAAGCAACAGCGGGATATTCAGCACAAACGTGGTCAGGCCGACCGGCAGCCCCGACAGATACCGCACCAGGATGGCAATTCCAGATACCCCTCCCGGGGCGATATCTGCAGGAACCGAGAAGCAGTGGATCCCCACTGCCATAGCCAGCGAGCCGAGGATATTAAAACAAGTATTAATTGCCAGTTCTCTTATCTTGCCTCTCTTCATGATGCCTCATCCCATATTCTCCGCCCGGCTTCCAGCCAGGGCCTCTGTGCCCCGGCCTACTCCTCTATACAGGCCTCTGTCTCGTCTCCGAAGGTTCCCATCTCCACCGGCCTGGCAGGCCCTCTCGCCCGGCAATCCTCCAGCTGGACCGGTTTTACGCCCAGCTCCTTGGCGATGATTGCCTTGACGTTGCGGCCGCAGGTCTTCCCCTGGCACAGGCCCATGCCGGTCCTCAGATACCTGCGCACCTCCGTCATCGTCCACATGCCTTCGTGCACCGCGCGGCGGATCTCTCCCTTTGTAATCTCCTCGCAGCGGCAGATAATCAAATCATCGTCCTTCTCGGGGACAAACTCCCCGATATCCCTGCTTCTGTCCAGTATCACCGCTCTCACGCCTCCTTCTTCTTAAAGAACCTTGCCGTCATGGCCATCTCCCTGGGCACCTTTATCGTCAGCAGGGCAGTCTGGTCCATCGCCTTATTGATCTTCAGCGACACCACCTCTGCCTCGCAGACCTCCCGGCCGTCGCGCCCCAGCGCCACGCCCTTGTCGCCTGCCTGCGGATAGGGCAGGAACTCATAGGGGAGCGTGACCGCTGCGTGTTCCTCGTCGTAGGTCTCGTCCACCAGGAAAATCGCCTGGCCGGAGCAGGACGCCACGCACAGGCCGCAGCCCGTACACTTCGCCTCCTCGTTCACGCACGGGAGGCGGGTGATCTCATCCCCCACGCGGATACAGCCGAATTTGCAGGCATCCTGGCAGGGATCACAGGGGATATTCTGGGAACACTCGATGACCGGATGCACGCCGCTCTTCCCTGACACTGCCCCTGGATAGCGGGTGATTTCCTGATCCTCCATATAGCCCTTGTGCAGGAGGCTCTGGGAGATGGGGTAGCCCTCGTCCGTCTCGGTAAAGTCGTTGCGCCCCCGGTTCTGCGGGCTGAACATCCCCTCGTGGAGCTTCTGGAGGGAGGCGCGCAGGCGGTCTGTCTCAGCCTCAAACATCTCCTCGTCCACATAGCCCAGCCTCCTGGCCGCCGCGATCCCTGCGATCTGGCCGGTGATCATAGCGGAGCTGGCTTCCTCGATGCCCGCCGCGTCGCCCGCCGCAAAGATGCCCGGAATACTTGTCTCTCCGCAGGCATCCACCTTCGGCACCGCACCGCCCTTGTCCTCCATCTGGCAGCCTGCCATAGCCGGCAGCTCTGACATCGGGGACAGGCCTACCGCCATGCAGATCGTATCCACGTCAAAATGCTTCTCCGTGCCCGGGATTGGCTGGAACTTCTCGTCCACCTGGGCGATCACCGCCCCCGTCACCTTGTCCGTGCCCTCCGCCTTCACAATCGTATGGGACAGGTAGAACGGCACGCCAAGCCTAGCCAGCTTCGCCGCGTGGACGCCGTAGCCGCCGACCCTGGGCGCCGCGTCGATGAGCGCCTCCACCTGGATACCGGCCTGCATCAGCTGGTAGGACACCACCAGCCCCACATTGCCAGTGCCCACCATCAGCACCCGGCTGCCCGGCTGCACCCCGTGGAGGTTTACCATCGTCTGGGCCGCCCCGGCCCCCATCACGCCGGGAAGCGTCCATCCCGCAAAGGGGATGAAATTCTCCCTCGCCCCGGTGGCCAGGATGATCGCGTCCGCCTTGAAGTGATGGGTCTCCCCATCCGCCATCACCAGGACCTCCTTCTTATCGTAAAGCCCCATCACCGTCGCGTTCAAATGCACCTCCACACCGCATTCCCGCGCCTCCTCCAGGAGCTGCTCGCCGATCCGGAAGCCTCGCACCTTCGCCCGGTGCTCCCTGGAGCCGAAGAATTTGTGGATCTGCTTAAACAGCTGCCCGCCCGGCCTCTCATTCTCGTCAAATACCGCTGTACGGACACCCTGCTTCGCCGCTATAATCGCCGCGGAAAGCCCCGCAGGTCCCGCACCTACAATAATCAGATCATAACGTACCATGTTCTATATCTCCTTTGCCTCTATCCCGTACTGTGTCTGTATGCGCATCCCTTCCCGCAGCGGGGTGATGCATGTCCTGATATTCGGCCTGCCGTCCACGATCATGACGCAGTCTGTACAGCGCCCGATGGCGCAGAAAATTCCCCGCGGCTCATGCTTCTTCGTCGTATAGCGGTGGGTGGTCACGCCCGCCGCCCGCAGGGCAGCGGCAATGGGCTCTCCCTCGTAGCCCTCCATGCTCTTGCCGTCAAATGTAAACTGTACTTTTCTTCCCTTCTGATAAGTCCCCAAAATGGGATGTTCCGTAACTCTCACAAGCCCGTCTCCTTTCCCAGTTGCATATTGTCCAATCAAACCTTCGGGTAATTTGTCCTCGGCCCAAAGCAGCCCTCCGCATGAAAACGGTCATACTGAAACGCCGAGATGTCCGCGCACAGAGGCTCCCCTGTCACCATCTCTGTCAGCAGCCTTCCCATGCCCGGCCCTAACGCGAACCCATGCCCGCTGAAGCCGCAGGCGCTGATCAGCCCCGGCACCTCCGGGATCTCCTGGATCACCGGCAGCCTGTCGATGGTGGAATCCAGCCATCCGGCCCAATACCTTACAATCTTCGCTCCCCGCAGCGCCGGCACGAACAGCGCTGCGTTGCGCGCCTTGTCCGAGACGGAGGACGCTGTGTTCCGCGGCTGTCCCGCATAGGTATCCTCGTACCGCTCCATATTGGTATTTCCCCCGAATATGAAGGAACCGTGCTGTGTCTGGTGCCCGTAGAAATTGCCATCCACACAAGACAAACGGTAGCGGAACATGGGCGGCTGGGGTTCTGTAATCAGGCACTCGTCAATCCTCTCCAGGAACGGCAGATGGATGCCCACCGTCTTCATCAGCGCCCGCGACTCGAAGCCTGCGGCCACGATAATCTTGTCCGCCTCGTAGATGTTGCCCGCCGCAGTCACGACCTGTCTCGCCCTTCCCCTGCACTTGCGGATTTCCACGGCCTCCTCGCCTGTGACATAGCGCACGCCCAGCTTCCTTCCCTGCTTGTAGTAGCCCAGCGTGGTCTTCATCGGGTTGGCAAAGCCATCCTCCGGATACCACACCGCTCCCACAACCTTCTCCGATATATAAGGGCAGCGGCGCCGCAGCTCATCCCCGTCGATCACCTCCGCCTCAATCTCCTGCTTTAACGCCCGCTCGCACGATCTGTGCAGCGCGGCCATCTGCTCCTCTTTTACAGCCATCAAAAAAGAGCCTGGCTTCTCGTATTCCGTATCCACCTCCAGCTCTTCTGACAGCGTCGGCCAAATTTCCCGGATAGCCACCCGGGCGATGCCGAACTCCGAATCCACTCTCCCCGAGATCCTCACGCCGGCCCCGTTCCTGCTGGAGGCTCCATGGCCGATCATATCCTTCTCCAGCACCAGAACCTTAAGCCCCTTCTTAGCCATATAATAGGCGGCCGATCCGCCCACAATCCCGCTTCCGATAATGATTACGTCCGCTGTATTATTCATTGCCGTCCACCTCTTCTCCCAAATCTCCTTTCCGTACAGGCGCCCGCCTGGGCAGGCTTGCCCGCTCCCTACTGCTGCTTCCCCGCAGCTTTGCCCGCACGCCCGGGGCCATCTTCTCCCGGCGGAACCAGAATTCCTCCAAGAACCGCCGTCTCCAGCTCCTCCAGCCGGGCAAAATCCATCTGGTCGTCCTTCCCCGACCTGGTTCCTTCCACACAGGGCCCGCCTTCCGTCCGGTCTGCCTGCACTAGCCACAGGGCGGACGGAAAGTAGGAGAGGACCGTATCCGCAAGCGCCTCCTGGGACAGCCCCCACCAGGA
>CALWMI010000015.1 GCA_944381745.1 uncultured Lachnospiraceae bacterium | reverse complement strand
GGAATACCCGGTGGAGAAGCTGTTCCGGGATGCGAAAATCTTCCAGATCGTAGAAGGAACCAACCAGATCCAGAAGGTGGTCGTCGCCAGAAGCCTGTTGAAATAGCATGGCGGTATGAGGCGGCGTGAAGCTTTTGAAACATAAGGAGGGATACAAGGATGAGCTTTGAACTGATCAAGTATGAGGTGAAGGAGCGGATTGCCACAATCACGCTGAACCGCCCGGACAACATGAATTCCTACAATAACCAGATGTGCGAGGAGATCAACGAGGCGCTGGATCTGGCAGACTATGACGACGATGTGCGGGTTGTCATTTTTACCGGGGCTGAAGGGTGCAAAAAGCCGACCTACTGTGCAGGCTTTGACCTGACCATCAAGAATCCCTTTGACTTTTCCGCAGACGGCCCCTGCAATGCCAGGGACACTGGGGGAAAGAACGCCCTGCGCATCTTTGAGATGCGAAAGCCTGTGATCGGGGCGATCAACGGCTCTGCGGTGGGCATCGGCATCACGATGACACTGCCGATGGACATCCGTATTTTTTCGGAAAAGGCAAAAATCGGCTTTGTCTTCGCAAGAAGGGGCTTTATGAACGAGGCCTGCTCCAGCTGGTTCCTGCCGAGGATCGTGGGTCTGAGCAAGGCGGTGGAGCTGGTGATGACCGGGCGGATTATCACGGCAGATGAAGCGCTCCGCATCGGCCTTGCCAGCGAGGTGGTTCCCCAGGAGCAGGTGTATGCCCGTGCCTGGGAGGTGGCGTGCGAGATCCGGGACAACACAGCGCCCGTGTCCATTGCCCTGTGCAGGCAGATGCTGTACCAGTGCGCGGGAGAACGCCATCCGATGACCGCCCACAAGCTGGAGTCGTCCTGCTTCTATTATGTGGCCAATGCGGCGGACGCCCAGGAGGGAGCCAACGCATTTATGGAGAAGCGCAGCCCTGAGTTCAAGATGAGCCCGGTAAAGGATATGCCGGAGGTCTACCCTTGGTTCCCGAAGGTGGAATTCCCGAAGAATATCCAGCACTGCTGACAGGAAAGGCGGGTACGGCATGGAGTTCAGAGATGTGATATATTCCCGCAGAAGCGTCAGAAAGTACAGCGGGCAGCCGGTGCCGGACGAGATTCTGGAGGAGATCCTTCAGGCTGGGCTGGCAGCGCCATCGGCGGTGAATCTGCAGCCATGGTATTTTGTGGCCATCCAGAGCCGGGAAGAGAGAGAAAAATTCAATGCGGTGATGGAGCAGGTGGGGGAGAAGGTGCGGGCAGAGCTGGAAGAGCGTTTCCCCAACCACCCGGACACCGTGGCGGAATCCCAGCGCTTTATCCGTTCCCTGGGAGGCGCGCCGGTGGTGATCCTTGGATTCTGTTACAAGGAAGATTATCAGAATTACGAGGACGACGCGCTGGAGAGCGTATCAGCGGCCATGGAAAACATGCTGCTTACCGCATGCAGCCTGGGACTGGGCGGCTGCTGGCTGACAGCTCCCATCCAGACGGGGCTTGCCCCAGACATCCAGAGAACCTACGCGCCGGGAAAAGGCAGGCTTGTGGGCGTGCTGTCCATCGGATATGCGGCAGACGGCGGAGGAACATCGCCAAAGCGCAAACCGGGAAGATATGTGATCCTGTAGGGGAAGTGGACGGGCCTGCGGAGCCTGGCTTTCTGCAGGGTATCAAAGCCGGAAATTACAATAGAGTTGGATGTAGATTTAGAATGATTGTTTATAGAGGAGGAGAACACATTATGAGAATGCTTGTTTGTGTAAAGCAGGTGCCGGATACGACAGAGATCAAGATCGATCCGGTGAAGAACACTCTGATTCGGGACGGCGTCCCCAGCATTTTGAATCCTTTTGACAGCTATGCCCTGGAGGCAGCTGCCCGCATCAAGGATAAGAACCCGGATTCCACCATTACCGTCGTCTCCATGGGACCGGAGCAGGCTAAGGCTGTGCTGAAGGAGTCCCTGGCCATCGCGGCGGACAAAGCCTACCTGGTGTCCGGCAGGGAGTTCGGCGGCTCCGACACCCTGTGCACCAGCTACATCCTCTCCGAGGCCATCAAGGAGATCGAGAAGCGGGACGGCAAGTTTGATATCATTCTCTGCGGCAAGCAGGCCATCGACGGCGACACCGCCCAGGTGGGGCCCGAGATCGCCGAGCATCTGGGCTATCCCCAGGTGACCTACGGCCTGGAGGCCTTCGTGGAGGACGGCCTGGTAAAGGTGAAGAAGGAGACCGAGGACGGGGCTGTGATCATCGGCATCCAGACTCCCTGCGTGCTCACCTTCACCAAGCCTTCCTTTGATCCCAGGTTCCCCACGATCAAGAGGAAGATGGCAGCCAACCGGGCACAGATCCCTGTGCTGGCCTTCGCAGACCTGCCGGATATCAACCCGGAGAAGATCGGCCTGAAGCACTCCCCGACCCATGTGAAGAAGACCTTCGTGCCCCAGAAGAAGACCGGCGGCATCAAGATCCAGGAGGAGACGGCGGAGGAGTCCACAAAGAAGCTGTTCCAGCTGCTGTCAGACGCACATGTGGTTTAAAGTTCCGCCATCTGGCGAAAGACGGCGGATGTATGCTTGCATAAACATCCGGCGTGTTCCAGCCAGATGAGGGAAGCGCCTGCACATGAGCAAAGGGGCGGCATAGCCGCCGGGAGCGCGTAAGCGCGGAACAATCCGAGAGGCATCTTTGAGAGGCATCTTCGATGGCGGCCTTTGCGAATGGCGCGCCGGAACGGAAGGAAAGGAAAGTAAGGGAGGATACATACCATGGTAAATA
>CALWMI010000014.1 GCA_944381745.1 uncultured Lachnospiraceae bacterium | reverse complement strand
GAGTCAAAAATGTGATGATTTGCGTTCCTGCAAGGCACTTGAACGACGCGTACTGGACGTACGTGGAGCGAAAGTAACACAGCAGGAACGCAAATCAGCCATTTTTGACCGTATTGTCCCTTGGTACACCGACGCTACCTATTCTCTATTCTTCTCTCTAGATCTGTGGCAGACTATCTGCCCGGCAGTTATTCTGCCTCCTCCGCGCTTTCCACGGCGGCTGCATCCTCAGCAGCCTCTTCCTCAGCCGGCTCCTCCGCAGCGGCCTCTTCCGCAGAAGCCTCTCCGTCCGCCGTCAGGCACACATACTCCGCGATGCCATACTCCTCGGCAAGGCTCTGGAAGGTTCCATCCGCCACCAGCTCCATCAGGGATTCCTCCACCTGATCCTTGAGCTCCTCGTTGCCCAGCTTGAAGGCGATCGCATACTGCTCAGAGTTCAGAGGCTCGTCCAGCATCTTAAAGCCCTCTCCCCTGGATTCCAGCTGGTACTGGGCCACGCCAATGTCCATGGCGATCGCGTCGATGGCACCTGCCTGCAGCTCTACGAAAGCGTTGTTATAGTCGCCGAACTCCTGCAGGGCCGCGAAGGAGCTTGTCAGATCCGCATAATCCTCTCCCTGCAGCACATCCAGCGCCGCAGACGCTGTCTGCACGCCCACGATCTTCCCGGCCAGATCCTCCAGCGCGTTGATGCCGGAATCCTCGCCAGCCACGATCACCTGGCGGTTGTCCACGTAGGGCACGGAGAAGGTGTACTCGCCCTCTCTCCCGTTCATCGTAAACCCGTTCCAGATGCAGTCGATATTTCCGCTGTTCAGCTCCATATCCTTCGTATCCCAGTTGATCGGGGTCTTGATCAGCTCCCAGCCCCTCAGGTCGCACACTGCCTGGGCAAGGTCAAGGTCGAAGCCCACATAGTCCCCGTTCTCATCCATGTAGCCGTAAGGCGGGTACTCCGCGTCAAAGCCCACGGTAAAGGTTGTCCGCTCGCCGGCATCCTCAGCAGCCGCATCCTCCGCCGCCGTATCCTCTGCTGCGGCATCCTCCGCCTCCCCGGCAGTCTCTGTCTCCTGGGCGTCTGCGCTCCCGGTATCCTCTGCGCTGTCCGACTGGCTGCAGGCGGTGAGGCCCGCCATCAGGCACGCGGCCAGCAAAAGTGCTGTCAATTTCTTCATCATACTCTACCTCTCTCTTCTCTAATATCACTCTACCACAACAGAGTGTCCTACAATGCCTAGGATAGCACAGGCGGCAAGGCTTTGTCAAGGAAGTATCATCGATATTCCCTGCTCCAGCGTCTCCGCCGACATCATCCCCTGCCCGTAGGCCACAATCTCCCCGTTTTCATTGAGGAAAAAGGTCGTGGGAAAGCTCGTGATGCCGTAGGTGGAAATCCCTTCCTGATCCACGTCGAAAAACACTGGGAAGGTAAATCCCTGCTCCTCCACATAAGCTTTGCCGCTCTCCACAGTCTCCCCGAAGACGCCGATGGAGTCCACCATGACGAAGAGCACCTCGTCCTCCAGCTCCTCGCTGGCCGCCTGGAAATCCGGCATCTCCATCTTGCACGGCCCGCACCCGCTGGACCAGAAATTCATCACGATGGGCGTGCCGAACAGGTCGGACAGCTGGACGGTCATCCCCTCGTAGTCCTGCATGGCAAAGTCCGGAGCCGTCATCAGCTCCGTCTCCTCTTCGCCAGCTTCCCCGCCGTCCTCCGCTGCGCCGGCTTCCCCGTCCTTTGCACGATCCGCCTCGTCCTCTGCGGCGGCAGCGCCGTCCTGGGCCGTCTCCGGCTCCTCTCCTCCTGCGGCATCCGCCTCTTCCTCCTGGCCAGATACCTCCTCCTGGCTGGGGCCAGCCGCCAGCTGCATATCCGGCGCTGTATCTGCGGACAGCATGCGATAGGCGGCAGCTGCTGCCGCCAGCACCAGCACCAGGGCCACCGCTGTGACCAGAAGCTTTTTCTTTCCTCTCTCCATATCCGCCCTCCTCTTTCTCTCCTCCGCAGCGCCCACACCCGAGGGACGCTGCACTTTTGTTCCCTGCCCCTACACGGCCCTTAGCGTTGGCGTACCAAGGGATCCTACAGTTCCTTGGTGCACCGGCGCTATACAGCCAGCAGGGACAAGACCCGGCTCAGCACGCCGGTCATCATCAGGATGCCCACCGCCACCAGCAGCAGGCCGCACACCCGGTTGATCACTCCGTAATGGCTCTTAATCCAGCCGAATGCCCCCTTTAGCTCCTGGATGAGCACGGCGCTTATGAGAAACGGCACGCCCAGCCCCATCGAGTAGCAGAACAGCAGGACGACGCCCTGCAGCACAGAGCCCTGCTGGGAAGCCAGCATCAGCGCAGAGCCCAGGAAGGCGCCCACGCAGGGAGTCCACCCCACCGAGAAGATCACCCCGAACAGCACCGCCGGGAAAAAGCCCATGCGTTCCGGCAGCCTCCGGGTATCCACGGAACCCCGGAACAGCTGGAAACGGAACACCTCCAGGAAGCTTAAGCCGAACAGCACCACGATCAGCCCGCTCACCACATTGACTGCCGTCTGGTAGCGGCGCAGCAGCGTCCCAAGCGTCCCTGCGAAAGCCCCCATGGCCATGAAAGCCGCCGTGAAGCCCAGGATAAAGCCCAGGGCATGCTTCACCGTCGTGTTGCGCCGCTCTTCCCCGCCCCCTCCTGCCAGATAGGAGATGTAGATCGGGAGCATCGGCAGCAGGCAAGGGGAGATAAAGGTGATCAGCCCCTCCAAAAATGTAATCGCATATACCATCCTCTGTATCCTCTCACAGCAATTTTTTCTTCTTAAACAAAATCAGGCAGCCCGCCGCCACCAAGATGCTCACGGCGATGACGCACACATAGCCGTATTTCCATGTGAGCTCCGGCATGTTGGCAAAATTCATCCCGTACCAGCCCACGATCAGGCTCAGCGGCAGAAATACCGTAGTCACCACGGTAAACAGCTTCATAATGGAATTCAGGTAGTAATCCTGCGCCGCATCCAGCGCCTCCTTCAGATGGATAAGGCTTTCCGATATCTCCGATGTGTGGGCGGAGAGGCGCTGCGCCTTATCTGAGAAAACCTTAAAGTACCGCAAATCCTCTCCTGGGAACAGGCTGTTGGCATTTTCCTGCAGCTCCGTCCCAATGTCCGCCAGCTGTTCATAGTAGGCCCTCTGGATGGTCATGCGGTTTTTCATGTGGAAAATCCGGCGGTTCAGGCTCTGATTCTGCCTGCCCTCCGCCAGCTGCCGTTCCATAGCAAGAAGCTCCTCCCCTTCTGCCTCCAGCGCCTCACCTGCGCCCCGCAGGAGGCCGTCCAACACTCCGCAGGCAATCTTCTCCCGCGTCGGCATATGCCGGCTTCTATCCAGCACCTCCAGGAAAAGCCTGCGGGTGCTTTCGTCCTCGTCCACCAACGGCACCAGAAGGAAGAGCTTCTCCGTCACAAAAAAGGCGATCCGGTCCCTGGGGGAGCGCACGCTGCGCACATCCATGGCATGGATCATCCCAAAGCTGACCGCGTCATAAATCTCAATACTGTTGCGGAACTGTGTCTGCCCGCGTCCGCACTCCTCGATCACCGCCCCTGGCAGGCCCAGGCGCACGCCCTCCTCCTGCAGCTCCTCCGCCGTCAGGAAGCCCACGCCCTCTTCCCCCTGGGCAATCTCCTCCAGGTTCGCTTCTCTCCATGTCCCGTCTTTGAATGTATAAAGCATAACCCTCTCCCCCTGTCAGCCCAGGAGCCCATAGTGCTCCAGCGCCTTATAGATGCCGTCCTCCAGTATATCCGCCGTCTGGTACTCACAGTACGGCAGGATATCCTTCACGCTGTTGCCCATGGCAATCCCGTGGGGCACATACTCCAGCATGGCCAAGTCATTGTTGCTGTCGCCGATGGCATAGCAGCGCTCCAGCGGGATATCCAGGAGGTCACGGATAAACTGGATGGCCGTGGCCTTGGAATAGCCCTTCTGGATCATCTCCCCGCAGAATCCCCGGTCCACATAGCAGAAGTCCTGGTCGATCTCCCTGCGGAAGCGGCGCATATCACTGCGGGTGGTGGGAAAGACGAGAAATTTGTCGAAATGGAACGTATTCCAGTTGGACTCCCCCAGATCCACCACGCTCTTGCCTCCGAAGGCAGCCCGCAGATCCATCAGCTCCTTGCAGGTCACCGGGGACATGGGGTCGAAAAACACATTCTGGGATTCCTCGAAGAAAGCCGCAATCTCGCACTCCCGCAGCAGCAGGACGATCTCCCGGCTGCGCTCATTCGTGATCTTGCTGGCGAAGAGCTCCTTGCCTCCATAGAAAATCTGGGTGCCGCAGCCGCACAGGTACCCGTCGAAGCCCAGCTCCTTCAGGTAATCGTCCACATTAAAGTAGGTGCGGCCCGTGTTGATAAAGGTCAGGTTCCCGCAGGCGCGGGTCCGGGCGATCGCCTCCTTCGCAGACGGCGGCAGGATATGGGTTCCCTCCGTCACCAGCGTGCCATCAATGTCAAAAAAGATCGCGCTTCTCTCCTGTTCCCTTCCAAGGCTCTGTTCCATCCTCTACCTCCCGTTCACCCTTCTCGGATTCGGCCGCCCCTCCAGCTCGGCGATACAGCTCTCCAGGGAATACCTGATCATATCCCCCACCGCCTCGTCGGTGAAAAAGGCCGTGTGCGGCGTCATAAGCACATTGGGCATCCCGCTTAGGACTGCCATGTCATGGTTGCGCGTCAGGTCATATTTGTAATCCTGGTAGTAGATGCGGCCCTCGTCCTCCAGCACGTCCAGGGCGGCAGCTCCCACCTGCCCGCTCTCCAGCGCCTCGATCAGCGCCTCCGTGTCGATGATGCTCCCGCGGGCCATATTGATCAGTACCACGCCTGGCTTCATCTTTGCCAGGCTCTCCCGGCTCACCAGATGGTACGTCTCCGGCAGCGCCGGTGTGTGGAAGGTGACAATATCGCATTCCCTCCAAATGGTCTCCAGGTCTGTATAGGCGGCCAGCTCCTTCACCGCCTCCTTCTCGCAAACATCGTTGGCCAGGATGCGGCAGCCAAAGCCGCTCAGGTTGCGGATGACCGTCTCCCCGATCTGCCCGGTGCCCACGACGCCCACCGTCATCCGGCACAGCTCCCTGCCCCTCACCTTCAGGAGGGAATAGTCCTGCACCTGGTACCTTGTGACAATCGTCTTCATCCGCCGCACCGCCATCAGCATGGCCATCACCGTGTACTCCGCCACGGTGTGGGGCGTATAGCTCACATTGGACACCGGGATGCCGATCTCCCGGGCGTGCTTCCAATCCACATGCTCATAGCCCACCGTACGGGTGGACACCGCGCGGATCCCCATCTCCTTCCAGGCATCCAAAAGCTCCGCCGGCACCGGCGTTGTGATCACACACACCGCCTGGCAGCCCCGGGCCACATCCAGATTTTCCAGAGAAGGCTTCTCCTCCGTGACAGACAGTGCAACCCCCATCTGCCGGCCATAGGCCTCAAACAGCTCTCTCTCGTCTTCCCTGCAGCTGTACACCGCGATTTTCATCATTCATTCCTCCCAAGCCCAGCGCCACATCAGTGGCATTTTTCCAGCAGCCTCTCCCAGTTCTCGTCCACATAGGCCTGGGCTTCCTCGATCGTCCACTCGTTCCCCGGCTTGAAGCAGTGCTTGAACCTGCCCTGCAGCCGCATGAACTCCTCCACCGGCAGCTTCTTCTTCGGCTCGTAGCTCAGGTACCATCTGCCGTCGATCACCTCGTACAGCGGCCAGACGCACGTCTCCACCGCCATCCGGCAGATCTGGGGCAGGTTCTCCGGCGCGTACTGCCAGCCTCTGGGGCAGGGCGACAGGATATTGACAAAGGCAGGCCCCTCTGTGTAGATCGCCTTGTGCGCCTTCTTGTGGAGATCCTTCAGGTTGCCCAGCATGGTCGTCTGCGCCACATAGGGGATGTGATGGGCCGCCAAGATCTCTGTCAGATCCTTCTTGTTCTGCTTCTTGCCCTCCGACTGCGTCCCGCAGGGCGTGGTCGTCGCGTTGGCAAAGCGGGGCGTGGCGGAGGAGCGCTGGATGCCCGTGTTCATGTAGGCCTCATTATCATAGCAGAAATACACCATGTCATGTCCCCGCTCCATCGCGCCGGACAGGGACTGGAAACCGATATCGTATGTCCCCCCGTCCCCGCCGATGGTGAGGAACTTAAAATGATCTTTTACCTTTCCCCGGCGCTTCGCCGCCCGGTAAGCCGCCTCCACGCCGCCGCAGGTGGCAGCCGCATTCTCGAAGGCGGAGTGGATATAGGAATCCTCCCAGGCTGTGTAGGGATAGATAAAGGAGGAGACCTCCAGGCAGGAGGTGGCGTTGCAGATCACCGCCCGGTCTCCCTCATCCAGGGCGCGCATGATCGCCCGGCTCACAATGCCGGCTCCGCAGCCAGCGCACAGCCGGTGCCCTCCCACGAACCGCTCTGGCTTGTTAAGCTCTATCTTATGATTGTATGCCATCCTAGAGCACCTCCTTGTCAAGGCTTCTCTGGCCCATATGGAGATATACCGGGCCTTCTTCTCCTGTGCGGGCTATGCGAAGAAGATACTGGTATACCCGCTCCAGATCCTCCACCGCGCAGTCCCTGCCGCCCAGCCCGTACACAATGTTGATAAGCCTGGGCCTCTCCTTCAGGTCGTAGCAGGCCGAGCGTGTGTCTGCGAACACCGGGCCGCCGCAGCCGGAGAAGCCCTCGCTCTTGTCCATCACCGCCGCCGCCTTCACATGGGACAGGGCCGCTGCCAGCTCCTCAGCCGGGAACGGGCGGAACACCCGCAGCTTGATCAGCCCCACCTTATGGCCTGCAGCCCGCATCTGATCCACGCAGGTCTTGGCCGTGCCCGCCGTGGAACCGATGAGGACGATGGCCGCCTCTGCGTCTTCCATCCGGTACTCCTCAAAGAAGCCGTACGTTCTGCCGAAGGTGCGCGCAAAGTCCGCCGCCACATCGAGGATCGCCGTCTTGGCATTCTTCATGGCCTGGGCCTGCTGCACCTTGTGCTCCATATAATAGGGGCTCGTATCATAGGGTCCCACGGCCAGGGGATTTTCATGCTTCAAAAGATAATTTTCCGGCTCGTACTCCCCCACGAAGGCTTTCACCGCCTGGTCGTCCTCCAGCTCGATGTTTTCCACCGCGTGGGAGGTGATGAAGCCGTCCTGGCAGATCATGATCGGCAGGCGCACATCCGGCGTCTCCGCAATCCGCATAGCCTGGAGATAATTGTCATAGGCCTCCTGGTTGTTCTCTGAGTAAATCTGGATCCACCCCGCGTCCCTGGCCCCCATGGAATCGGAATGGTCGTTGTTGATATTGATAGGCCCTGTCAGCGCCCGGTTCACACAGGCCAGCGTGATGGGCAGCCTGGCCGACGCCGCCACATACAGCATCTCGTACATATAGGCAAGGCCGCAGGAGGAGGTGGCCGTCACCGCACGCACGCCGGCAGCCTCCGCCCCGATGCAGGTAGACATGGAGGAATGCTCCGACTCCACCGTGACAAACTCCGTATCCACCTGCCCGTCCGCCACATACTGGGCAAAATACTGAGGGATTTCCGTGGAGGGCGTGATGGGGAACGCCGCGAACACATCCGGATTGATCTGCCTCATGGCGTAGGCCACCGCCTCATTTCCAGAAAGCCGGTCTCTTCTGCTCATTCCTCTCCCTCCTTCACCATATGGATCGCGTCAAACGGGCATACCTGCCAGCAAATACCGCAGCCCTTGCAGTGATCGTAATCAAAATCTCCCCTGAGGCAGTCCTTCACCGGGATCGAGGAATCCGGGCAGAACGGAGCGCACAGCAGGCACTGCTTGCACTTATCCGCATCCCACACCGGGCAGTTCTGCCTCCAGGCTCCGGTCTTGATCATCCGGGCCGTGCCGCCCTCGGCGATCTCTCCTCCCGGGGTAATCTCCTGCCACGGGATCTGCTCGTTGATGTCCAAAGCACTGCGTGTCATTGCGCCCGCACCTCCTTCATGGATTCCTCCAGGCACCGCATATTGCCCTCGATCACCTGGGGCTTGGTCGCAAACTTATGCTGGAAGGAGGCCTCCATATCCTGGACAAAGCGGTCGGGATCCAGCACCTTGCTCACCTCCACCACTGCGGCCAGCATGGGGGTGTTGGGAAAATATGCCCCCAGGCACTCCTCGGAAATCTTCCTGGCGTCGATCGTGTACACCTCTCCCTCGTACCCGTGCAGGTAGGGCCGCAGCTCTGACACCGGCTTTGCCGAATTGATCACAACTGCCCCATCCTCCTTGAGCCCGTGGGTCACATCCACAGATGACAACAGCGTCTCGTCCACCACGACCACATAGTCCGGGTTGTATATGTAAGAATGGACAGAGCACCTCTCGTCGCTAATCCGGTTATAGGCAGTGATGGGCGCTCCCATCCTCTCCGGCCCATACTCCGGAAAGCCCTGGACATATTTGCCTGCCGCGAAGGCCGCGTCCGCCAAAAGCATGCACGCCGTCTTAGCTCCCTGTCCGCCGCGTCCGTGCCAGCGGATCTCCAATCTCTTGTCGCTCATAATTCCTTCCTCCAAACTGTAGTCAAATGATACTGTCCTCTGCAGTGCAATGCGCTCCCGCAAGACATGTTTGCCTGCGGGAAATCCGTTTCCCACAAACAAAAAGCTTCCGCCCCTGTAAAGGGACGAAAGCCTAAGTCCATCGTTATACCACCCATTACCTGCATACCAGCATATGCGCTTCCTGTAACGGGGAACACCGTCAGCACCTACTCTGCCATGCATTTCGGGCTGCGACTCCGGAGTGATATTCAGATAAGGATGTACTGATACCGGGCTCCCACCTTCCCCCGGCTCTCTGGGACGTTCCATCGCTTCTTACTGTCTCCATCATCATCTTTGTCAGATTAATCAGCTAATTAACGAAAGCTATTTAAAATGATACCCAAAAATGCCGGAATTGTCAACCGGGAATTTTCGCTTCTACCGCATCCCGAATCAAGCGGTTGAACTGGCCGGCCTGCCAGGCTGCACGGCCGACAAACAGGCCGTCTATGGACTCTCTCGCAATCAGCTGGCGCGCATTGCCCGAATTTACGCTTCCTCCGTATAATACCGGAATGCTTCCAGATGCCTCTCCGAAAATATCTTTGAGGCAATCCTTAATGACCCGGTGCATCTCTTCTGCATAATCCGGCGATGCAGGAATCCCGTCCACGCCAATCGACCATACCGGCTCATATGCCACCCCTATGCTGCGGGCATCCTGCCCAGAAACACCGTGAAGCCCAACCAATAGCTGTTTCCTCAAAACATCCGCGCTGATGCCGTATTTTTTATCGTCTGCAGTCTCCCCGACGCAGAGCAGCACCTGCATCCCATGTCTCAGTCCAGCCAAAACTTTTTGGTTGACTTCTTCGTCCGTCTCCCCAAACACATGCCTCCGCTCAGAATGCCCTACCATTACGAGCCCAACGCCCAATTCCTCCAACATACACGGAGAGATCTCCCCTGTAAATTGTCCTCGGTCAGCCCAGCACATATTCTGCGCCCCTATCTGGATCCTTTGGACATTCTTTTTCGCTTCTGCCAAAGCGGTAAAAGAAGGCATGATAAATAATTCTACCCTTTCTCTGTCAAGATCCATGGTCAAGGCTTCCAGCTCTTTTAAGTAGCATACGGTGTCGTGCACATTTTTATACATCTTCAGATTGCTTCCAAAATACAATCTTTTCAAAATTTAACCTCTCCTTTTGTCATATGCCACAAAAGCATCCACTTTAGGCTGGGAAGCGCATCCCGGGACAAACTTCTGCGTCAGGAATTCGTCTATCATCATCTCCCGTGTCTTCGGCCCCGTGGTCAATGCCCCCATACAGAGAATATTGGCGTCGTTGCTGAGCCTGGCTCTCTGCGCCGTATAAACGTCATAGGCAAGCGCTGCATAAGCTCCTTTTACCTTGCTGGCCGCTATAGAAACCCCGATTCCTGTTCCGCACATCAGAATACCGCAATCATAGTGCTTGGCGGCCACCTGCTCAGCCACCTGGATAGCCACATGGGCATAGACCACATCGCTGCTCCCAAAATCTACCACATCGCCATATCCTTTGCTGTTGATATAAGTAATCAGCTCCTCCTTAGCCTTCTGCGCATTCGGATCTGATCCTATTGCTATTTTCATGAACCTTCCCTCCTGAAAACCCTTCCCCCTGTACAAGAAGGAAGGGTTTTTCGTCATACTTTGATGGCGGTGTACAGAGGGCCATACACCCTTCATACACCAGCGCTACGCATCAGCCGGTTCTTCTGTATCATCCAGCTTCATGCTGTCAACCACATTGGCACTCTTGCGTCTATGATCATATACCGTATTATCAAGGTTCGCATTGTAGTATAAATACAAAGTCTCTAATACCAAATGTTCCCCAATACGCCTTGAGACAATATCTTTCGTGTCGGTCATATCCTTCGTGCCCACATATAATACATAGGTACAATAACGCTGCAGCGGGGATTTTAACGCGGCAGTGACCCCTACAACCGTGGCTCCCTGCTCGTGTGCAATCTTCGCGGCATTTACAACCGAGCGTGTCCTTCCCGTATGAGAGACAACAAAAACCACATCCCCTTCACCCGCTGTGCCTGCGGCGAAAATTTGAATATCCTGATCGCTGTAGTGCATGCACAACCGTCCTGCTTTCGCCATCTTCAGCGAAAAAGACTCACA
Organism: uncultured Lachnospiraceae bacterium; assembly: GCA_944381745.1. Lineage (GTDB taxonomy): Bacteria > Bacillota > Clostridia > Lachnospirales > Lachnospiraceae > JAGTTR01. Next base: position 21,793 of record CALWMI010000014.1, on the reverse strand, counting down.
GGGGATAATCGCATCCCCGTTCCCAAACATAAAAATCCGGTTCGCCTTCAGCAGCGCATCGCCGACATTTTTGTACTGGTCTGAAATCAGGCTGAGCGTGCTTTCCATTGTCTCTCTATCTGAGTCAATAATGCTCTGCATCAAACCTTTAAATTCGTTTTCGAGAGGATCTTCCGCTGCTTTTTCATCGCAGTCATCTTGAAGCACTCCATTGCGCATGAGATTGCGGAATTCAAAATACCCATTATAATCCATACGTTTGCACAATCTTGTGATTGTGGCGCTGCTGCATCCAGAGTTCTCCGCAATCTGCCCCAAAGTCATAGCAGGCACCCTGTCGAGATTGTCCGCCAGGAACATCGCCGCTGCTTTTTCTCCTTTTGGCAGTGTCGGGATCATAAATTGTAATTTGCGCTCCAGAATCTCATGGATTTTCATGCTTTTCCTCCAAAATTCATATGAATATATACGAATTTATTATATCATAAAGCCTATCAAAATCAACGATCCTCCACGTATTTGATCCCGTAGAAATCACACATAAACTTTAACTCTTTCGTATAATCTCCATACACAATCGCATAATGATGACCCGTGGCGTTTCTCAAAAATGAATCCGGATCTTCCAGCACAATCCCGCATCCCGGCCACCTCGTTCCGCCGGCAAACTGGTTATTCGGATCCTCCTCATCGTTATTGACGCGGCTCGCCGTTTTGGCAACTGCCGCATGGAAACGCAAAGTCTCATCATTTCCGCCCAGCCGCAACAGCGTTACCGTCTTATCCCCTTCAAACTCAAACTCAATACATGCGCCGCCCGAGTCTCCGTTCAGATAAGGCTCTGCAACTGCTTCGTCCGGAACAAGCTTCGGGATCGGCCACAAGCGATACCCCCGATTGTTAGCCATAGACACAGGGCCGGAGCCGCAATTAAAAAAGTTGATAACCTTTTCATCCGCATTCAGCCGGGAAATATCTGCGAACATCACCGGGGCTTTCGCCAGCTCCTTCAGGATGTACATCGAGATTCCAGCCGGGACATCTCCCTCGCAAGCTCCAATTAAGGAATGGTCTTCATTCAAAAGCGCCATGGCAAGGCACGCGCCATAGCTGTACCCGTAGCACTTATTCACCAGCTCCGGCATACATTTCACCGCGAACATATCCACATCGTATAATTCCTGAAAACGCCGGAATGCCAGATATAACCGCATCTGCGACAAAATAGCATCCGAATGGATCTTTTCGCCGTTTTCCAGCTCCCAGTTGATTTGCTTGGAATTTTTTGAGAACTCGTCCGTTAAACGCTCTGCCTCTTTCTCATCGATATTCTCTAATTCCTTAAAAATTTCCACGTGGTCATATTGCGGGAAATCAATGCCAAATACTTTTTTCCAGTTAAATTCATTCACCTGTGTCTGATACATCATCATACACTTGCCGCCAATCACCGCGATATTCCTGCCGCGGAGATTATTTTTGGCCCAAGCCGCCTTTAAGGCCGCCTTGATATCCGCCATTCTTTCCTTATCATCAATCTTGCCATACAAGTACACGAAGGGCAGCTTCATCTCTTCCAAGACATAGCGGATCTGAACCGAGACGCCCAGCGAGCCATTTGCGATCTCATCGCACAATCCGTACACAATTGCCGGTTTTCCATGCAATTCGTTGATTGCCGTCGTGACAATCGACGTATACATCCAAGACCCGATCACAAACAGGAATAGATCACAATCGGACTTTTCCATTTTTATCACCGTCTTCTGCACATCGTCGTTGTCAAACAGGGGCTCGTCCGGGATCATAATCTCGATCTCCGGATCCTTCCCGAACGTATCTTTGGCCACTTCCACATATTTCCATATGTTTCCTTGGTACTGATTGATTTTTCCGATGGGGATAATGCCTAATTTGGGCGTGACATGATAGTTATATTTGCTCATTCTCTCACCTCGTATTCTCAAAGTTAAAGTTTATTGAACTCTTTTAGGCAGCCATACAATTTGGTGTATTTGTGGTAGGCTTTATCGTAGGCCGGTACAAGCTCTGGATTTGGGTGATAAACCTGATCAACTTTCACGCATGTCCTGACCGCATCTTCGATGGACGGATAAACCCCCTCTGCTTTCATGGCAATCATGGCTGCTCCAAGGCAGGCCGCGTCTTTCTCCACAACGTTTACCACGTCCCTATTCAAGATGTCCGCCTTGATCTGCATCCAGAACGGTGATTTCGACACCCCGCCCACCACTCGGATTTCGCGGAAATCAAATCCGATTTCCTGATAATACTCCATATTGATGCGGAATTCATACGTCAGGGAATCCATAATCGCTTTTACCAGGTCATGCCGCGTGGTGTCGATGGACAGCCCCACCATCGCCCCTCTGGAATCCAAATCATTCCACGGCGGCCCGCTTCCAATAAAATGCGGCAAGACCATCTCCTTGGCGGGCCTGGACGGCGCATGCTCCGTCATCACATCGTAGACGTTCCTGTTCCTTTTCTCTGCCTCTTGCATCTCAGCCAGCGAAAAATTATTCTTATACCATTTCAGCAAAAGGCCGCCCACCTGCGATGAGGACATGAGAAAATATTTGTCATGTACCGTATAGATGTAACAGGATATTGCAGCGTCAAATGCCTGATCGCCTGTGTACTTAGCGTCAGATACGACGCCCAAGCCTTCGATTGTGCCGTGGGAGTCCATCGCTATCGAGCTGTCTAAAAGCCCCGCTCCCAAAGCGGAACAGGTTTGATCCTGCCCTCCCGCCACCAGTTCTACCCTTTCGGTTAATCCCAGCTTACCGGCCATTTCCGCGCTCAATCGTCCGACAATCTCGCCGGTCTCACAAGCTCTGCACAGCATATCTGTCCCAAAGCCAGCTGCCTGTACCAGCTTTTCTGACCATTCCTTCTTCTCGATATCGAAAGCCATCGTCCGTCCCGCCTGGGGATAATCGATTGCGCCCTCCCCGGCGCCCAGCCTTTTCATGATAAATTCTGTAAATGTGACATATTTATAGGTGTTATCATTGAGTTCCGGCTGGTGCCTCCTGATCCACATGATCGTGGGCAATGAGCCCATCGGATGCGGAGGGAAGCCTGTGGTATCGTATATCCATCTTTTCCCCAGCTTCTCGCACAGTTCGTCTGTCTCCTGGCTCGCCCGGTAATCCATTCCCAGGATCGATGTCCTGAGCGGACGGTACGCTTTATCTACAGGCATGATTTCTTCGCCGAGGACAGAAGTGCAAATGGCCGAAAAATCCTCCGCCCTGCATCCGCCGTTTTTAGCGGCAGAGACAGCGCCCTCCAAGACAAAGCAAACGGAATCCCATACCACCTCCGGATCCTGCTCAGACCACCCCGGCTGCGGGTGCAGCACATTAAATTCCCGGTATGCCTTGCCGAAGCATTTTCCTTTCTCGTCGTACACTGCCGCTTTACACCCGGTAGTGCCCACATCCAATCCTACAAACAGCATCTCTCTACCATCTTTCTCCATTTAATACGCGGTTGACTTTGGTAAGCTCTCCATCGTTCAGCTGGTATGTTTCGCCCAATATCTTTGTCGTCAAGACTGCGTCGCATACCGCCTCTAAATATTCGATTTTATAGCAGGCGTCCAAAACATCCTTGTCGGAAAGCCCCAAAACCCCGTGGCCCCGAAGAACGATTGCCCGAACCTTGGGATTCTTCCTGATGCATGCGCCTACACACTGGGGAACCTCTATCGTCGTCGGCACAGCGAATTCCGTCGTCTCAATGCCGCCGATATCTAAAATGGCTTCCGGCATCATGAAATCCTCCACATGATAGGTGGACATTGCAAATCCGGTTGCAATCGGCGGGTGAGAGTGGACAACTGCCCGAATCTCCGGCATATTGCGGTAAATTTCAAGATGCATGCGGATATCCAGGGCCGGCTTTAGCCCCTCCAATACATTCCCCTCCAAATCAATCATACTGATCTGCGTCTCGTTAATCGCCGATTTGTCAAATCCAGAGGCAGTGAGCAAAATACGGTCTTCCCCGATTCTAACACTGTAATTTCCTCCTTTGGCAACCAGCAGGCCTTTGTCAGCCAATCGTTTCCCAACCTGAATCATGTCTGTTTTTGTCTGCCTGACTGCCTGGTTGAAGATAAACTCGTCATAATTTACCATTGGCCCTCTCTCCTTTCCCTTCGCTTAACGCCTGAAATATTAAAGCCCCCACATAGGAACCTCCATCCAATATGCCAATGCTTTGTTCTCCGTAATAGGCTGCCCTTCCCCAGACAGCCTTCATCTGCCTTGTAGCTTCGCTTCCTTCGGCAGCCGCCTGCGCAGCTGCCATCCAAGGAGCATCCTCATTGCTTTCTAATGCGTGCACAGCTGGAACCAGTGCGTCAAGAATCGTCTTTTCTCCGGCTTTTGACCCAGCCTTTTCCATTACATTCTGGATACCGGCCTGCATTGCCGACGCCATTTCTTTTGTACTGCAGCTCTCCTTTCCCTTCAGATCTTTCGCAATCCCCTTCATGAAAAAGGAGAGAATGGTTCCCAGGGAGCTGGGAGCCGCCTCATTAAAGGCGTTCCCGGCCTGTGAGAACAGCTGTGTCAGCCTCTTTTCCTCTGTCTTTTCCAAAAACTCGCACGCCGCATGAAAACCATCGCTCATGGAAATGCCCAAATCGCCGTCTCCATTTTGCCGGTCAAGCTCGATTAACCGCTCCTTATTTTCATCAATTTTTTTAGAAATACGTTGAAATCCTTCTCTTACGGATTCTTTATCGATCATAACGATTCACCCTATCTACTAATATTGGTATAAAACGGAGTCGCTGCAGGAGCCAGCAATAGCTTCTTAAGCTCCTCATCCAACACAAATACCGATATCGATATCCCAGCCATCTCCATGGATGTGGCGTACTCTCCAATATGGGGAGCCACGATTGTGACACCCTTCTCTTCCATAATCTGGGCGATACGCCGGTAGACAATCATCTGCTCTTCCAAGGACGTCGCCCCCAACCCATTGACCATGACAGAAATCTCGCTTCCGGCCAAAAGGGGTAACTCTTCACCGATCTTATCGATGATCATATCCGTTATCTCATCGGCCGTCATAATCTTGGATGTGGAAATCCCTTTCTCCCCGTGAATTCCCATCCCGACTTCCATTTCCTCTTCCCCGATAAAGAACGTCGGGCCGCCGGCCTCTGGCACAACGCATGGAGTCAACGCGACTCCCATGGTGCGGATATTGCCGAGAGCCTTTTTTGTGACGCTGATCACCTCATCCAGGCTTCTCATCTCGTCTGCAGCCGCCCCTGCTATTTTGTAGGCAAACACAATCCCTGCCACCCCGCGCCGTGTATCCATCTTCTCTGCAGGCGCAGACGCGATATCATCCGTCCCCAGCAGCTCTTCACACCGGATATCCTCGAGATCTGCGCAGTCCTCCATCGCCTGCCGGAAATTCATCTTGTCCCCGCCATAGTTGCCGTACAGGCACAGCACACCGGCGCCGGCATCTGCCGCGCGGATCCCCGCCTCCATCTTCGTATAAGATGGGGACGCAAACACATTCCCGACCACGCAGGCGTCCAGCATCCCCTCGCCCACATAGCCGAGGAACAGCGGGAGATGCCCGAATCCGCCGCCTGTCACGATGCCTACTTTCCCTTCTTTTTTCTTTCCTGCCCTGACAAGAACCCTCTTGTCATTCTCAAAGAAAGCAACCCGGTCTCCATATGCAGCTACAATCCCTTCCATAGCCTCGTCCACATAATTTTTCGGATCATTTATAATTTTCTTCATGCCATCACACCTCCGCCCTTTCACTGCCACACTTATTTTTCGTACCTATCGCGAAACTTTTTGATTCTTGCGAACGCCTCCCGATTGTCTGCGTAAATATGCTTATATATTTCAAAAAGCTCCTGATACACCGCAGATTTCTCTCTATCCGGTTCCCACGTCCGCTCCTTGCCGTTATTGCCAAACAGCTTCTGCAGCTCTGGCTTATCTTTCCCGCATCCCATTCCGAGAATGGCCGCCCCGCGCGCCCCGCAGTATGCGCTGTTGGCAGCGCGCTGCACCGGGATCTGGAATATATCGGCAAATATCTGACACCACAGATCATTGCAGGATCCCCCGCCTGACAATACCACCGACTCCATCGGGCCGCATGCCGGCGTAATCGTATCTGCTATCTCTCGCATCTGCATCGCAATCCCTTCCAGGACAGCCCGAAACATGTCCCCGGCATGGTGTTCCATATCCAAGCCGAGGAACATCCCTTTTGCATTGGTATCCTCGATGGGATTTCTCTGTCCCAGCATGGACGGATAGAACAGCAGCCCGTTGCAGCCCGCGTCCACAGCAGCCGCCGCTTTTTCCAACTCAGCAAACGCGTCCCTCTGGTTTTGCATAAATACTTCGCGGAACCAATTCGTCGTATTTCCCACGCTCATCACCCCTGCATATGCAACCCACATGCCGGGAATGGACGCTGCATAAAATTGGATATCTCCTTTTTTGTTTTCATAAAAAACATCGGAGGATGCCGAAATATTGCCTCCAGAGCCAAGTATGATACTATATACGCCTTTGGAGACAGCTCCTGCCCCTGCGGTCTGGACGACGGCGTCGCCGCCTCCCGCCACCACCTTGGTACTGCCTGGTATTCCCAATTCCCCGGCGATCTCTGGCAATATATTTCCTGCAAAGGCATTGGAGGCGCGAACCTCCGGCAAAATGGATGCCGGAATTTCTATAAGCTCCAATAAGCTTTTATTCCAGCATCTTCTTTTCACGTCATACAGCCCGAATCCGCTGGCGTCTGATTCATCTGTCAGGATTTCCCCGGTTAACTGCATCCGGAAATAATCTTTCGGAGTCATCACATACCTGACGCGCTGGAACAATTCCGGTTCATTTTCTCTCATCCATATCATTTTGCCGCCCGTGCAGGAGGCGACCATCCGATTGTTCGTCATGGACAGGAAGTTTTCGATTCCTCCGCATTTCTCATATATTTCCTGGATCTGCTTATCATTTCTTGCGTCCACGCAGCTGATCATGGGACGGATCACTTTTTTATCCCGGTCTAACACAACCATGGAATGCATCTGCGCCGTTACGCCGATTGCCTTTACATCATTTCTGTCAATACCGGAAAGCACATCTTGGAGGCACTGCATGCCTGCATCCCGCAAGACTGCGGGATCCTGGTCATAGGCATTCCCTCCTTTTGCAATCAATGTCCCGTCATAGCGGCCAGAGGCCGTGTTCACAGTATTTCCTTGATCGTCTACCGCAATGGCCTTGCAGCCCGTGCAGCCCAGGTCTAGTCCTAAATATATACTCATAAGTCCATAATCTTCTCCTAATTGAGTTTCAATACATTTCTTGCATAATCGATGCTTTCTTTTACCAATTCTCCCTCCACTTTGACCGTTTCCTCGTGGGTTTCACAGCGGTCAATGTAAAGCTCTATAAAGCAATTCCCTTCATACCCATTTTCTTTTAAAATCTCCAGCATTTTCGGGAAGTCCACGTATCCTTTCCCCAGGGCCACACCGGTGATAATATCTCCTCTGGAATTTAACGTGACCACGTAATCCTTGATATGTACCGATTTCGCATAAGGCGCCAATGTCCTCACCGCCTCCTCTGTCGGCGTGATAAACACCGTCGAGTTGCAGGTATCCACAACTGCCCCAAATGCCGGATCATTGACTCCTTCAATAATCTCCTTGACTTCGCTTACAAGATTTCCTTTTCCATTCTCGATTCCGATCTCGATGCCATACTCATGCGCCAGCGGCATGAGAGACTTAATCGTATCGATCCCGTTCTGAACCTGTTTTTTTATTCCTTCTGCATCTGCCGTGCGGTCCATATCCCAGCCGATGCGCATAACCTTTGCCCCCAGAATCTTCGAAACTTCCAGCATTCTTACAAAGTAAGCGCGCTCTGTTCCCCTGGATCCCGTCTCAACTGCAATCCCTTCTTTGTCCAGCCTATCCCGCAGCGCATACAGTTTTTCATCCGCATAGTTTTCCAACTCCATATTATTGCAGTATAAAAGCGCCTTGACCCCATACTCCACACAGCGGTCGATCAGATCGTCAGCCGTCATGGGATGTTCCGGCCGGTAATAAGGCCTCCCGATAGACCAGCGATATGCAAATGAACCAATTCCTAACCTCATGATTGTATTCTCCTTTTCTATTTCATTTTTATTTAAAAATTTTTTTCAGCCTAATTGTGAAATCTCTTTCTCTCCAGGTACCCAAGCAGCGTCATGGTCAGTACGATCACAACTCCATACGCCAGCTGCTGTATCGGAAGTCCAAATCCAAGAAATGTCATGACGCTCATCAGCAGGATGATAAATATAATTCCAAGAAATGCCTGGAGCATATTCCCATATCCGCCTGTCTGGCTGACTCCGCCGATTGTCACTGCTGCCACCATGGGCATCAAAAATGAAGTTCCCACATCCGGGTTTACTGCGCCGATACACATGGGAATAAACATTCCGGTCAGCCCTGCAAAAAGCCCCGACATAACATATACAATCAGATAGATTCTCTGAGGCGATATGCCTGCGTGCTCCGCGCTGGACGGATTGCTGCCTGTCAAGACCACCTGGCGCCCAAATGTCGTCTTGCTTTGGATAATTGTCATGATGATGATCGCAATAAATGGCAAGATTGCCGCCACCGGTATAATATGATCGCCCACATGAATTCCAATGAGCGTGGACAGCTTGGAGAGCTCCCGAGGCGCTCCCGACACTGTGTAACCGTTGGTATAAACATAACTCAATCCCAGAGAGAGGAGCTGCGTGGCCAGCGTGATAATAAATGGCGCTATATGAAATTTTGCAATTGCAATCCCATTAAAGAGGCCAAACGCGATTCCGATCCCCACGGAAATCATAAGTCCCAGCAAAATAATGAGCCAGGGATTCATCGTGCCCATCTCATTCAATGCAGACATGACACTTGTAGATATGACCGCCGAAAATGCCGCCACATTTCCGATACTTAGATCGATTCCGGAATTTCCCGAAATAAACACAAATACTAATGCAATAGATCCTACTGTAAAATACGCATACGATGTAAATGTAGAAATAATATTCGGCAGGGAAAAGAAATTTGGATTCTGAAATGCAATGAAAACGCATAACACAATAATCATATAAATAACCGGATAATCCAAAGAAATGCGTTTTATTACAGAAGCAATCCCCTGTCCTTTAACACCTAAATCTCCAGTCTCTTTCTTCATAGTACCATTCTCCATCTCCGTAAAAATCCCCCGGCCGGCAAAACCAGCCGGGGGAACAAATCCTGTTACAAGCAAAATTTTTTTAAATTTTATAATTATCCAAGAAGATCTTCATATTTGATAGTCCAAATCTCGTCAGCTTTTTCTTCCAACTCCTCCGGCTTCACGCCAAATGTAGGCATATAGAAGACATCGCTTTCAAGCTCTTCGCCGTTGGCAAGTGCTTTTGCCGCATTGTATATCTGCTCGCCAGCCGTATCGGCAGGAATCACAAATATCATATCCGTATAGCCATCTTCCATATAGGCAACTGCCGGGGGCTCGCCAGACAGAGATGTATAGTACACATGTCCTTCCTCGCCTCTAGGAATCATTAAGCCAGCCTCCTCAAGAGCCTGATAGCAGGAGGCATCCATATGGGCGGAAACGTTTGCCACTGCCCACGGAGTCTCTACCTGGAGAGCGTTCTGCATGTTGGTAAGGCACATATCCACATCCCAATCTGTCATAATCTCTGTTACTTTCAGATTGTCATGTCCGCTGTTCTCAATCGTCTCAAGAAAGCCTTCGCGTCTTGCAATACCATTCGGGTCTGCCAGGGAACCAACTGTCAGGAAAATCGTATGCTCCTCGCCATCGTCCACAGACAGCAGGTATTCTGCCAGCTGCTTCGCATCGCTGTAGGAATCATACATTGCGGTAAACTTCACGCCTTCATGTTCTACCTTCCTATCATAGTTGATAATCGGAACACCCTTCGAGTACGCATAGTCATAGGAGCTCAGGATGGCATCCTGGTCGAGTGCGCAGCATACAATCACATCGACTCCCTGGTCAATCAGGGAACGGAACTGTGTCGCCTGCGTTGTCGTATCATTATCCGCATTCAGCTCAATGATCTCCATATCGCCATTTTCCTCAGCCATATTGTACAGCCCCATCAGCTCTACCTGGCGGAATACGGTAGTTGCAGTATCCGTTGAAACTCCAACCACAATCTTATCGGTATCTCCTGCCTCTTCTGTTGCCGCATCGTCTGCAGCCGCGTCTTCTGCCGCAGCATCTTCTGCAGTCTCTTCTGCCGCAGCGGAATCGCTTTCCGCCTCAGTTCCTTCTGCGCTGCTGCATGCCGTAAGTCCGACAAGGAGCGCCGCCAGCGCCAGTACACTAACAAGTCTCTTCCTCTTCATAATATTCCTCCTTCTTTTCACTATATCAATTGCTTGTAACAAAAGATCTTCCGAGACAATCAAAACTCCAAAAATCGCTTCCTGCGTTCTTTTCTGACACTGATATCATTTCGATACGTGGTAAACGTATCGATGGAAATTGCAAACAGCATCAGCAGCGCTCTTGCCAAAGTTTGGTAATAACTGGATATATTCAACATGGTCATTGCATTTTCCACCAGATATAGGAAAATACATCCCAGCACGGAGCCAACAATCGACGACTTTCCGCCGCTCATCTTTGTCCCGCCCAGCACAACTGCGGTAATCACTGTAAACTCATATCCATTGCAAGAACTGGGGGAAATCGAACCGACACGTCCTGCATATACGATACCTCCGATTGCCGCGCATGCGCCGCACAGAACATATGCCCCGGTGCGGATCTTCACAACATTCAGCCCAGAAAAAATCGCCGAGTTTTTATTTCCTCCCACCGCAAGCACATACCGGCCAAACCGGGTATTGCTCAGCAAAAAAGCTCCCGCCACCGCAATTGCCAGCATGATAATCATCGGTACTGGTATAATGCCAATCCTTGATACGCCAATCACCCGAAGTTCATCTGGGACAAATTTCTGCGCGCTCCCGATCAGCAAATAGCCAACGCCCCGGAGAATCGACATACTGGCCAGCGTGGCGATCATATCGGGGAAATTCAATACCGCCGCCATGACGCCATTGAACAGTCCCACCACGCAGCCCATGAGAATTGCCACAAGAAATATCAGCCACACCGGCAACATGGACGACAGCCTCCACATCAAAGTCATTGTGAAAAAGGCCGTCATACCTACCGAAATATCGATTCCGCCTGTAGATATCACAAAGGTCATCCCAACCGACATGATCCCGTACAGTGAACATTGTGCAAGGATATTCATGATGTTCGTTATCTGCAAAAAGGCCGGCTGCGAAACCGCCAATACCAGGAACAGCAAAATATTTCCAATCGCCACCGCAATCCAATTCCGCGAAAATATCTGTTTCATTGAAAGCCCCTTGTTCACGAAACCGCCTCCCCTTCTCCTTCGTTTTCCTGAGACGATGATATTGACAAAATCTTTCTGACATCAAACTCGTCCTTCTGCACCTCTCCCACCAGCCTGCCACGTCTCATGATGACAATCCGGTGAGACAGCTGAACCAGCTCATTGAGATCCGACGAGACAAGCAGGACAGCTGCTCCCTTTTTCGCCAAATCAACAATAAATCCTCCGATTTCTGCCCTTGATCCCACATCCACACCCCGCGTCGGATCATCGAACATGCAAATCTTCGGTTCGCGAGACAGCCACCGCCCGACAATCACTTTCTGCTGATTGCCGCCGGATAACTCATGGATATAGGCATCCACGCCAGGGCATTTCACCCGGTACTGGGCGATCACTTTTTCCGCATTCTTTCTTTCATTTTTGAATCCAAAGCACGGAACTTTCCGGTCTACGAATTCCTTCATCTGTGCGGCGGTAATATTTTCCTTTAAATCGCGCTTGGGGAAAATCCCGCAATTCTTACGGTCTTCCGGAATCATAACAACACCTTGCCGTATTAGCTTTTGCGTAGTCCAATGCGTGTATCTCTGTCCCAGCACTTCAATCTCGCCCGTACACTTGCGGATGCCAAAAATGGACTCTAACAGCTCTGTCCGGCCTGCGCCGATCAGCCCGGCAATGCCAAGGATCTCTCCCTTTTTCACCTCGATATGAATATTGGTAAAATACTCCGATTCAAGCCCTATCACTTTCAAGGCCGTCTCGTTTTGGATGCTGCCAAGGTCAAAGATCCCCTCATTTACCGAGCGGCCGATCATCAATTCCTCCACCTGACGCTTATTCATATTTTTCACGTCGTCGTCGCACACCTTTTCCGAGTTTCTAAGGACGACTACCCTGTCGCAAACCTGGAACACCTCGTCAAGGAAATGTGTGATAAAGATCATTCCAATATTTTGTTTTTTCAAAGTATTCATCACTTCAAAGAGATGATTTCTCTCAGGCGCAGTAAGGGAAGCTGTCGGCTCGTCAAGAATGAGGACGCGGGGCTCATGGCTTAAAGCTTTCGCAATCTCCACCAGCTGCTGTTCTCCCGGCCCTAATGTGCCGACGATCGCATCCGGATCCAGGTTGATATTCATAATCCTCATATATTTGAGAGCTTTTTCCCGGCATTTCTTCCAATCGACAACCGTATGCTTTCCAGGCATATCCTCGATACAGATATTCTCCGCCACCGAAAGATTCAAAAAAAGCGATAGCTCTTGATGGACTGCCGCTATGGGAAAATCTTCTTTCTTCGTATCTCCGACAGCTTTCCCATCAAAGATGATCGTCCCTTCTGTAGGTTCTAAGAGGCCCACTATCATGTTTTTGAAGGTAGATTTCCCGGCCCCATTTTCGCCAAGCAACGCGCAAATTTCGCCTTCCCGGAGCTGAAAATCAACGTTAGATACAACTTTTTTCCCGAAAAAAGCCTTTGACAGACCTTTGGTTTCAAAAATTACATCTCCCAATTTTGTTCCTCCCCTTGCTTTCAATTATTTTCATTTATTGAATATTATTTTTAAAAATAATAATTTCAAATATTTGTCAAAAACAGCAAGATACTTCATTTTTTGGTTCTTTTTTCACACTATTAATCGTTATTTTGCACAAAATACGCCTTTTATGCCCTTCTGTTATATTCATATATTATATTTTCTCTTGATTTCCATATTCTATATATACACCGTTTTTTTCATTGTTTCAATATCAAATATGAAAATATTTTATTTTTAACATTTTCACCAAATTTTCAGCTTCGGTTTTGTCTATATTTCCTTGTAAAATGAAAAAGAGGAGCATCCTCATTTCGGATGCTCCCCATTTATATTTGTATAAAATTCTGTCTGCCAGCGCTTCCCCTTCCCGTATTCTACAGCCAGCTGTCTTCTATTTCCTTCTTTAATGCGCAAAACATTCCATAGAAATCCTCTTTTGCCTGCGCCACGATCCCCAGCGCAATCTTCTCATTGTAGGAGTGCGTGACATTATTCCGCTCCTGCAGCGCTCTCATCCATAATGCTTCATCCCGGATCATTCCTGCCCGATATGCCGTTTTCAATATCAGCTTCGGCGAACCCGTGGCGCCCTCTTCAAAGCCGTGTGCTTCTAAGATTTCCTTCATCATCTTCCATGCCTGTTCAAAGCAAATCTCATACAGCCCCACTAATCCTGCCAAAATCACCGCGTCATACGGCTCCTTGTACTGGTAGATTTCTTCCATATTTGTCAGTGCACGGCAGAAGTTCTCATATTTCCTCATAGATAACCATTCCCTCTCTCCGGATGGATTCCTGCAGCTCCTCCTGGGGCTCTCTTCCCATATCCACAATGTCATACTCCAGAAGTGTGGACGTATCCTCTATGTCCAGCGCAAATCTGGCCGTATCGCCTCCAAAGACAGCCAAATCAATATCGCTTGTCCGCTTATAGTCCCCCCTCGCCCGGGAGCCAAACAGCACAACCTTCTTGACGCCGTTATCCCTGGCTATCTTTTGAATTTCCTCTATGACCTGCGGCCTAATCCCAGTTTCCTTCATGGCACCCTCCAAAGCACTTCCTTCTTCCCTATGCCCTGCCCGATATAATCCACGGCGCAGGCTCGGTGCGGAAGGTATTCTTCGAGGACAGCTTGGACACCTGAATCTGGATTACCTCCGTCTCCCCGATGCCATACTGCTCAAAGAGGGCCGGGAGCGATGCGGCGCAGCGGAAGTCCAGCGTGTACACAATGAACTCCATGTGCGGGTTTACCCGCAGCAGGCACTGGATCTCGTTCTCCATGCTGGCGGATGCCACCAGGAACGCCAGCGACGGCTTGGGCAGGCCGCTCATGGACTCGTCGTCCACGTGGTCGATGATAGAGATGTTATTGAGGCCAAACTGGAAAATATTGTCCTCCATCGTCTTGCGGTCGTTCTGGTTGTATTCCACGGCAATCACCGTCCCCTCCCCGGACAGGATCGCAGCCTCCACGGCGATGCTCTCCCCGCTGATCACCACAATCGTGTCCCCGGTGGAGATGTGCATCTTGTTCAGGATGACCGCCCGGATCTCGCTCCCCACATAGTGGACGGAGCCCTTGGAAAAGCTCGTGTTGCGCATGCCGATCTTGTAGGTGCTCCTGGCGTTGGGGTTGAGCACCAGCATGGCCGCCGAGGCGTTAATCCCCCGGTTGATCATCTCCTTCACCTTGTTGTGCAGAATAGGGCCGGACGGGTCGGAGCCGTTGTTGTACCACACCTCGCACTCCCCCAGTCCCACATCCCACATGCGGTAGAAAATATCATGGTGCCCGGCCTCTGTAAACACCAGCACCGAATCATGGGATTCCACCGTCGGGATCAGGTTCTTGTTCTTCCGTGTGATATCCAGTATCTTCACCTTCTCCAGATCCACCTGGGTATTCTCCGCGTAATACTGAAGCCACGCCAATATATGTGTATTTCCAAACAACCGACTATCCATCGTATCTCCCCTTCCTGAGCGCTCTTTTCTCCATTATACCAATGTCCCCGGCCGCGGGCAAGCCAGTACGCCGGACATTTCTTATTTCCCTATTCTGCCTGGCAGCACGGCGGCGGACGGTTTCCCTGCGTCTCCCCTGCGGCCGTCAGATATGTTTCCCGCAGATATCCCCCAGGCAGCACCTCTCGCAGTGGGGCGCCGTTCTGGCCGTACACACTTCCCGTCCGTGCCAGACGAGCCGGTGGCAGAAGTCACTGCCCTCCTCCGGCGGGATCAGCTTCCACAGCTCCATCTCCACCTTCTTCGGTTCCTTGATCCCATCCACCAGGCCGATGCGGTTCACCAGCCGGATACAGTGGGTGTCTGTGACAATCGCCGGCTTGCCGAACACATCCCCCATGATCAGGTTGGCGCTCTTGCGCCCTACGCCGGGCAGCTTCAGCAGCTCGTCAAAATCCTCCGGCACGTTGCCGCCGTACTTCTCCTTCAGGATTTTCATGCAGGCACTGATATCCCTGGCCTTGCTTTTCCCCAGGCCGCAGGGGTGGACAATCCGCTCGATGTCGTCCACATCCGCCTCCGCCAGAGCGTCCACATCCGGATATTTCTCGTACAGCTTCTCCACCACCACGTTCACCCGGGCGTCCGTGCACTGGGCAGCCAGGCGCACGCTCACCAAAAGCTTCCACGCCTCATTGTAATCCAGCGTGCAGTCAGCGTCTGGATACTCCTTCTTCAGCCGCTCCACCACCTCCAAGGCCAGCGCCTTCTTCTCCTCGGAAGGGCCGTCTTTCCCGGACTTTTTCGGCCTTCTCTTCACTTCTGTCTCTCTCTGCATTTCTCTTCCCCTGCCTTACTCTCTCTTTATCCCTTTTTCTTCACTGCCCGGTGAGATACCGAACAGTTCCGAAAGGCTCATCTGATGGCCTTCTGCCTCTCTGCGGCGGAAGGCCTCCTCCCTCTCAAGCAAATTGTCCGGCACGCCAAAAACCAGCTCGGACTCTTCTCCCGCGCAGGTCAGAATCAATTCCTCTCTCGCCCGCGTCATCCCCACATAGAGCAGCCGGCGCTCCTCCTCCTTATCCACTGGATACCGGTCTCCCTTCGGCGGAATCGTCCCGGCCTCCACCCCGTAGAGGAAGGTCACCGGGAATTCCAGCCCTTTGGAGCCGTGGAGGGTCATGAGGGTCACCGCCTCCCCGGAATAGGTCTTCTGCCCGCACCTCCTCAGGTCGCTCTCCACGCCCAGCAGCACCGCATCCAGCAAGGCGGGCATGGTATCGTAAAAAATGCTCATCCGGGCCAGCTTTTCCATGGCTTCTTCCGCCTCCGCACCCTGGCCGTCCCTTCCGGCGCCTGCTTTTCCTATCCCTGTCTCCTCCATCCATCTTCGGATGAACTGCTCAGGCGTATCGGTCTGGTATGCTTCCCGGAAACGCGCCTCCATCGTGCGCAGAATCTCTTCTCCCACAGCTCCGGTATCTGCCTGCTGCCACTGTCTAAGGCAGCGCTGCCTGCGGCTTTCGTCCTCTGGTTTTTCCAGATACGCGAAAAACGCCAGGCTGTCCCGCACAGCCTTCTCCCGCAGGAACTCCTCCCGTCCCGCCACAAGATAGGGGATTCCTTCCTGGCGCAGGCATTTTTCCACCAGCCTGGCCTGCCGGTGGGTGCGGTACAGCACAGCGATATCCCCAAAGCTCCGAAGCCCTCTCTCCTTCTTGCCGGACAGGGTCTGGGCGTCCAGCATATCCAGGCCGCCGGTCATACGACTGATCTCCTTCGCGATAAATATCGCCTCTCCCACCGGCGTCTGGGCGCTGGCCATGCGCACGGGGCTTCCCTCCGGCCCATTGGCATGCAGGCCCGGACGTTCCCCCGGATTGCGGGAGATGACCTCCCTGGCCGCCGCCACAATCCGCCTGCTGCTCCGGTAATTCTCGGTAAGCCCCACCTGGCACATGTCCGGGTAATCCTGCCTCAGCCGCGCAAAACATCCCGCATCCGCTCCCCGGAAACCGTAGATCGACTGGTCTGCATCCCCGATTACGAACAGCTCCTGTCCCAGCCCATGCCACTGCCTGACCAGACGGTACTGCAGCGGATTGATATCCTGAAACTCATCCACCAGCAGATACCGGAACCTCTCGCCCGCCGACGCCCTCGCCTGCCCGTCTTCCTCCAGAAGCCTCTCCGCCTCCAGCAGCAGGTCGTCGAAATCCAACAGGCCCTGCCCGGCAAGCCAGCCCTGGTATACCTCCAGCACTTTCTGGCGCTCTGGATCCTCTATCGGTTTTCCCTGCGCTTTCGCCAGGGAAATTTCCTCCAGAAGCCGTCCTGCCGGTATGTCCAGGCCGCAGGAAAGGGCCGCCTGTTCCGCCGCCTCCCTAGCCTGCTCCTCCCCCGCCACGGCGAAGCCCCAGCCCGCTTCCCGCAGCAGGCGCAGGCAAATCCCGTGGAATGTGCCGGCCTGCACGCCCCTGGCTTCCTGCGGCAGCCTCTCCTTCAGCTCTACGGCTGCCTGGTTCGTAAAAGTCACCGCCGTAATCTGCTCCGGCCTCGCCTGCCCAGCTTCCAACAGATACCGGATACGGGCGATCAGCGTCCGCGTCTTGCCTGTCCCCGGCCCGGCAGTCACCATCAGCCTCCTCGCACAGGA
This sequence comes from uncultured Lachnospiraceae bacterium, assembly GCA_944381745.1. Taxonomy (GTDB): domain Bacteria; phylum Bacillota; class Clostridia; order Lachnospirales; family Lachnospiraceae; genus JAGTTR01. The sequence continues at coordinate 4,104 of CALWMI010000014.1, read as the reverse complement.
GGAGGCCGCCCGGCACTGCTCTTGATTCAAGCCTGCAAGTGCCTCCCGCGCCGCGTCCGAATCTGGGAGCGGCGCTCCCAAGCACTCCTTCGCTTCTTCCAGCCTTTTTCCCAGCTCTGCCTTCGCTTCCGTACCTTCCAGCCTTTCTCCCGGCTCTGCCTTCGCTTCCGTATCTTCCAGCCTTTCTCCCGGCCCCTGCGGCCTCTCGGGCGCAGGCTCTGCCTTCTTCTCCTCCGCTCCTTCTCCTGTCTCCGCATTTCCGGCTCCGAGAAGGGCGAAGAAATCCAGCTGGCCAGCGGTGTCCTGCTCCTCACCTGGCAGGAACACTTGGATGGTTCCATATGCCCCGTCGTAGCCGGGAAGCTTCTTCACCTTGCCTGCACGCAGCCTAGCGATCCCCTCCGCAATCCGCACGCCCGCCTTCGCCCGGATATCCTCCAGCGGCACTTCCCGGAGTATCTCGAATTCCGGCCCCAGCTTCTCCAGCATTTCCCGGTACTCCCTCTGCACCTGCTTCCCGGCGGCAGAACGCCCCAGCACGTTGCCCAAGAGCTCCGGCAGCGGCATCAGGCTCTCATAGGGGCGCGCCCCTGGCTGTACATAGCCCTCCGGCCTGTCAGAGAGCTCCTCCACCCGGTGAGACACTCCTACCGTAAGCTTCTTGCCGCACACAGGGCAAATCCCGCCCAGCCTGGCGGCCTCCTGCGGGCTCAGGCAGACGCCGCACTTCCGGTGCCCATCGTAATGGTATTTCCCCTCCTCCGGGAAAAACTCGATGGTTCCCCGCAGTCCGTCGCCCTCCTGTACCGCCCGGTAAAGCCCCGGATAGGACAGCTCCCCGTCCAGCAGGTTCGCCTCGCGCCCAAGCTTAGACGGGGAGTGAGCGTCCGAGTTGGACAGCAGCTGGAGCCCGTCCAGCCCCTCTACCCGCCAGTTCATCGGCGGGTCAGAGGAAAGGCCCGTCTCCACCGCATGGATATGCCCCGCCAGGTCTCCGAAACACTCCTGGATACTGCGAAAGCCAGAGAAGGCTCCGAACATAGAAAAATGCGGCGTCCAGATATGCGCCGGGACATACATCCCCTCCGGGCTCACCTCCAGCAATATTTCCAGCAGGTCATGGCAGTCCAGCCCCAGTATCGGCCTCCCGTCTGAATGGATGTTGCCGATGGCCTCCAGCTTCCTGGACAGGCGCTCCGCATCCTCCAGCCCTGGAAGCAGCAGCAGGCTGTGCACCTTGCGCACCTTGCCGTCCTTCTTATAAATGGAACTGATCTCTCCCGTCACCACAAAACGCGGGCGAAAGCTGTCTGCCCGGGTTCCGTCCGCAATCCGGTATTCCTCCTTCAGCACATAGAGCCCATCCTCCGCCGGCATCAGCTTCTCCCGCAGCTCCTGCCTCCAGGCCGGATGGGTGAAATCCCCGGTTCCCACCAGGGCAATCCCCTTCCTCCTGGCCCACAGCTCCAGCTGCTCCGGCGTGCCGTCCTTGCTGGTCGCGCGGGAATATCTGGAATGAATATGCAAATCTGCAATATACATCTTCCGTCCCCTTCTCTCCTATGAAATCCTCTCCCTCTACACAGCGCAATCACCTGCTGCGCCTCACCGTGCCGCGCCTAGACGAACGCCCAGGCCACTGCGATCACCACAGCCGGCAGCATATTCGCCACCCGCCACTTCTTTTCCCAGATCAGGTTCGCCCCGACGCAGAAAATCATGACGGAGCCCACCAGCGACAGATTTGCAAGGGCAGCCTCCGTCATGAAGGGCCGCAGGAGCCCTGCCAGCGCCGTGACCGTCCCCTGCAGGACACCCACAGGGATAGCGGAAAAAATGCAGCCCTTTCCCAGGGCTGCCGTCATCACAAGGATAATCAGCAAATCCAGCACTGCCTTCAGCGCAAGGGTCGAGTAATCTCCCGTCAGGCCGTCCTGGATAGCCCCCACAATGGCCATTGCCCCGATGCACACGGTGAGGGAGGCTGTCACAAAACCATTGACAAACCGGGAATCCCTGGCATTGCCTGTCTTCCGTTTCAGCCATTCCCCAAATTTCTCCATCCGCGCCTCCAGATTCAGCCATTCCCCGATCAGCGACCCTGCCGCCAGGCTACCGATCATCATCATCGTGCCCTGGCTTGACAGGCTTCCCTGGCTGACTGTGAGCATATTTTCCATGGCGCCCCCCATCCCCACAAACATCACGCAGACTGCCGTGGAGCTCATCAGCGCCTCCTGCCATCGCGGCTTCATGGCCTTCCCAAAGATAAGCCCCAGGAGCCCTCCGGCAACGATGGCGGCCATATTCAGCAATGTTCCCATTCCTATCACAAGCTTCTCCCCTCTTCCCATCCCATTTTACATGAAAAGCCTGCCAAACGGAACTGCCAATTTTCGAATTCCCTGTGCAAATTCTAACTTTTTTCTTGCATACCTGTCACAGAACTTTCTCTTTTCTGACCTTTTCTGCACAATTACTTACAAATGCTTACGAATCCAGAACCCCCCTTCCATTTCTTTCCCCGTTCTGATACAATCGGACATACCAAACAAAAGGAGGATGTAACGTTTATGAAAGGGAAACTTTTACTTGTCACGATCCTATGTGCCTTTGCCCTGGCAGCCTGCGGACGTAAGGCTCCCGCTTCCGAGGGAAGCGCTGCCGCAGAGAACGCCCCCGCCCAGGAGGAGGCAGAGCCGTCCAAAGGACAGACAGCTGAAGCGGATCCCAGCTCCGCCAATATCACGGTGGCCTCCCTTGCAGGCCTGATCGGCAAGGAGGATGCGGAGGCAGTCGCCCTGCTTGGGGAGGGGACGCCGGAATACGGAGGAGAGGACATGCTGACTGGCAGGCGTTATCAGCTCGATCTTCTGGGGGAGCTGGCTGACGTATCCCTGTCCATCAACCTGTACCGCGAGGGGGACAACGTGGTGGAGCAGTGCCGGATCGACCTTCCGCAGAGCGACCTGCAAGCCTGCCGGGACCAGCTGGCCGGACTGTTCGGCGAGCCGTCAGAATCCTATGAGAATTCCTACTTCTTCGAGACAGACACAGCGGTGATTGTCCTGGCCGATCCCTATGGAGACGGCCCGTACATTGAAATTTCCGGCCCTTCTGACAACGTGTAGGAAGATGCCGCAGTCCAGAGGGCAGAAATCTGCCCGGCAAAGCAGGCGGCAGCCCCCGTCAAAAAAAGGCGGCAGCTCGCGTGAAAAGCAGGCGGCAGCCCCGCAAAAAAACGGGGCTGCCGCCTGTCTCTTTCCTCTGTCTCCTCATATCCGCCGTCCCCACAGGCGCGGATTCTCTCCTTGGCTCACATGCCGGTCATAATCGCGCTGGACAGCTCTGCCTCAAACTGGGTGAGATCGCTGGGAAGCCAGGCGATAATCTCCTTGTCCCCATCTTCCACAATCAGCCTCTCGCATACGACCTCCAGCTCCGTCTCCTGGGTAGGCTCCAGCTGGGTAAGAGCCTCCACATAGGAAGCCACAAATTCTCTCATAAAATTCATCATCGCTTCCTCGTCGCCCAAAGCGATGGCCATCTGGGTATCCTCGTCCATTGCTGCGAACAATTCCTCCTGGGCAGTCATAGCCACGCCCTCAATATCTGACAAGGAATAGCCATTCGTCGTCAGGGAAACCGTCACCGTATCGTCTCCCTCGTCCACAATCTCTACTGTGCAGCTCAGCTTATCCAGCATACTTACCAGCTGGCCGCTCAGCTCCCCCAGCTCTTCCTCTGTAAATTCCACTCCGGAACCTATCAATTCCTCCTCGATCGACTTCGTGAAGCTGTAGCTCTCCACATCTTCGATAAACGCCTCCTGAACCGCCTCCTCGGAGCTGAATCCCAGAACCTCCTGCAGTGCGCTGGGATCCTCCTTCACCGCCAAATCATACAGTGCGCTGACTGTCTCATCCGCCGGCGTCCATGCCCTCCACCAGCCGGCATCGGCCACAGGCAAATCCCCTTATCCCGCCAAGTATCAGTTTTCTGATATTCTCGGCCACTCCAGCGCCATCTCCCAGACGATACAGCTGGCCGGCTACTATGCCGCCACGGAGGAAAACATCCTGATTCTCGGGGAGAGCGGAACCG
>CALWMI010000013.1 GCA_944381745.1 uncultured Lachnospiraceae bacterium | reverse complement strand
TGCGGAACATCTCCATGGTCTTTCAGAATGTGTATCTCTTCCAGGACAGCGTGGAGAACAACATCAAGTTCGGATGCCCCGACGCCACCCATGAGCAGGTGGTGGCCGCCGCCAGGGCCGCTTGCTGCCACGACTTCATCATGTCCCTGCCAGATGGGTATGACACGGTGGTCGGAGAGGGGGGCTCCACCCTCTCCGGTGGCGAGAAGCAGCGCATCTCCATCGCCCGGGCCATTTTGAAGGACGCCCCTATTGTCATCCTGGACGAGGCTACCGCCAGCGTGGACCCGGAGAACGAGCACCTGATTCAGCAGGCGCTCTCCGCACTGACCAAGGGGAAGACGATCCTCACCATCGCCCACCGGCTGACCACCATCCAGCACGCCGATCAGATCCTGGTGGTGGAGGATGGCCGCATCGTCCAGCGGGGCACCCATGAGGAACTGATGGCCCAGGGCGGGCTGTACCGGCGGTTCATTGAGATCCGGGAACAGGCCGAGGGCTGGAGATTGGCATGAGGGAAAGAAAGGTGGACTAGGCCAAGTTCAGTTTCTTCCCCAGCGAAGCCATCTGCGGGGCGCGGAAGAAAGCGGAAACTTTTGCTGTCACGAGCAAGGATGACAGATTTAATCCATGGCCCTCATGTTTGCAGAGGTCAAATCGGTTTGTGTGCGGCAGCTACCCTGCCCGGCGTCATAGAGTATGGCCACGATATGGTGTATGTGTGCTACAACAACAAGGCGTCCATAAACGCCGGCATTCAACTGCCCTCTTCCAAGCGGCAGAAAGCGCCAGGTATTCACCTGGCGCTTTCTGCCGCTTGAACATCTAACGGACTTGAATAGGACTGCGCGGATATGCTATAATTATGCCGCTTCATAAGAGACAGACGAATGTACTCTTCACAGGATGGCAGTGTCTCGATTTATGAGAATGTTGGTAGCATAGGAAAACTGCTGATTCTGTCTGGGCAAGCGATTCCTATTCATCGGTTGAATCAAGCGGAAACTGGTGGGGGAACAGAAAATTGTGTCACTATATTTTAAATAGCGCATCCGTATAACCCTGTTAAGTAAATATTGTGTCATTATATTTTGCTATCATGTGTCTTTATTTATTATCAAGTCACAGCAATCCCGCCGAAACGGCATGAAACGCCGGGGGAGAATCCGCAGATTCTCCCCCGGCGTTTTTCGGGACCTCGCTTTACCGTCCCAGGCCGAACAGTCCCCTCCGTTCATAGGGCGTCTGGGAAATGGTGCCTACGTCATAGCCGGTGCCTTCAATGACCTTCCGCAGCTTCACCTCATCCAGCGGCGCTTCGGAGATGATGACCGTGGTGCCCTTGCTGCGGGAGGAGGTGACCTTCTGCACCGGGAAGGCCCGGCGGACGGCGTCGCTGATGTGGGACTCGCACATGCCGCACTGCATGCCGCCCACTTGAATGATTGTCTGCTGCATGATTTCGCTCCTTTCCAAGTTTGAAAAACGAATGGTTAGATATAGCTAACTCTTGGGGAAAACGCAAGGCGGGCAGCTGGGTGCGTCCCGCCTTGGATGCAGCCATTTACAGCGTCAGCGTGGGGGCGGTATAGGTCCGGCCCAGCAGCTCGCTGTTGAGCATATACAGGCCCTTGGCGTCGTCGCCGTAGAGCTTCATTTTGGTGATCTGGTCGCTGGAGTTCTTCTCCTCCTCGCCCTGTTCCTTGATGAACCAGTCCATGAACTGGGTGGTGCGGAAGTCGTTGACCTTCTGAGCGGCGGCGTAGATGGCGTTGATCAGGGAGGTCACGTATTTCTCGTGGGCCAGAGCGGCCTCCAGAGGCTCCATCCGGTTGGTGTATGTCTTGTCCGGTCTGGCCACCGCCTCCAGCGTGACAGGCACGTCGTTGTTGTGGAGATAGTGGTAGAAGAGCATGGCGTGATCCATCTCCTCCTTGGCCTGGATCTCGTACCAGTTGGCGAAGCCGTCCAGGCCCAGGCTGTCATAGTAATTCGCAATGTCCAGGTACAGGTAGGCGGAGTAGAACTCCTTGTTGATCTGCTCGTTCAGCAGCTGGGAAACCGTCTGATCCATGGAATAACCTCCTTGTGAAGTCCTGATGGGGTTTGCCCTGTTTCCGCCTCGAGTATAACACGCCGGCGGGGAAAGTCAAGCCGGGGCGGAAGATTTTCCGTCCCGGCGTACCGATTATTCCCCGGCGTCGATCAGCCCCTGCTGCCGGGCAAAGGCGACGATCCGGTCGAAGGACTCCGCGCTGATGTCATGTTCGATCTTGCAGGCGTCGGCCACGGCGTTCTCCTCACTGACGCCCAGGTTCCGCAAAAACTGGGACAGCAGCCGGTGGCGGGTATAGATGCGCTGGGCGATCTCCGCGCCCGGGGGCAGCAGCGTAATGAAGCCCTCGGCGTCCATCTCCACGTAGCCGTTCTCCCGCAGGCGCTTCATGGCGATGCTGACGCTGGGCTTGGAGTAGTTCTTTTCGTGGGCAATATCAATGGAGCGCACCAGACCCTGCCGCTCCTGCAGCATGAGGATGACCTCCAGGTAATCCTCGGCGGATTCGTGAATATTCATAAAAAAACTCCTTGCCGGCATGGTATTGACATGAGATTAACACAAAGCGCGGGGAAATGCAAGAAAATTTAACCAGGGCCCTTGACAAGCGAGGTTAGACGCGTTAAACTTCTAACCAAAGCCGGGTTAGAGAAATCTAACCGTTATTTTCACGAGGGTAGTTAGCTAAAGCTAATTTCCTTGAAGGAGGTCATAGCATGATGCCGTTGACAATGGCGAGAGCCGGCGAGACGGCGACGATTCGCAAGATCACCGGCAAGGACGAGGTGCGCCAGCATCTGGCGGAGCTGGGCTTCGTGGTGGACACCGATGTCACGGTGGTCGCGGAGCTGGGCGGCAATCTGATCATACAGGTCAAGGACAGCCGGGTGGCTCTGGACCGGACGATGGCAAACCGGATCATGATTTGAATGGAGGAGGAAGCACAATGAAGACATTGAAGGATGCCAAGGTGGGGGAGACGGTCACCGTGGCAAAGCTCCATGGAGAGGGGCCGGTCAAGCGCCGGATCATGGACATGGGGATCACGAAGGGTGTCGAGATCTATGTCCGCAAGGTGGCGCCCCTGG
>CALWMI010000012.1 GCA_944381745.1 uncultured Lachnospiraceae bacterium | reverse complement strand
CCGATGGCGTAGTCCACCACCTCCTCGTATTCCTCCGGCGTCAGCGTCCGCTGAAGCTCCGGGAACTCTTCCGGGATATCCACCGGCGTGTACTGGCTCATAATGCTGAGATAGATCCGGTCCCCGTAGGTGCGGTACAGGTAATCGATGACACGCTTCGAATCTTCCGTGCATCCGGGGAGCACCAGATGGCGCACCAGCGTCCCCCTGCGCATCATCCCGTCCCTGCCGAACGACGCCTCCCCTGTCTGCCGCACCATCTCCGCCAGCGCCGCCTTCGCCCGGGCAGGGTAATCCACCGCCCGGCAGTAGCGCAGAGCCAGCGCCTCATCCATGCACTTGAAGTCCGGCAGGTAGATATCCACCAGGCCCTCCAGCAGCCGCAGCGCCTCAGGCTTCTCGTAGGAGGATGTGTTGTAGACAACAGGGATTTCCAGCCCCTTCTCCTTAGCCCTGCGCAGCGCCCTAGCCGCCTGGGGGAGATAGTGTCCGGCCGTCACCAGGTTGAGATTGTGGGCTCCCTTCCCCTGCAACATGAGGAAAATTTCTGAGAGCCTTTCCTCGGAGATGTCTAGGCCTGCCTCTCCCCGGGAGATTGCCCGGTTCTGGCAGTAGACGCAGCCCAGGCTGCAGCCGCAGAAAAACACGGTTCCAGAGCCCCTCTCCCCAGACAGGCAGGGCTCCTCCCACATGTGCAGGGACGCCCTGGCCACCCGCACCTTGCCGCCGCCCCGGCACAGGCCCGCCTCACGGCTCCGGTCAGCCCCGCACTCCCGGGGACATAGCCTGCAGCCGCCTCCACGCCCGCTCACGCCACGCCCAGGGCGAGGAACATCAGGCAGGACAGCCACGCCCACACAAAGGCCGCCGCCAGGAAGACAGCCGCCAGGACTCTCCCCAGCCGCCCGGCTGGACTGCCCGGCTGAGCCGCCGCAGACAGCACGCTCCCGTCCTCCGCAGCCCGGCCCGGATGCACAGCCGCCGCGCCTCCATCCCCGGCAGCCTTCTCCCGCCTCTGCCCAGACGCGAGCTCCTGGATACACATGGCGGTAAACAGGTAGCCCAGCAGCAGCACCGGATAGATATAGCGCACATTCATCGTGCAGATATGGGGGTATTCCACACAGAACTTAAAATAGCCTGCCATATAGACCACGAAGATCGCCGTGAAGAAGCCCTTCTCCACAGGATGATGCCTGCGCCCCCGCGTCAGGCAGTACACCGCGGCAGCCACCGCAGCAGCAGCCACCGCCACATTGATCCAGAACAGGGCGGCCCCCGTCCCCTCCAGGAAGGGATTCAGCGTGTTAAAGTCAAAGTTTCCGAAAATCGTTGTCTTCAAGAGGCCGTAGAACACGTTGAACTCCCGGTAGTTCCCGCCCTCCAGGAATTGGACGTTCAGGTGCTCCAGCTGGTAGAGGGAGAAGTCCGTGAACCGCTGCACCAGCGGAATATCCCCGATATACTGGGGATCTGTCAGCTCCAGCTTCTCCGCATACGTCAGCGGCACCCCAAACCGGATCAGGTTGCGCACCGGGTACCACAGCCCCAGGGGGAAGACCACCGCCGCAAAGGCGGCAAACCTTCCGATCAGCCGGCGCAGGCCAGCGAACCGAAGCCCGCCTGCAAAGCCCGTGCCCCCTTGCCGTATCCCCTCCCGGAACACCTGCACCAGACGCACCAGGAAGACCAGGGCCACCGCCGGGGCGATGAGGCCAGCCGAGAGCTTGGCCATCATGGCAAGCCCCAGCATCCCCGCCAGCAGGAGGATATTCTTCAGGCTGCTGTCCCTATACCAGCGGACCGTGTAGAGCATGGTGCCCGCCAGGAACATGGCCGACAGCACATCGTTGTTCACACTGCCTGCCATCAGCACAAAGGACGGGTGGAAGGCCACGAACAGCAGCACCGCATATTTCACCCAGCCTTTAATCCCCAGCTCCCTCAGGAGCAGGAGGGTGAAGAAGAGGATGCCCATGGAATAGAACATGGTCAGCACCTGGATGTTCTCGATGGACATATCAATGTCCACGCCCAGCAGCGTGTTCAGCTTCACCCACACCGCGCTTATGATGTGGTGCAGGGGCGGGTGGGAGAAGCTCCAGGCTGTCCTGGGGTCGAAATCCGGCAGATGGTGATTGTAGAACAGATATCCGATGTAGCCCAAATGCCCCATGGGATAGTCGAAGAGCAGCGTGTCCTGCTGCCGCATATAGCAGCTTGTGTAGTGGATATAATTCACTTTCAGCGCAAGACTTCCTGCAAAAATCGCAATTGTTGCGTATTTCTCCTTCATTTTCTTGGCCACAGCCAAGACAAAGACGCTGGCCAGCACCGCGCACAGCGCCGCGATGCACAGGTGGTTCCCGTAGGTCCCGCCCAGAAGCTTCGGGCTCTCCAGCGATATCCGGTACCAGATCAGCCCGACGGCAAACAGCGCTGCCAGCCAGCCGGCAGCGCTCAACTCATACGCCCATTTCCCTTGTCTCCATCGTTCCATGCAAGACTCCTATCCTCGCTAGCTGCGGGTCTGCGCCTCCACAAGGCTCTCGCTGTCCCCGCAGTAAATCTCCCGCAGCCTCGGCTTCTCGATCTTGCCGGTGGCGTTGCGCGGGACGCTGGCGAATATGATTTTCCGCGGCCGCTTGTACCGCGGCAGCTTCATGCAGTAATCCCGGATATCCTCCTCCGTGACCACATAGCCCTCCTTGATATCCACGATGGCCGCTGCAATCTCGCCAAGCCGCTTATCCGGCAGCCCGATGACCGCCGCATCCTTCACAGCCTCGTGCCCCCGCAGGAAATCTTCGATCTGCACAGGGTACAGGTTCTCCCCGCCGCTGATGATCACATCCTTCTTGCGGTCCACCAGGTAATAGAAGCCCTCCTCGTCCTGCCGGGCCATATCCCCGGTATAGAGCCACTCGCCCTTGAGCACCTCCTCCGTCGCCTTCCGGTCATGGTAATAGCACTTCATCACGCCGGGGCCGCTGACCGCCAGCTCGCCCACCTGGCCCTTCGGGACATCCTCGCCCTTCTCGTCCACCACCCGCACCTTCCAGCCGTAGCCCGGGACGCCAATGGCGCCCACCTTGCGGATATTCTCCACGCCCAGATGCACGCAGCCCGGCCCGATGGCTTCGCTGAGGCCATAGTTCGTGTCGTACTGATGGTGGGGGAAATATTTCATCCACCGCTTGATCAGGCTCGGCGGCACCGGCTGGGCGCCGATGTGCATGAGCCTCCACTGGGACAGCTCATAATCCTCCAGATGGATATCTCCCCGGTCGATGGCGTCCAGGATATCCTGCGCCCACGGCACAAGGAGCCACACGATCGTACACTTCTCCTTGGAGATGGTCTCCAGTATCAAATCCGGGGTCGTCCCCTTCAGGAGGACGCCCTTGCCCCCCTCCAGGAAAGAGCCAAACCAGTGCATCTTCGCCCCGGTGTGGTACAGCGGCGGAATGCACAGGAAGATGTCGTCCTTCGTCTGCCCGTGATGGTTCTGCTCCACCTTGCAGGCGTGCATCAGGCTGCGGTGCCTGTGCAGGATCGCCTTGGGAAAGCCAGTGGTCCCCGAGGAGAAGTAGATGACCGCGTCGTCGTCGTCGGTGATCTTCACCGCCGGGCACTGGCTGGAGCAGTTGGCCGTCAGGGAAATATAGTCCTCCGCGAAGCTAGGGCAGTTGCCGCCCACATAGAACAGCAGGCGCTTCTTGCTGATGGTGTCCGCAATCTCCTCGATCCTGCCGATAAACTCCGGCCCGAACACCAGCACGTCCACCTGGGCCAGCTTCACACAGTACTCAATCTCGTCGGAGGAATACCGGAAATTGAAGGGGACTGCGATGGCCCCTGTCTTCAGTATTCCAAAATAGATGGGAAGCCATTCCAGGCAGTTCATCAGCAGGATGGCCACCTTGTCCCCCTTGCCCACCCCTCTGGACAGCAGCAGGTTGGCAAAGCGGTTCGCCTTCTCGTTGAAGACGTTCCACGTGATCTCCCTGCGGTAGTGCTCCAGCGGGTTGGCCTCGATCAGCTCATACTCCTTCCAGGTAACCCGCCTGCGCTCCTTCACCTCCGGGTTGATATCCACCAGGCAGATATCCTCCCCGTACAATTTACAGTTCCTCTCCAGTATGTCCGTGATTGGCATAGTCTTATCCTCGCTTTATCGCTTTTACTCGCTAACGCTTTTACTCGTTAAATTAGACTATACACCACAGATTCCCTTTTGTCAACCTCTTCGGCGATACATGCGCGGTAGACCGCCTCGGCCCTCCCGGCAAAGGCCTCCAGGGAATATTCCGCCGATCTCTGCCGGGCCGCCCTGCCCAGGGCAGCCAGCTCCCCGGGGGTATCCAGCAGCCTCTGCGCGCGGCAGAGGAACTCCTCCTGCGTCTCGAACTGGCCGCCGTTGACCCCATCCGCGATCACCCCGTCCAGGCAGGCGTCCCTCCTGCACAGGGCCGGAAGCCCGCTGGAGAGGGCCTCGATGTAGGTGAGTCCCTGCGTCTCGCTGGTGGAGCAGCTGACGAAGAGATCCGCCATCTGATAATACTCCGAAACGCACTCCCGGTCAACCATCCCCGGGAAAAGAATCCGCCCCCTGCTTCCCAGCCTGGCCGCATAGGCCATCAGCCGCTTCCGGTCAGGGCCGTCTCCCGCCGCCACCAGCACCGTATCCGTGCGCCCCAGGCTGTCGAACAGTTCCAAGAGCTCCTCCAGATTCTTCTCCTTCGCCATCCGCCCCAGGAAGAGCAGTACCCGGCTGCCCTCCGGGATCCCAAGCCTTCTCCGCAGGCTCAGAAGCCTCCCCGCCGGAACCGGGTTCCAAAATTTTTCCAGATCCAGCCCTGTGGGCACCGTGTACACCCTGGCAGACACTCCGTAGCCCTCCAGCAGCTGCGCCACCTTCTGTGTGGGGGCGATGACCGCCTGCGCCTGGCTTGCGATCTTTCTCGTAAACGCCTGCACCAGGCGCCGCCCCATCCGCGCGCTGGGAGAAAAATAGTGGGTGTAATCCTCGTACACCGTATGGTAAGTATGTACCAGCGGGACGCCCAGCTGCCTGGCCAGCATCCGGGCGGGCAGGAAGGTGGAGAACTCACACTGGGAATGGATGACGTCCGGCTGCCAGTCCAGGATCTCCTCCCGCTGGCGCCTCCCGAAGCCGCAGATCACCCGGGCCTTCGGGTAAATCCTGCCGGCGCTCACCGACCGCAGCCTCCACACATCTGGCTCCCGCTTCCGGGATGCCTCCTCATTTTCCCCCGGCTCCTCGCCCTCCTGCCTGAGGGTGAGGATGCGCACCTCATGCCCTCTCTTTTCCAAACCGCGCTTCAGATTTCGCACGGAAGTCACGACTCCATTTATGGCAGGCACATACCAGTCGGTTGTGATCAAAATTTTCATACAGGTTCCTCCCTCTCCTCAGCTTTTCTCTCAGGAGATGTGCGTACACGGCCGCCAGCTCCTCCCCCACCGCCTTCAGGTTCCGGCTGGCCGCCACTTGGTACCCAGCCTCTGTGAGATCCGCAAGCCTCCCCTCCAGCATGCCCTTGAGCCGGCTGGAGAACGCCTCCTGGCTGGACGCCTTGTACACATTTTGCCCGTCCGCAAGCCATCCCTCATAGATCGGGATATCCCGGATGAGCACAGGAAGCTTCATCGCCATGGCCTCCAGCAGCACAATTCCCTCCGTCTCCTCGTGGGTCATGAAGAGGAAGGCGTCGGCTCCCGCGTAGGCGTCCCGCAGCTCTTCCATCGGCACGTAGCCGGCAAAGCGCAGGTTCACCGGGTGTTCCCGCAGCAGCCGCTTCACCCTGGCAGTCAGCAGGTTGAACGGCGTATAGCCAAACCACAGGAACTGCACATCCGGGTACTCCTCCGCCAGCTGTGCAAACTCCAGAATTCCCTTGCGCTCTATGTAGTGTCCCACGGAGATCACCGCCTTCGTCTCCTCCCGGAGCCCATATTTCTCCCGGAACGCCCTCCGGCTCCCCTTCTCCCTCGAGAAAAAGTCCAGGTCGACGCCGTTGGACAGCGCCATCACCGGCGGCCTGACTCCAGCTCTGCCGAGAAGCCCCTTGGAATAGGGTGTGGGGGTGATCACAATGTCCCCCCGGTTGTAGCAGAATCGTATCCACGCCCCGAACAGCGGCGCCAACAGGTTGGAGCCCTTGAAGGAGTTGCAGAAATCCTCCCGCGTGGAATGGGCGTAGTACACGACGCTCTTCCCCGCAAGCCTGGCCGCCGCCGCCCGCAGGACAGAATCCGGCAGCACCGTATTCAGCTGGATGATGTCGTACGCCTCCTTCCCGTCCTTCGTGTAGTGGATCCGGTTCTCCTCCAGCGCCTTCGCCTGGTGCAGCATCGCCCTCCCGATGCCGCTTCTCTCCATCAATTTTCTTCCTCTGTCGTACAGTAAAACCGTCATGTCACATCCTCCTGTCTCCTGTGGCCGGCGTTTCCCCCCGCCAGCCCACTCCCTGTTATGGTCATCTCCTTGCAGGCCTTCCCCCTGCAGGTTTTCCCCTGTCCCTTCCGGCCATCTCCCGGCGGGCCTTCCCCTGCCTCTTCCGGCCATCTCCTGGCAGGCCTTCCCCTGCCTCTTCCGGCCATCTCCCGGCAGGACTTCCCCTGCCTCTTCCGGCCATCTCCTTGCAGGCCTTCCCCGGCCTCTATGCCAGCAGGCTGACCGCCTGGGTGTACACAAACTGCAGGCCCAGGGAATAGGCCAGTATCCCGAAGGGCTTGCCCAGCAGGATAATGCTGGTGAATTTCCTGGCCGGCATCCTGGTGAGCCCTGCCAGGAAGCACAGAAAGTCGTCTGGCGCTACCGGCAGGAAAATTGCTATGGCAAACCAGCGGTCAAAGCGGTTGCCCTTCTCCAGCCATCCGCAGTACTTCTCATAGGTCTGGGGCTTGGTGATCATCCGCACAAAGCCCTGTCCGTATCTCCTGGCCAGGTAAAAGGCAGCGGCGGAGCCGATGCAGATGCCGATATAGTTGTACACAAACCCCCAGACCGGCCCGAATACCAGCACGCCCACCAGGCAGCCGATCCCGCCGGGCAGCACCGGGATCACCACCTGCACCGCCTGGAAGACGACAAAAAGCAGAGGCGCCCACAGGCCGCAGCTTCCCAGGAACTGCTCCAGCGTCTCCCTGGAGGTGAAAATCCCCCTCTGAAACCCCCAGACGATGGAGAACAGCGTAAGCCCCATCCCCACTGCCGTCACAACATTCAGAATCCGCCCTCTCTCGTTTGCCGCCATCGTCTTCCTCCTTCTCGTCCGTTCTCCACCCTGTTAGCATGGCCTTATTATAGGAAAGCATTCTTAAAATACATTGGGAAAAAAGTAAATTAATTCTAAAGAAATGCAAAGTTTTTTCAGATAGTCCCCCCGGAAGTCCTCTCTAGTATATCCGGAAATACTTGCGAAAGATTTGAGTATCCCTTACAGATTTCTTTCTCTTTTTTGCGCCGCGCAGCCGCGGCTTTTCCTCGAAAAAAGGACCCCGCGCTGCGGAGTCCTTCCAAATTTTTATGAAATTTCAGGGGCTTTGGGCTGCCCCACGGCGTCCTGCCCCTGCGGCCGGGTTTCCTCCTGCCGCGAGACGGCCGCCTCCGCCAGGCTGTCCCCCCGATACGAAAGCTTCAGGGAGAAGAAGCCCTCCTCCTCTTCCAGGAGGCGCAGGAAAACCCGGTCGCCCTCCCACAGGGCCAGGGTTTCCACCTCCCCCTTGGGAATCCACCGAAGCGTCCCCTCCGGGCAAGGGGTAAGCTCTCCCTCAAAGCGGTCCGCCGTGTACAGGCACATGTATTCCGTCTCCCACTGGTCAGACACGAAGGTGACAATCCCCCGGAACTTCCAGCGCAGGAGCGTAAGGCCTGTCTCCTCCTTCACCTCCCGCAGCAGGCATTCCTCGGGGCTCTCCCCCTCCTCCAGATGCCCGCCCACGCCGATCCATTTTCCCTCGTTGGGATCCTGCTTCTTGGCAGTGCGGTGCAGCATCAGGTAACATCCCTCTCGTTCGATATAGCAGAGTGTCGTGATCTGCATCGTCCTCACCCCTCCAGGAATGCCAGCAGCTCCTCATACCGCTGCTCTGCCTCGTCGTAGCCCTCCTGGTACAGGGCCGTCAGCTTTCCCCGGTCCTTCTCAATCCGGCCGACCTCCACCGGCTTCTTAGGGCAGAGGACAAAGGTCTCCCCTGCCTCCTCCGTGCGGGCCACCTCCTCCAGCGTCCGGTTGTACGTCTCATGCCTTCTGGCCACCTGGCGCACAAGCTGGGGATAGCGGAAATACCGCGCCCTGATCAGGGGCATCATCCCGTTGGGCCCCTTGCGGTAGTCCCGGTTCCGGGTCAGCACCACCACATTTTTCTTATTGCCCATCTTCCGCGACTGCCTCAGCGGGATGGAGTCGGCGATCCCGCCGTCCAGGTAGGGCTTGCCGTCCAGATACACCATCCTGGACACCAGCGGCATGGAACTTGAGGCCCGGATCACTTCGATGTCCTTGTGGGCATCCCTGATCTTATGGTACTCCGCCCGCCCGGTATAGCAGTTGGTCACCACGGCGTAGAAATCGCCCTCGTACCGGTTAAAGGCCTCATAGTCATAGGGATTCAGCTTCTCTGGGATGTCGTGGTAGAGCATCTGGCTGCCGAACAGCTCGCCCGTGAGAAGCAGGCTCTTCACGCTGCAGTACCTGTCGTCGTCCAGATAATCCACACAGACGTCAAACGCCCGCCTTCTCTGCCCGGACAGGAAACTGCAGGCGCTGCAGCTCCCCGCAGATACGCCGTACACGCTCTGAAAGCCAATCCCCTTATCCAGGAAAAAATCAATGACTCCCGCCGTATAGACGCCCCGCATCGCCCCGCCTTCCAATATCAGTCCCGCATCGTACAACACCGCTGCCTCACCTGTCCTTTCTAAATTTCTGCATAGCGCCGGCGTACCAAGGGGCAGTACGCCGGCGCCCTATTATTTTGCCAATTTTCTGCGCTATCCTCACAGGCTCTCCAAGATCGAGTGCCCGATTGTCCCCTCTGGCATTTTCACCTGGAAATTATCCGCCAGCGTCGCCCCGATCACCGCGAACGTATCCTGCTGGGGAAGCAGCCCGCCCTCCTTCATGGACGGGGAATAGGCCACGAAAAATACCTTCTCCCTCGTGTGGTCGGTTCCCGTATGAGTCGGGTCGTTGCCGTGGTCCGCCGTCAGGATCAACAGGTCGTCCGGGCGAAGGCTCTCCAGCAGCACGCCCAAGTTCCTGTCAAACTTCTCGATCTCCTGGGCATAGCCCACCGGATTGCGCCTGTGTCCCCACAGGGCGTCGAAATCCACCAGGTTGGTAAAGCACAGGCCGTGGAAATCGCTCCTGGCGATCTCGATCGTCTGCTCCATACCATGCACGGAGCTGTCGGAATGGTAGGCCTTTGTGATGCCCTCCCCCACAAAAATGTCGTTGATCTTGCCCACGGAGATCACATCCAGCCCCGCGTCCTTCATGGCGTTCAGGGCTGTGGGCCCGAAGGGCTTGAGGGCATAGTCGTGGCGGTTCGCAGTCCTCTTGAACTCTCCCCGCTTCTTCCCCACATAGGGGCGGGCAATGACGCGCCCCACCTTCCACTCGTCCCGCATGGTCAGCTCCCGGGCGATCTCGCAGTAATGGTACAGGGTGTCAAGCCCCATCGTCTCCTCGTTGCCGCAGATCTGGAGAACCGAATCCGCCGAGGTATAGACGATCAGGTATCCCTTGTTGATCTCCTCCTCGCCCAGCTCCTCCAGGATCTCGGTCCCACTGGCGCTCTTATTCCCTATGATATGGCGTCCAGTCCTGCGCTCCAGCTCGCTGATGAGCTCCGGGGGAAACCCGGTGTCTGTGAACACCTGGAAAGGCGTGGTAATCTTAAGCCCCATCATCTCCCAGTGCCCTGTCATCGTATCCTTGCCGTTGCTTGCCTCCATCAGGTAGGCATAGCGCCCCAGCGGCTTCTCGGCCGGCGGGACATTCTTCAGCGGATGGAGGTTGGCAATCCCAAGCCTCCTGAAATTCGGGATGTCCAGATGCCCGTACACCTGGGCGATATGCCCGAACGTATCCGTCCCTCTATCTCCGAACCTCTCTGCGTCCGGCATCTCCCCGACGCCCAGGGAATCCAGCACAACCACAAAAGCCCTCTTAAACCGCTCCATATGCTTCTTCCTCCTTTTGCTGTCTATCAAGTCCTGTATTTCACGTAACACAGTATAACACAGGCAGGAAAATTTTTCACCCTCTAAAATACTGGCAGCGGGAGGCGAAATTGCCCCCTCTGTGTCCCGGGAAATCTCCCTCTACTCCTGGGCGCGCACATAGAGCCGCAGGCTTCCGTCCGGCATCTTTACGATACAGGCCTGGCCATCCTCGTCCCCCTCGTACGCATAGACAGCCGCCCCCACAAGAGCCGGATCCTGGCAGTCCTCCACCGTCCCGATCTTCTCGCCCAGATATTCTCTCAGCGCCTCATGCTCCCCGGCTTCCTCTCCCGGCGCAGCAGTCCCGATCAGGCCGTATTCCTGCGACTCCTGCGGGCTTGCCGCACGGTACCCGGCGCCGTCAACTTGGATATGGAAGGCGGGATCCTGCGCTGTGGTATTCCCCTGCGCCCCGGCCGCTGTATCCTCCTGCGCCTCGGCCGCTGTGCCCTCCTGCGCCTCGGCCGCTGTGCCCTCCTGCGCCCCGGCTGTCGCATCCTCCTGCACTGCGGCCGCCGCATCCTGCCGCACATCCTCGGCCGCCCCTTCCTCTGTAGGCTGCGAGGACTCCGCCGTCTCCTGCCGGCCTCCGCCGTCAAATTTCTCCTCCGTCTGGCCAGCCATACCTGCTGCGGCGTCCGTATCCGCCGCCGCTTCTTCCGGAGCTGCCGCGCCTTCCCCGGCTTCCGCCCCGGCCGCAGTGCTCTCCGCCATGTCCATGGCAGCTTCCTCATTCACCTGCCCGGTCTTTTCCAGGCCCTGCCCCAGCAGGCGCGCCACGCCCAACACCAGGCACAGGCAGGCAGCTGCAGCCGCAAGCCTTCCCAGCGCCAGCCACGGCTTCTTTTTCTTCCTGGGCGCTTTGCCCTGCGCCCCAGGCTTTTCCATCCCGGCGCACGCCTTGTCCGTCTCCTCTCCGGCCTCCTCCACCAGTTCCTCCGAGATATCTCCCAGCAGCTTCAGCAAACGGTCTGCTCCCTCTCTCATACGTGCACCTCCTCCTTCTCCAAATATTCCTTCAGCTCCCTCCTGATGCGGAACAGCATGGATTTCACCTTGCTCTGGCTCATCCCGTACCGGGTGCTCAGCGTCTCGATGGAGTCAAAATACCAGTACCTGCGCAAAAAAATCTTCCGCTTCTCCTCCGGCAGCCCGCGCAGGAAATTCTCCAAAAGCTCCAATACATACTTGCTCTCCAGCTGCTCCTGGGGCCCGTCCAGGACGGCGGCGCAGTCTGCAAGCTCCCTCCCGGCCTCCACCATCCGGCTGTCCCGCTTAGCCGCCGTGTTATAGTCGTATCTCCCGAAGGCCGCATGGCGCGTAATCTTAGCCAGATAGGCGAAAAAGTACACCGGTATCGTGGGCGGTATGGTGTTCCACGCCGCCAGATACGTGTCATTGACACACTCCTCGGAATCCTCCCGGCTGTTCAGGATCCCCATGGCCAGCCCCTTCAGCCGGCTGCCATACTTCTGATCTGTCTCCGTCACAGCCCTCTCCTGACGCTGCACATACAGCTCGATAATCTCCTCATCCCGCATAATATCCCCCTTTCCCCCGCGCTCCTGCCGCGCCTGTACGCCCGGCTGCCTCCCCAGGCCATGCTTCTTGCCTTCTCCCTCTCTAATATATAGAAGAGGGTATTTTTTTCCCTGCGTTGCAGGACAGCTCACGGCAAAGGCGCCCTCTCATCCGATCTGCACAATGAGAGGGCGCCTGCGCATCCCTGATTCCGTCACAGCTCCAGGCAGACGACCCTCCCGGCTCTGCGGCTTGCCTCCATGTCGATCAACCGCTGGTTGGAGGAGCCCCGAAACGCCAGGCCCAGGTTTTTCTTGTCCTGCTCAAACCTGCCGTCCACCAGCACGGTAAGCCCTGCCAGCAGCTGCTCCGTATATTCTCCGAAGCGCCTTCCCCCCGGCGCCAGGTCCTCTTCCAGCACAAAGCCGGTATAGCACCAGATATCCTTCCCGGGGAAACGCTCCCTCACGGCGGTGACAAGATCCGCCACCTCCGGCTGGTTCTCCAGCTCAAAGGGTTCTCCTCCCAGCACCGTGAGCCCCTGTATATAGTCCGGCTCCAGCGCCCGGAGGATCTCCTCCTTCGTCTCCTGCGTGTACTTCCTCCCATAAGTGAAGCTCCACGTCTCTGGCTGGAAACAGCCCTCGCAGTGGTTCGTGCAGCCGGAGACAAAGAGGCTGACTCTCACCCCTGTGCCGTTGGCCACATCGCACGTCTTCACCGCCCCGTAGTACATTCCAATCCGTCCTTCCTACAGATGGAGCACCCGCTCCTTGATCTCCTGGGTCCTGCCCTGGTTCCAGAACTGGGTCCCGATGTAGCCGCAGGTCCTGCGGGCCACGTTCATCTTGTCCTGGTCGCGGTTGCCGCAGTTGGGGCACTCCCACACGAGCTTGTGGTGCTCGTCCTCTATAATCTGAATCTCGCCGTCATATCCGCACACCTGGCAGTAATCGCTCTTCGTGTTCAGCTCCGCATACATGATATGGTCATAGATATGCTGCATCACCGCCAGCACCGCCGGGATGTTGTTCTGCATGTTGGGCACCTCCACATAGCTGATGGCCCCGCCTGGGGACAGCTCCTGGAACTGCGCCTCAAAACTCAGCTTGTCGAAGGCGTTGATCTCCTCCGTCACATGGACATGATAGCTGTTCGTTATATAATTCTTGTCCGTCACGCCCGGGATAATTCCAAAGCGGTCCTGCAGGCACTTTGCAAACTTGTAGGTGGTGGACTCCAGCGGCGTCCCGTACAGGCTGAAGGCGATGTCCGTCTCCTTCCTCCAGCGGGCGCAGGCCTCGTTCAGCGCCTCCATCACCCGGATGGCGAAAGGCGTCGCCTCTGGATCTGTGTGGGACTTGCCCGTCATGTAGCGCACGCACTCGCACAGGCCCGCGTAGCCCAGAGAGATCGTGGAATATCCGCCGTAGAGCAGCTTGTCGATCTTCTCGCCCTTCTTCAGCCTTGCCAGCGCCCCGTTCTGCCACAGGATCGGAGCCACGTCCGAGACCGTTCCCTTCAGGCGGTTGTGCCTGCACATGAGCGCCCTGCGGCACAGCTCCAGCCTCTCGTCCAGAATCTCCCAGAACTTCTCCATATCCCCGCCCGAGGAGCAGGCCACGTCCACCAGGTTCAGCGTCACCACACCCTGGTTGAACCTGCCGTAAAACTTGAATTTCCCTTCCTTGTCCCGGTAAACGGTCAGGAAAGAGCGGCAGCCCATGCAGGTGTAGCAGTTGCCCTCCTTGAGCTTCTTCATAACCTTCTCAGAGATATAGTCCGGCACCAGCATCTTGGCCGTGCACTTAGCCGCCAGCACAGTCAGATCCCAGTACGGCGTGCCCTCGCGGATATTGTCCTCCTCCAGCACGTAGATCAGCTTCGGGAACGCGGGGGTGATGTACACGCCCTGCTCGTTCTTCACGCCCTGTATCCTCTGCACCAGCATCTCCTCGATGATCATCGCCAGGTCGTCCCGCAGCCGCCCCTCCGGCACCTCGTCCAGGTACATGAACACCGTCACAAACGGAGCCTGCCCGTTGGTGGTCATCAGCGTGATCACCTGGTACTGGATCATCTGCACACCCTGCTTGATCTCCCTGCGCACTCGCATCTCCGCGATCTCATGGATCCGCTCCTCCGAGACGTCCATATGCTCCGCCGCCATCTCCTGGCGCACCTCCGCGCGGAATTTATCCCTGCTCACCTGCACAAACGGCGCCAGGTGGGACAGGGTGATGCTCTGCCCGCCGTACTGGGAGCTGGCGATCTGCGCGATCGCCTGGGTAGCGATGTTGCAGGCGGTGGAAAAGCTGTGGGGCTTCTCGATCATCGTCTCGCTGATAACCGTCCCGTTCTGCAGCATATCCTCCAGGTTTACCAGGCAGCAGTTGTGCATGTGCTGGGCAAAATAATCCGCATCATGGAAATGGATGATCCCCTTGTCGTGAGCCTCCACAATCTCCGGCGGCAGCAGGAACCTCCTCGTGATGTCCTTGCTCACCTCACCGGCCATGTAATCCCTCTGGACGCTGTTGACCATCGGGTTCTTGTTGGAATTCTCCTGGATGACCTCTTCGTTCTCGCATTCCAGCAGGCTTAAGATCTGCTTGTCCGTGGAGTTGGACTTACGTACCAGCTCTCTCTTGTAGCGGTAGGTAATATAGTTCGTGGCCACTTTATAGGCCTGCTGCTTCATGATCTCCGTCTGTACCAGGTCCTGGATCTCCTCCACGCTGGCCGACCTGACAAGCTTCGTGCAGGCCGCCGTCACGTAGTCGGTGATCCTCTCGATCTGGCCGTCCGTCAGGCGCTCCGCCTCCGCCACTGTCCGGTTCGCCTTGCGAACCGCCTCTGCAATCTTCTCCCGGTCAAACGGCACCTCCTGGCCGCTGCGCTTGATAATATTCATTCCCACTCCTCCATTTTCCCAAAGCTTCTGCTGTTTCAAACACATGATCTTGTGTCTTATCATTCAATTTCGTCTATATATAGCATTATATCCGCTTATAGCAAAAATACAAGCCCCTTTTTCACCTTCGGCCTGGGAAGGCGCTCTGGAGAGTCCGCCATAGAAAAGCCGCCCTGGAGAGACTATCCCGGACGGGCCGCAGCGCCCTCCGCCGGCTGCTGCCACGGCGGCCCGCCATGGAATGGCGGAAGGAGCGCGGCTGTTTACACAAGCTGGAAGAGCCTCTCCGCCTCCTCCATCCTAGCCTCGAATGCGCTGTAAAAATTTTCCATGCCGCTGTACGGCGTCCGGTAGAAAACCTTCAGCACATAGAGGCTGACATTGCGCGCAAGAGCCTCGTCCTCCGTCCCTTCCACAATCTTCTCCAGCGCCTTCAGGAAAAAATGCCAGCGGCATATGTAGTCCTCGTACTTTGCCGGCTCCGGCGTATCGATCCACCGGTGCACCTTCACCTTCGTCCGGTCCCTCTTCGGGCACTCATGTATCTGCAGGAAATAGGAAAAGCCGTCCTCCCCGTAATACCGCCCCAGCGGGAATAGGCGGCACAGCCCCGGCCGGTACGGATGCACTGTGCAGCGGCCGTCCGCCCCCAGGAAAGAGCAGCGCTCTTCTTCCCCTTCCATCCTCAAGTTGGGGAGCACAATCCCGTCCACCACGTTCAGCTCCACCCGGCTCCCCAGCAGGCTGTCAAAGCTTGCGCCCAGCCCCAGGGACAGCCTGGCCGCGTCCAGCGGATCCAGGATGACCGATCTCCCCATTCCCGTGCAGCATGCATGGCAGCCGGCGCAGCCCCGGCAGTCCGCCTTCACCATATCGCTTCCCCGGTACAGCCTCCCGTCTGAAATCTCCTCCAGGCTTACCTCTCTCTTCATCAAAAGCCTCCTCCTTCTGCCATGGCGTCCGCCAATTTCTTCCGCCCGATTTTCCTGCAGCGTCTGGGAAAATAAATTCCTGCGGAGATCACCCGCAAAGATAGGACCTGCGCCGGTGCACAAGCACCAGGAATGCAAGGCAGCCATTGATAGCTGTATTGTCCCCTGGCAATCCAGCAGATATGTGCGGACGCGGCTGAAGACAGCCATCGATAACCGTATTATCCCCTGATACGCCGGCGCTAGCCATAATACATAATAAATACATAATAAATAGAAAAAACCCCGATACTCTCGGGGTTCTCGAATGGAGCATACGGGATTCGAACCCGTGGCCTCAACAATGCGAATGTTGCGCGCTCCCATCTGCGCTAATGCCCCATCGCGTTTTATTATAACACAAAATCTCAAAAAGAAAAGAGGGAATTTTTCTTTTTCCTGTTTTCGGAATTTTTCTTTTTCCTATTTTCTGGCCGGCAAGCCCCCTCAGCCCGCCCAGGCGCCCCAAAAGGACCCAAAAAGCGCACGCAAAGTACATCTCAAAACACACGCAAAGTAACTGTTCCACACCGGCGGATTCTATGCTATAATGATTAGACTGGCCTGGCCTGTGCAGGGCGGGCCGCACAAAACACAGAATAAAATACAGAACAAAAGGGGAGTTATGATTATGGGATTTCAGATGCCAAAGTACCGCGAACCAGATTTTACTCAGGAAATATTTGTAAATGCCCCCGACGCAGCCATCCAGGAGGTCGAGCAGGACGGGGTCGCCCCGGAATATTTTCACAGCACATCCATGTATCCCGAATATTTCAAAATAAATGGGCAGTGGCTCCTGGCCGAGGAAAGCCGCATGGACTCCAGCGTCGTCCTCTGTGACGACGGCCGCCTGGCGGTGGTGGAGAACCGGAACCTCAAGAAAGGCGACAAGGTCATCCTCGGGCGGAGCGAGAACTGCGAGGAGGGGATCTACCTCCATGCCCGCGGCTTCCAGGAGGGGGAGGATCAGAATTCCGACCAGTTTGTCTTCCGCCAAGGGCGCAGCAGGGAGACCTCCTACGCCAGGGACTACGACAACCTGTTTGAGCTGCTGCGCTATGAGCGGGAGCACGGCAACATCCTGTGGGTCATGGGGCCTGCCTTCTCCTTCGACTATGACGCCCGCGCCGCGATGCAGGCCATGGTAGAGAACGGCTATGTCCACGGCCTGATGGCGGGGAACGCACTGGCCACCCACGACCTGGAGGGGGCGCATCTGCACACGGCTCTCGGCCAGGACATCTACACCCAGGTGTCCCAGCCCAACGGCCACTACAATCACCTGGACGTCATCAACCGCGTCCGCCGCAGCGGCTCTATCCCTCAGTTTATCCAGGATTACCACATTGACAACGGCATCATCTACAGCTGCGTCAAGCACCAGGTTCCGTTTGTCCTGACCGGCTCCATCCGGGACGACGGCCCTCTGCCGGAGGTGATCGGAGATGCCTATCAGGGGCAGTCGGCCATGCGCAGCCTGACGAAGAAGGCGACCACGGTCATCTGCCTTGCCACCATGCTGCACACCATCGCCACCGGCAACATGACGCCCTCCTTCCGCGTCCTGGAGGATGGGACAATCCGCCCGGTCTACCTGTACACCGTTGACGCCGATGAATTTGTGGTCAACAAGCTGCTGGACAGGGGAAGCCTGTCTGCCACCACCATCGTCACCAACGTGCAGGATTTCATCATGCTGGTGGGCCGGGGACTGGGCGTCATCTAACACATTGACTCCCGGGCTGCCTGTCATCCCAGTCCGCCCGCCATTGTTTTCCTAGTTTCATAAGATATTATTTCATTTCTTTTAATACATTTTTTTGGTGTATGAAATATTTCTATGACAGAAATAATACAGATGGATTCGTCCGTTTCCCATCTGTATTATTTCTTTTTTGACTATTTTTGCTTCATATTATGAAAGGAATGAATTATTTTATGCAAAATTATGGAGATAACAAAGGGGCTCCCCCTCATAGCTCCCACCTATCTGCGGATGGCCTCCCCCTCCTGGCCCCGGGCTGCAGCGCCTGCGCCTGGGAGACTGCGGACGGCCATATGCTGTGGGGCAGGAACTTTGACTACAACCGCCTCGCCCAGGGCACCCGCGTGACCTATATGCCCAAGGGCTCCGGCTTCTGCACCTGCTGCGGCCAGGATGGCGCCCCGCTGGAAGCTGCGCGCTGCGAGAGCCTATATTCCTGCGCAGGCGCCGGGCTCCTCCTCCCTGACACCGCCCCCGCCCTGTACGAGGGGATGAACAGCTGTGGGCTCATGGGCGGCCAGCTCTACTACCGGGAATTCGCCCACTTTGACAGGCATCCCATTCCCGGCCGTCTTCCTGTGCAGCCTGCCTTCCTTGTCACCTACCTGCTGGCCATGTGCGCCACCGTGGAGGAGGCCTCCCGCGTCATTCGGGAGCAAATCTGGCTTGCAGGCCTCCCGCTGCTAGGCGCTGTCCCCCCGGTTCACTGGATGTTCACAGATGCAGGCGGGGAGAGCATCGTGGTGGAGGCTGGCCCGGACGGCGTCCACCTCTACCGCCGGGCCCTTGGCATCCTCACCAACAGCCCCAGCTATCCTTGGCAGAGGCTGAACCTTCTCAATTACTCCCACCTGAGGGACGCGGACTATGGAGACCTGGTCATCGGGGAAGAGCACATCCCCCAGTGCTTCTCCGGCACAGGCGCCCTAGGGCTTCCCGGCGACTGGTCCTCCCCCTCCCGCTTCGTGCGCCTTGCCTTCCTGCGGCAGCACTGTCCGAAGGGCCGCACCGAGGCGGAGGCCGTCTCCCGCCTGTTCCGCATCCTGCAGGGTGTCGCCTTCCCCTTGGGAGCTGTGCGCGTCGCCCACCCGGGCACCGTCACCTCCCGCGACGGGGAACCATCCCCTTTCGACTACACGGTATACAGCTGCGTGATGTCCGCCCAGAGCCTGCGGTATTACTGGATGACCTACCAGAACACTGCCGTCCGCTATGTGGATATCCACCAGCTGGAAATTCCCGGCCAAGGCACAGGAAACCTTCACGGCTGCCGCCAGTTCCCCTTCTCCTTTGTCCCAGAGTTCGTGGAAGAATCTGCCTCCCACCTGCCGTAAGCCCTCTCCCCTATGCCTGCTCCCTCTCGTTCAGGATGGCAAAGCCCAGGATCAGCCCGCCGCCCACGATCTGCCACACCGTCACCGCCTCCCCCAGAACCAGGACGGAGACCACCACCGCCACCAGCGGGTCAATGTAGCTCAGCACAGCGGCCTCCTGCCCCCGCAGCTCCTTCAGCGACGAGAAATACAGGCAGTAGGTAACCCCTGTGTGGAACAGGCCCACGATCAGGAGATTTACCCACCCGACAGAAGACAGCGTCCCCAGATGGAAGCCCCCTGTGCAGGCCACATAGGGCACCAGAATCAGGATCGCCGCCAAAAACTGCAGGAAGGTGCGCTCAATCCCCGCCACCTGCCGGATAAATTTGTTCAGCAGGATGACGGAGGCGTAAAATACTGCTGCCCCCAGCCCAAACAGGATGCCCGTCAAATCAGAGGCGGAGTTTCCAAGCCCGCCCACGCCCACAATCATCACCACCCCCGCCGTGGACATCAGGAAGCAGAACACCTGCCTTCCAGTGAGCTTTTCATGGAACAGCAGAGGGCTGGCCACCGTCACCAGCACCGGCGCAAAGTAATAGCTCAGCGTGGCCACTGACACCGTGGTGAAGCGGTAAGCCTGGAACAGCAAAATCCAGTTGATCCCCATGGCAAAGCCAGACAGCAGCAGAAGCAGCAGCTCCCGGCGGCGGCTGTCCCCGCCGAGGCCTTTCCCCGCAGCTTCTCTCTTCCCCCGCGCCCTGGCCTTGGCAATTCCCAGGTAAACGCCGATCAGCATCGCCGCCAGGACTGCCCGGTACAGCGCCAGTTCCCCGGATGCCAGCGGTATATTCCTGACGAACACCGCCAATGTCCCAAACACAGCCATGGACACAATTAAGGCGGCCCTCGCCCTGTGATGTCTTCCCATATTCCTCTCTCCTTCCGGCTCCCGCCAGGCAGGCCCCTTCCCGTTACAGCCCAGTCCCCGGAAACCTCTATCCCCCGTGCTCTATCCCCCATGCGGGCGCTTCCGCCCCGCGTGCAAACACTTCTATTCTAACACGGTACTTTTCCCGTGTAAATCATCCCTTGCCGCTCCCAGCTGTCCTGCTCCGGGCTGTCCTGCTCCCGGCTGTCTTGCTCCCAGCTGTCTTGCTCCCGGCTGTCCCCGGTGGATCCAAAAAAATTTCAAAAAACACTTGCAATATACCTTGTGGGGGTATATTATGGAGCCATAAGGTTTCAATACCCCCTAGGGGTTTATAGAAAGGAGCTGCTGTCGATGGAAGAGAACACAGTCTGTCCTGCCTGCGCCCGCAGGACCAAGGAGCGCACGGAGAAGGAGCGCCGGGATATGCTCAACCGCCTGAACCGGATTGAAGGGCAGGTGCGGGGCATCAAGAAAATGGTGGAGAACGACCTGTACTGTCCGGATATCCTCATCCAGGTATCCGCTGTCAACGCCGCCCTCAACAGCTTCAACAAAGTGCTCCTGGCCGAGCATATCCGCTCCTGCGTGGCAGAGGACATCAAAGAGGGCAAGGATGAGGCGATCGACGAGCTCGTCCTGGTGCTTCAGAAACTGATGAAGTGATTTGCCGCCATCACTGATACAAGGAGGTTTTTCGTATGGAACAATACAATGTGACGGGCATGAGCTGTGCGGCGTGCAGCGCCCGTGTAGAGAAGGCTGTCTCCAAGGTGCCGGGGGTCACCTCCTGCTCTGTGAGCCTGCTGACCAATTCCATGGGCGTGGAGGGAACCGCCTCCCCGTCCGCCATCATCGCCGCCGTGGAGGAGGCCGGCTACGGCGCATCCGAGAAGGGACACTACGCGGGGGGCGCAGCAGCAGCCGGGGCAAGCTCCCTGGCTGAAGCGGAGGATTCCCTGGCCGACAAGGAGACGCCCAAGATGCGCCGGAGGCTCATCTCCTCCCTGTGCTTCCTGCTGCCGCTCATGTACCTGTCCATGGGGCATACGATGTGGGGCTGGCCCCTTCCGGATTCCCTGGCCGGGAACCACGTGGCCCTGGGGCTGACCCAGCTTCTTTTGACCACCATCGTCATGGTCATCAACCAGAAGTTTTTCGTCAGCGGCTTTCGCGGGCTGATCCACCGGGCGCCCAACATGGATACGCTGGTGGCCCTGGGCTCCGGGGCTTCCTATGGATACAGCCTCTATGCGCTGTACGCCATGACCGGCGCGCAGATGCGGGGCGATGCCGCCGCAGTCATGTCCTACATGCACGAATTCTACTTTGAATCCGCCGCCATGATCCTGACGCTGATCACCGTCGGCAAGATGCTGGAGGCCATGTCCAAAGGCCGCACCACCGACGCTCTGAAGGGACTTATGAAGCTGGCCCCGAAGACAGCCACCGTCGTGCGGGACGGCGCGGAGGAGGTTGTGGCGGTGGAGCTGGTACGCAAGGGCGACATCTTTATCGTGAAGCCAGGGGAAAATATCCCTGTGGACGGCATTGTCCTGGAGGGCTCCAGCGCAGTCAACGAGTCCGCCCTCACCGGCGAGAGCATCCCGGTGGACAAAAATGCCGGCGACGCCGTCTCTGCGGCGACACTGAACCAGTCCGGCTATCTGCGCTGCGAGGCTTCCCGGGTGGGGGAGGACACCACGCTCTCCCAGATCATCCAGATGGTCAGCGATGCCGCCGCCACGAAGGCGCCGATTGCCAAAGTGGCCGACCGGGTGTCCGGCATCTTCGTCCCGGCTGTCATCGGCATCGCCGCCGTCACCTTCCTCGTCTGGATGCTGGCCGGGCAGACCGTGGGCTTCGCCCTGGCAAGGGGCATCTCCGTGCTGGTCATCAGCTGCCCCTGCGCCCTCGGGCTTGCCACGCCGGTGGCCATCATGGTGGGCAACGGCATGGGAGCCAAGAACGGCATCCTCTTCAAGACCGCCGTCTCTCTGGAGGAGACTGGCAAGACACAGATTGTGGCTCTCGACAAGACCGGCACCATCACCAGCGGGGAGCCTCGGGTAACCGATATGCTTCCGGCGCAGGGTAGCACGGAGCAGGAGCTCTTGGCCTATGCCTGCGCCCGGGAGAAGGAGAGCGAGCGGCCCCGGGCCCGGGCCGTCATGGCCAAAGCCAGAGAAGACGCTTCCCTGCCGGAGCTTGAGGCCGAAGAATTTCAGGCGCTGCCCGGCAACGGCCTGTCCGGCAAAATTCAGGGCTCCCTGCTCTGCGGCGGCAACCTGGCATTTATCAGCCAGAATGCCGAGATTTCCCAGGAGACGAAGGAGGCCGCCGGCCGCCTGGCCGGGGAGGGCAAGACGCCGCTGTTTTTCAGCCGCGACGGCCAGCTGATCGGCGTGATCGCTGTGGCCGACGTCATCAAGGAGGACAGCCCCCAGGCGATCCGCGAACTCCAGAACATGGGCATCCATGTGGTCATGCTCACCGGCGACAACGAGCGCACAGCGAAAGCCATCGGAGCCCAGGCCGGCGTGGACGAGGTCATTGCCGGCGTGCTTCCTGACGGGAAGGAGAGCGTGATCCGATCCCTGAAAAAGAAGGGCAAGGTGGCCATGGTCGGGGACGGCATCAACGATGCCCCGGCCCTCACCCGCGCCGATATCGGCATCGCCATCGGCGCCGGCACCGACATCGCCATCGACGCCGCAGACGTGGTGCTGATGAAGAGCCGGCTCACCGACGTGCCTGCGGCCATCCGCTTAAGCCGCGCAACCCTGCGCAACATCCACGAGAACCTGTTCTGGGCTTTCTTCTACAACACCATCGGCATCCCGCTGGCAGCCGGAGTGTGGATCCCGCTGTTCGGCTGGCAGCTGAACCCCATGTTCGGCGCCGCAGCCATGAGCCTGTCCAGCTTCTGCGTGGTAAGCAACGCACTGCGTCTTAACTGGTTCAACATGCACGATCCCAGTAAAGATAGAAAACGCAAAACACAACATCCAACACAAGCAAAGGAGGAACCTGCTATGACAAAGACCATAAAAATCGAAGGCATGATGTGCCCCCACTGCGAGGCGACCGTCAAGAAGGCGCTGGAGGCCCTGGCCCAGGTAGACCTGGCTGAGGTGAGCCACGAGGCTGGCACAGCCGTGGTGACGCTGAACGCGGACGTGAGCGACGACGTGCTGAAGAAAGCCGTGGAGGCCCGGGACTACACCGTCACCGGCATCGAATAAGCAGCGCAGCCAAAGAGAGAGAACGCCCCCGGCGGGCCAAAGCTCTGCAAAAACCATCGCAGGGCTGCCTCCCGCCGGGGGCGTTCTCTCTTCTGCTATTGTGTTCTCTCTTCTGCTATTGGAAGGTGATAACGGTTCCCGCCTTTCCCTCCAGGGCGTCCAGCGCACGGTCCAGGCTGGTAATCACCGCCTTCTTGTTGGGGTAGGTGCGCACAAACTTCATGGCCGCCTCCACCTTGGGCAGCATACTGCCCGGGGCGAACTGCCCCTCTCTCACATACTGGGCCGCCTCTTTCAGGCTCATGTGCTCCAGATCTCTCTGATCCGGCTTCCCCCAGTTGACCGCCACCCGCTCCACCTCGGTGAGGATCATCAGGATGTCCGCCTGGACATCCTCCGCCAGGAGCTCCGCTGCAAAGTCCTTATCGATCACAGCGCCGATCCCTTCCAGCGTCCCGTCCATCCGCTCGATGACCGGAATCCCCCCGCCTCCGCAGGAGATGACGATGGAGGTGTCCCACAGCCTGCGGATCGCCTCGATCTCCACAATCCGCCGGGGCCTGGGAGACGGCACCATCCGGCGGTAGCCTCTCCCGGCATCCTCCCGCATCACATAGCCCAGCTCCTTCTCCAGCTGCTCCGCCTCCTCCCGGGTATAGAAGGGCCCGATCGGCTTCGTGGGCGCCAGGAACGCCGGATCCGACTCATCCACCACCACCTGGGTGACCACTGCCAGAACCGGGTAATTCTTATTCCTGGAACTTAGGGCATATTTCAGCGCCTGCTGGATGTGATAGCCAATGTAGCCCTGGCTCATGGCCCCGCACACGTCAAAGGGCATCGCCGGCGTCACATCCTTCGCCGTCTCGGAGGCCAGCAGGATCCTGCCGATCTGCGGCCCATTGCCGTGCACAATCGCAATCTCATATCCCTGGCAACTGATATCTGCGATGTGCTCACATGTTTTTCTCACAATTTCCAGCTGTCCCTGCGCTGTTGGGGCGCTTCCCTTCTCCTGGAGGGCATTTCCCCCCAGGGCAATCACCACTCTCTCCATCTCTC
The DNA here is from genome assembly GCA_944381745.1 of uncultured Lachnospiraceae bacterium. Lineage (GTDB taxonomy): Bacteria > Bacillota > Clostridia > Lachnospirales > Lachnospiraceae > JAGTTR01. The sequence continues at coordinate 4,676 of CALWMI010000012.1, read as the reverse complement.
GATTCTCCTTGTCCTTTGTTTATTCCTTCACCCCGGCATAAACCCAGGTCTCTCCCCTGTCGTCCGAGGCAAACCAAATGCCGGAGCCTGCCGAGGAATCTGCGGACACCAGGATTCTCAGTCCCCCGCCCGTCTCCTCCGGCATGCCTGCATAGTCATAGTCCTGCATCGTGTAGCCAAGCTCCTGCCCAAGCTTTGGCAGCTGGGGCACCGTATCCAGCGGCAGCACAATCTGCGCGAACGACTCTCCCCCGTCCACTGTGCGGTACAGGGTGGAAAAAGATCCCGAAGCGGAGCCCAGGCCTATGATCCCACAGTTCTCATCGCAAAATACAATCCCTTCCGCCACACCGGCCGCCCCGCCAAAGGGATCGGCATTTACCGTCTCCCACATAGCTCCGCCGTCTGCCGTCCCTTCCAGGATGTAGAAACGGCTCCCAGCCGCCGCGTCCACAACCGTCAGCCGCCAGCCAATAGACTCATCCAGAAACCGATACATCGTCCCGTCTGTGCTGTCCACCGTCCAGCTCTCCGCCGCCTTGGCCTCCCCGGCCTGCGCAAGCTCCCGCCCGGCGTCCAGCACCTCCTGGCTTATATACTCCGGCTCCGCGACATAGTACACCGTCTCCCACTCACTCCCGTCCGCTGCCGGCACAGACAGGGACACGGCATAAGCCTCCAGCTGCCCGCCTCCGGCAAGGGCAGCAAGGGCCTGCTCCCCAGTGCTTTTGCCGCCGTCTCCGGCACTGCTCCCAGTTCCATCTCCTGCACTGCTAACGCCGCTGTCTCCGCCGCTGCTTCCGGCTCCGTTTCCGGCGCTGCTCTCAGCTCCATCTCCAGCGCTGCTAACGCCGCCGTCTCCGGCACTGTCCCTGGTTTCCTCTGCACCTATGTCCACATAGATAAGCCCCTGCGGGGAGTCAAAGGTTTGCCTCCCCAGAAGGGAGACGGCAAAGACTGCCTCCTCCTCTGCTGCTTCCGCCTCTCCAGGCTCGCTGGGATCTGCGTCCCCGCCTTGCCCGGCATCCAGGCCTTGGCTCTCCGCCCACTGCCGCGCCAGCTCTCTCCAGCCCGCCTTCTCCAGGATACGGAGCATGGGCGTCAGCGCCTCATCCTCCTCGTAGGAGGCATCCGCATAGCCGTCCAGCCACACGGTCATCTTCCCGTCTTCCCCTCCGTAATCCACCAAGTAGGTTCTCGTCTCCCCGTCTGCGTCTCTCCCATATAAGAAGACAGAAATCTCCTGGATCGTCCCATCCGCCCGGAATTCCACCTGGAACGGATTGGACATATAGAGCTCCTCCGGCAAATCCAGCGCCGCGCTCAAATCCTCCAGGATGCCTGCCGCCCCGCTCTCCAGAAAATTGCTGTGGGAGAGGGAAATCTCCCGCTTCTGCATCCATTCCTCCAGCTTCCACGAAAGGGCTCCCTGGTACGGCACCGCCGTGCGGGCGATGCGCACGCCGTAGAACACCGTCGCCGCAGCAAAGCAGGCCAGCCAGGCCACGGCGGGAACCGCCCTGCACCGTCCCCCGCATCTTCCGCCTCCTGCACCTTCCTTCCGCTGCCCTGCAAGCCGCTTCCTTCTCCTTCTGTACCAGGGAAAAAGGGCCAGCGCCATGCAGGCCAGGAAGCCCAGCCCTCCCGCAGCCAAATAAGGCAGATGCCCCATAACGCCTCCATACTGGCACAGATGCCACAATCTGTACAGAAACAGAATCCAGCAGCCCAGCCCCGCAGCCGCCCAGAGCCAGACGGCTATTTGCCTTCTCTGGTTTTTGTCCTGGGTTTTGCTTTCGTTCTGGGCTTTTGCGCCGCCCTGGGTTTTGCTTTCGTTCCGGGCTTTTGCGCCGCCCTGGACTTTGCTTTCGTTCTGGGCCTTTGCGCCGCCCTGGGCTTTTGCGCCGCCTATTTCCCTCTCTGTGCCTCCCCGCTGCTCTTCGTCTTCCCGCTGGAAGCCGCATCCGCGGACATCCCCGCGTGCGACCCTTTCCCGCTGATCTTTGTCTTCCCTCCGCACGCTGTCCTGCGCGCTAGTTTTTCTGCCGTCCGTCAATGCTGTCTCTCCTTCTTCTCCCGAAATCATCTGTTTCCCTTACCGCTGCCGGATCATACCTGCGATGCCCAGCACAGCCGCGAACATCACGCCGGCGCAGGGCCAGATGATCCATGTCCTATGCCACTCCATGGTGACAAAGCTTATCCCCAGGTATATGGCCGTCACCACGCACCAGTACACGGTGGAAATCGCGTCGTTGCGCTTATTCTCCTGCTTCTTCTTCCGTGTATAATCTCCCTCCTCCAGCAGGCGCTGGAATGCGCCGAACAGGATGCCTGTCTTTACAAGCAGGAAGACGCCTGCCGCCACCAATATGAGGCAGAGATCCACGCCGGCCACCGCCAGCATTCCATCCTCGTCCAGCACCCCCGCCACCAGGATGGGCACGATACTCAGGATGCACAAGGCCACGCCCACCGTCAGCAGGATCCCGTGGGTTCCCTCATAGGCCGCCTTCTGCTTGTGCACCACACCGGCCACGCCGTAGGACAGCTCAATCGTATCCTTCTCCAGATACTCGTAGGGGGAGAGCCGCCGCCCGAAAAAGATAAAGACCGACACAGCTATGACCACCAGCAGGAGCAGGAAGGTCATTCCCACCCCCACCGCCGCAGCCTCCGGAACCGCATAGCCCCCTTCCTCGTCCGACAGGGCCGCCAGATAAATCAGCACCGTCGGGGAAAGGATGCACAGAAAGACGCCCAGGGCAATCTTGCCTGCCACAGCACGCACCGTATCCAGGTAGGCGTTCGCCTCCTCCAGGGAAACTGTGCGCACCGGCTCGTCAAAGGCCGCGCTCTCCTCCTGGAGCGGCTCCGCATCCCCCTCGCCCAGGGAGTCCTTCAAAAGGTAGTCTGTGCTGACTCCGAAGAGCTCGCTCAGCTTAATGATTTTGTCCAAATCCGGGATGGATGAGGCGCTCTCCCACTTGGACACCGACTGCCGGGAAATCCCCAGCTGGCTGGCCAGCTCCTCCTGGGACCAGCCATTTTTCTTCCTCAACTCTATAATCTTGTCTGCCAATATCATTTGCTTCTCCTCCTGTCAGTCAGCGCCGCTATACCCGGGCATGCCGTTTCGCGGGCAGTACGCCATGTGAATCTCCTGCTTAAGCATCTTCACCATAGCAAATTTCCTGGTTGCCGGCCACCAATCCGGCTTAGAAATCTGTCAACTGACAGTTGCGCCTGCCCAAAACAGCCATATTTCTATTATAACGGCTGGCGGGCAAATATACAAAGCAAATATCTGCTTTTTATCCTTCCCAGGCCGCCCAGACCGCCTTGCGGATAGCGTCCCCTGCAGGCCACCCCTTCCGCGCAGACCGGATGCCGGGCGGCGGCGCCCCTTACCGCCGCACCCACTTGCCGAAGAAGATCTTTTTGTAGCGCCGCAGTTCCTCCTTGGCCTCCCCATAGCCGCCGGCCCTCTGGAGGTACTCCACACCCTTTGCAATGTCCTCCGGGCCGCCCAGTCCCCGGCCATAGAGATAACCCAGGAGGAAAAAAGCTCCCTTGCTGTCCCAATTCACCATCTCTAAAAATTTTCAATGGTGCCCTTAAAGGGAGGATTCGCCAAGCAAATGGTGAATTTATCCCGGATTTGGTTTTGCTTGGAAACGCTGTCTTGATAATCAATTTCCGGGTATGTAATCGAATGGAGCATCAGATTCATTGCCGACAGCCGCAACATGGTGCGGTCAGTGTCAAAGCCGGTAAACATCGGCCCGAAGAAATGTTCCCACTGTTCATTTGTCATGGTATCTTCATAGTGGCTGCGAATGTACTCCGCCGATGCCACCAGAAAACCTGCTGTACCACATGCCGGGTCGCAGATGGCATCCTCCGGAGTAGGCTGCAAAAGCTCCACCATCATTTTGATGATGTGCCGGGGCGTACGGAACTGCCCATTTTGACCGGCTGTAGAAAGTTTCCCCAGCATATATTCGTACAGATCGCCCTGCATATCCGAATCGGAAATGTCGTGTTCATACAGGTCGTCCAAGCCGGTAATGATTTTTTGCAATACCTGGGGTGTAGGAATCGGGAACATGGCATCGCTCATATACCGAGCAAAAGCAGTATCTTTATCGGTATCGTTCTCGAAGCCTTCCATGATTTCAATCATCTCGCCCTGCTCCGTAAAATCGGGCAGATGTCCATGTTTCATATTTTTAATAGCAGGGAACACCCGCCGGGAAATCACATCATAAATGTCGCGCGGATCGTCATTCTTGAACTTGCTCCAGCGCATAGACTGCCCGATAGGGGATTGCGGAAAAATTTTCTCCATCTTCTCGCCGCTCATATTTTCAAATTCTTCTGTCTCCAGTTCTTTTTCATCAAGAGAGCGGATGAACATCAGGTAGGTCAGCTGTTCAATTACTGTCAAAGGATTCGTAATGCCGCCAGCCCAGATGTCCGTCCAGATTTTATCTACTTTATTTTTGATTGCGCCTGTAATCATGCATCTTTTCCTCCGTTTTCATTGTCAGGAACAAATTCCATAACATCGCCAATATTGCAGTTTAATACTTTGCAGATTTTTTCCATGCTTTCCATTGAAACAGGCGCACCCTTCCCCAGACGTGCCAGAACATTGGTGCTGATGTTTGCAC
>CALWMI010000011.1 GCA_944381745.1 uncultured Lachnospiraceae bacterium | reverse complement strand
TCCCGGGCAGCCTCAGCCTCCAGGCGTCTGGCCTTCTCCTGAAAGCCCTCCTGGAACAGCCTGTCCACATCCCTATCCAGATTCTGTTGTTGCCTGCGCTCTTCCTTCATCTTACTTCCTCATATACCCTGCGGTACCGTTCTTGTCCTTCGCCTCGTGCCGTCCTCACGGCCTAACAGCGCCTAGCACAGCGCCTCCTCTGTCTGCCCACTGCCTTCCAGCATCCGCCCAGCGCCCTGTACCGGCCTGCCAGATGCCGGCCCGCCCGAAACAGCGGCCGAAAATGAAGTCCTCCCTTGACTTTTCCCTGCTCCTTATCATAGTATGATGTTGGGCTTTCACATGCCCTGCCTATCACAACCACACGGAGGTCATCAGAAATGAAACGAATCGTCCTCACCGGCGGCGGAACCGCCGGCCATGTCACACCCAACATTGCACTGATTCCCCGGCTGAAGGAGCTCGGCTACGATATCCACTACATCGGCTCCTACGACGGGATTGAGAAAAAACTCATAGAGGAGATGGACATCCCCTACTACGGAATTTCATCCGGCAAGCTTCGCCGGTATTTTGACAGGAAAAACTTCACAGACCCCTTCCGGGTACTCAAAGGCTTCGGGGAGGCGCGCAAGCTGCTTCGCCAGCTGCAGCCCGGCATCGTATTTTCCAAGGGCGGCTTCGTCACCGTCCCTGTCGTCCTGGCCGCCGGAAGGCTACATATCCCTGTGATTCTCCATGAATCCGACCTCACCCCCGGGCTGGCCAACCGGATCTGCATCCCATCGGCCTCCAAGGTGTGCTGCAATTTCCCGGAGACCCTGTCCCACCTTCCCGCAGAGAAGGCTGTCCTCACCGGCTCTCCCATCCGTCAGGAACTTCTGGCCGGCAACCGCATCGCTGCCCTGGATTTCTGCGGTTTTACAGCGAACAAGCCTGTCATCCTGGTCATGGGCGGAAGCCTTGGCTCCGCCGCCATCAACGATACCATCCGCGGCGTGCTCCCGGAGCTTTTGAAAACCTACCAGATTATACATCTGTGCGGCAAAGGAAAGCTGGATCCCCGCTTCGACGGCATCGAGGGCTATGTCCAGTTTGAATACATCAAGAAGGAGCTTCGCGACCTGTTCGCCTTGGCGGACATCGTCATCTCCCGTGCAGGCGCCAATGCCATCTGCGAGCTTCTCGCCCTGCACAAGCCCAACCTGCTCATCCCGCTCTCCAAGAACGCCAGCCGGGGCGACCAAATCCTGAACGCCCGCTCCTTCGAGGCTCAGGGATTCAGCATTGTGCTGGAGGAGGAAGAGGTCACCAATCTGACGCTCCTGGACGCAGTCAACACCCTCTACCAGAACCGCCAAGAGTACAGCAAAGCCATGACGGACAGCGGACAGCGCAATTCCATCGAGACGATCACAAATCTTATCGAGGAGCTCTGCCTCAGTTAAATCCCGTGCCCGGCGGCAGGCATCCCCTGCCGCCGTTTCCACTCCGCCGCCAACTCAGTACCGCAGCCCGCCAACTCAGTGCAGAAGCTTGCCGGCTCAGTGCCGCAGCTCGTTGTATTCCTCCCGGTAGTGTTCCCGAAGCCAGCTTCTTGCGCGGTGCAGGCGGTTGACCACCTGCCGGTAATCCAGTCCCATCTGTTCTGCCGCCTCTTCCATGCGCAATCCCATACAGCAGACGCAGACCATCACCTCATATTGCTCCTTGTTATGCCTCCTCAGTTCCTCCAAAATTCTGACACGAAAATCTGCCCGCAGCAGTTCCTCGTAAGCTTCATTTCCTGCATCCCTCCGCATCCCGCCCGTCTCCAGCTCCTCACCAGCGACATACACTTGGCGGTAGCGTCCGCCTTTCCTGAGAATGTCCTTTGCCGCGTTGTCCGCGACCACCATCAGCCACGCCTTGATCTTCTCGTCTTCCATTCCCAGATCCAGCTTTTCAAACATTTTCTTGAAGGTTTCCTGACAGATATCCTCCGCCTCTGACTCGCTCTTCAGACGGCGGAAGGCGACCGCATACACACGGTCCTTATACTTGCGAAACAATTCCACGAACCGTTCTTCGTTTGTCATGCCCATACCCGCCCTCATACTTCCCTCGCGGTTGGCTTCCTCTCATCTGTCACTGCAGCCTAGCCAAAATGTCTTCCTTCTGCTCCTCCGTGAGCTCGCCCGGCTTCCAGCCCAGCGCCACGCCGTCCCCCTCATACCTGGGAATCAAATGGATATGGAAGTGGAACACCGTCTGCCCCGCAACCGTCCCATTATTCTGCACGATATTGAAGCCGTCGCAGCCCAGCGCCTCCGTCATCTTCCCCGCCATCTTCTTGGCCAGGACAAAAGCGGCTGCCGCCGTCTCCTCATCCAGCTCGTAGATATTCGCAAAATGCTCCTTCGGCAAAATCAGCGCGTGGCCCTTGGAGGCCGGCCCCAGATCCAGGATCACCCGGAACTTCTCATCCTCATAGATCGTGGCCGACGGAATCTCTCCTCCGGCAATTTTGCAGAAAATACAGCTGCTGTCTCTCATCACTTTTCCTCTCCTTCCAAAATACATACATCTCTCATTTATTTTGTAAAACACCCGCCAGCGGCTCTGAAAACGTCGGTATTTGTCGGACGTTTCTGTTTGCAGCGCCCCGGCCGGTATGCTACCCTGATCACAGAGGAGGCCGATACCCATGTCCGAAGACAACACGAAGCTGGAGGCGGAAATCCAGCGTTTAAAGGAAGAGCACCGCCGGGAAATCTCCGCGATTTCCCACGAAATCCGCAATCCCCTCACACTGATTGACAGCTCGCTCCAGCTGGTGGAATTATCCTGCCCACAAGTGCGCTCCCACAAATTCTGGGGCTACATAAAAGAAGATCTTGCCCATCTGCGCCTGCTGCTGGACGACATTTCCTCCTTCCAGTCAGCCGGACAGCTGGTCCGCTTGGCTCCCTGCGATTTGTCCGCCCTGCTGAAGGATCTGGTCTACGCCTTCCTCCCTGAGCTGAACCGGCGCAGGATCCGCCTGGACGCGCAGGGCATCCAGGCCGGAATCACCGCAGACGGCGACGCTGTGCGCTTGAAGCAGGCCTGGATGAATCTGATCAAGAACGCGGCGGAGGCGCTGGACGACGGCGGCCTTATCCGCCTCTCCCTCTGCCGGGAGAAGGAATCTGCCGTCCTAACCGTCGCCGATAACGGCCCTGGCATTCCTGCCCAGGAGGCAGACGCCATCTTCCTGCCCTACCATACCACCAAGGAGCACGGCACCGGCCTTGGCCTCCCCATCGCCCGAGAAATCGCCCAGGCCCACGGCGGCTCCCTCACCTGCCGCTCCTCCGGTGAGGGGACTGCCTTTACCTTCTCCCTACCCCTCCACTCCCGCCTGCCGGGGCAGCCACTGTAAATTAACTCCAGTATATCCCACCGGTTTTCTTTCTACAAGTGGCAGTTTTTCGGCCATCTGGGCCGCATAATCTCTCCGCCATCCAGGGCGCATAATCTCCTCTAGGCCGCATAGTTCCGCCGCCTAGGACGCCGGTACAGCGCCGCCCCCACGGCAAATCCGGTGAGCAGGCCGCCAATATGGGCGAAATTGTCTACGCCTGTGCTGGTGAATCCCAGATAGAGCGTCATGACGATGAGAATCCCCAGCCTGCGTGTGGTCATATCCTCCAGCCTTCCCTTGTTGACGGCCACCACGTAGAACAGCGCCCCCACAACGCCGAAGATGGCTCCCGAGGCTCCTGCGCTCACCGCATAGTCCCCCGTCCTCAGCTCCCACCAAAGGGACAGGAGGTTGCCGCCGATCCCCGAGAAGAGATAGATCACCAGGTACTTCCATTTTCCCACAGCCCGCTCCAGGTTATCTCCCAGCAGGAACAGGACAAGCATATTGTTCAGCAGATGGGACAGGCCAAAATGCAGGAACATGGAGGTGAACAGGCGGTAGCTCTCCCCGTAATATCTAATCAGTATCGGGAAGGACGCCCCGTGCTCCAGCATAAATTGCACGTCCTCCGTGTCCCCCATGAATTCCATGACGATAAACACGGCAATGTTGACGGCCACCATCAGCGTATTCATGACTGCGCGGGTTCTCCACAGCCTTCTCAGGCGTTCCCGGCACAGCCATCCGCCTCCGCCGTCAGGGCTCTGACCCTGCCGCCCCCAAGCTGCCCGTCCGGCACCATCCTGCCTTTCCCACGCGCCAGCCCGGCCTCCCTGCCCGCTATCCTGCTGGCTCCACGCACCGGCTCGGCCTCCCTGCGCGCCATCCTGCCGGCTCCACGCACCGTCTTGGCCTGCACCCAATCGCTCAATAATCTTCTCCGCCCCATAGAAGGCTGCGGGCTGGTTCTCGTAGATCAGCAGTTTCCCCGTATCCAGCTCCCACAGCCAGCATGCGGGGATATCTGCAAAAAACTCCCGCTTCATCCCAATCCCGGCATCCGCTGCCACCGTCAGGAACACCGGAGGCGTGCCCATAGCGGCAAGCCCCTCGTATGCCCGCCTGTGAATCCAGGCGAACTGCTCCTTTGTCAGCTCTGTGCGCCCGCCCATCTCCGCCAGCAGAATCCCTCGGGGCTGCCCTTCCCCATCCATATAGAACAGTGAAAAACCAGACAGGTTGGTGGGCAGCTGGCGGTACCCCGCCCCCACCAAAGCCCGCTTAAATTCCTCTGTCAGATTTGTGTAGAATGCCATGTTGCCCACTCCCGCTATGTACTATGCCATATTTTCCGCTATGCGCGGTACTATGTTCTCCTCTATGCGCGATGCCATATTCTCCGCTATGCGCGGCACTATATTTCTCCGCTATGCGCGGTACCATATTTTTCCGCTATGCGCGGCATCATGTCCCCCGCTGCGTATCCGTATTCCGCCTAGTCGATATACACCGGCGGCTCGTACTCCTTGCCCATCATCGCGTGCTTCTCCTCCTGGAATTTCAGGAATTCCTCCTCCACCAGGTCAATCCATTTGTGCTCTGAGCTGTCATATACCTGGACATAGCCCCGCAGCACCGGATGGGTGCGCACCGTGTTGCTCTTGTACTCCTCCCCAGTCTTGGGATCCACATCTCCCAGGATTGGCTGCCTGGGCCTTCTGCGCACTGGCTGCGGAGCAGGCTTTACAGACGCCGCTGCCGCCTGGGCGAGTCCCCGGCTCTCGTACCGCTCCTCGAAGACCGGCGGCTCTGCGGCTGCTGCCTCCCCGCTGACCAGAACCACTTGCATGGAGCAGCCCAGGATTCCCGCGATCATCCGCATGTCCTGCTCCTGGAAGTTGTCCCTCCCCAGCTGCTGGGTCAGGTTCTGGCGGGACATTTTCCTTCCGGTGGCCTCCGTGATCATGTCCGCCAGATCCTTGATCGTCATCTTCCTCCTCTTCAGAAGTATCTTTACCTGTTCTCCGAATGTTAAGTCCACGATTTCTCCTCCGTATCCGCCCTCGTGTTAAGAAATATTTTACACTGTCCGTCCCCTTTTGTAAACAAAATCATTTCCATCTTGCACAGAGCTCTCTTTTTCTGTACACTATAAATAGCGTCCGTATACCACGGGCCATGCGTTCCCTTGTACGCTGGCACTGCGTTAAGTTTTGTTTTCCGGGAAAGGAGGATGGCTGCCATGGCTTTCATCACTGACAGGGCCTCTGCAGGCGCGCCCGCTTCCGGGCTTGTCCCGTGTCTGCGCTTGATCGCCACTGACCTGGATGGCACCGCCCTCAATGGACTGGGACGGCTGTCTCCGCAGACAAGACAGGCCTTCGCCTGCGCCGCAGGCAGAGGAATTGCCATCGCCGCCGCCACAGGCCGGGCTCTATGTGCCCTTCCGCAGGAGGTCGCCTCCTGCCCGCATTTCCAGTACGCCCTCACCTCCAACGGTGCGGCTATCTATCGCCTTGCCGACCGGAAATGCCTGTACCGCCGTCCTCTGTCGGAGGCCAATCTCCAGGCTCTTCTCGCCCTGCTCAGGCGCTTCCCGGTTCCCGCAGAGGTGTTCATCGGCGGCGCTGCCTACGCCGACGCCGCCTTTGTGCAGGACCCTGCAAGCTTCGGCGCTTCCGGCCATTCCATTGCCTATGTCCAGGCGACGCGCACACCCTGCCGGGATATCCCTGCGCTGATCGCCCAGCATTCTGCCGCAGTGGAAGGAATGGATTTTGTCTTCGCGGATATGGAGCTGAAACAGGAGGTTCGCCGCCAGGCAGAAACTATACCGGATCTCTATGTGACCTCGTCTGTCCCCCACTACCTGGAATTTGCCGCCGGCAGCACCAACAAGCAGAGGGCTTTGGCCCACCTGGCCCGTCTGCTCGGCGTCCGCCGGGAGGAGATCCTGGCCTTCGGGGACGGGGAAAACGACCTGGAGATGCTCTCCTACGCTGGAACGGGCGTAGCCATGGGCAATTCCTCAGACCATTTGAAGCGGCTCGCCAGCCTGGTGGCTCCCTCTAACACGGAGGATGGAGTCGCCCGCACAATCTTCCGCCTGCTGGGACAGATATCCCCGCCCGGGCTGGCCGCCTCAGAGATCTCGCTAGGCGCTCCAGAGAACCCACCGGGCGCCCCAGAGATTCCGCTGGACACTCCAGAGAACCCGCCGGGCGCTCCAAAGCTCCCGCCGGACACTCTGCGGTTCCTTCTGCAAACTACCGGGAATCCGGTTCCCCAGCCCTTACCGCCATACAGAACTCGAAAGGAGGAAGAAACACGATGACCACCAATACCTTATCCTCTCGGACGGCCAGCGGCCAGACAGCCGCCCCCAAAGGTAAATCCTCCAAAAACAGGCGCGGCCGCGTCCTGTCCTTTGATGTGCTGAACATTTTTTCCTGCTTCTGCATCATCTGGCTGCACTGCAACTCCGTGCTGTACTCCTACGACCGCACGGATCTGTGGGATTTAAGCCTCTTTGTGCAGGTGGCCGCCCACTTTGCGGTGCCCTGCTTCTTCATGCTCTCCGGAGCCAACCTGATCAACTACCGGGAGCGGCACACCACGAAGCAGTTTCTCCAGCGCCGCGTTATGCGCACCCTCATCCCCCTGCTCATCTGGAGCGGCGTCACCCTGGCTTGGAAACACATCACCGGCGTCATTGTGGTGGAGGATTTCCGTCACATTGTGTTCCTGTTCCTGACCAGCACCATCGAGAATGTGTACTGGTTCTTCTTCCCGCTGTTCGGCATCTACCTGGCCATCCCGGTCCTCTCCCTGTTCGCGGACAAGAAGTATCTCCACTGGATGCTCTACCTGGCTCTCCTGGGCATCGGCGTCAACTCCGTCTTCCCCTATGTGCTGGGGCGCATCGGCATGGGCTACAGCGAGTACATCGTCTTCCCCCTGGCCGTCAACTACCTGCCCTATGCCCTTTTGGGATACTATCTGGCCAACGCCAGAATCCCCCGGCCCGTCACCTACGTGATCTATGCCGTGGGGCTTTGCTGCGCCCTGTACATGTTCTTCGGCACCGACGCCATCAGCGCGGCGGAGGGCGGCCTGTGGAAGGATCTCATCGACTATGAATCCTTTGCCAGCTACGGCTACGGAGCGGCGGTCTTCCTCCTGTTCAAGAACCTGCCCTTCGGGCGCATCCGAAATGCCAAAGTGCGCCGCGCCATCACCGGCATCTCCGGCTGCAGCCTGGGCGTCTACCTGATCCACATGCTCACCATGGACAACCTGGTCGCCCTCACAGGCATCCGCACCTACAGCTTCTCGTGGCAGCTGTTCGGCCATATCCCGGTCTACTTCATCGCGCTGGCCATCGTGCTCGCCGTGAAAAAGATTCCTCGCGTGGGCAAGGTGCTCTTCCCTTAAGCCAGCTGCCCCCGCGCCGGTGGGGCTGGAAAAGGAGCCTTGCCAGGCGCCAGGCCCTGAAAAAGAGATGGCAGCGGCAAAGCGCCGCCCTGGAAGAGCGGCAAAGCGCCGCCCTGGAAGAGCGGCTTGCCGCTACCGGAACTCCTCCACAAAGCGCCGCGCCGCGCTGGAGACATATTTCCCTTCCCGGGTGACCAGCGCCATGCGGGTGTACAGCTTCTCCTCCCCTATGACGGCGCGGCAGATGCCCGGCTGCCAAGAGGTGTTGTCCACCGCGGGCTTGGGCAGTATCCCGATGCCAAGCCCTGCATCTGCCCAGGCTGCGGTGGTTCTGGCATCGTCGTTCCGGCACAGGATAAAGGGTTCTTCGCCGATGCTGTGGAATTCCCCGGCGATGATGCCCTCCCATCTGCGGTAGACAATGAGCGGCCTTCCCGCAAGCTCCTTCAAGGCGATCGCCCTTCCCTCAGCCATCCCGTCCCCGGCTTCTTCCCAGCCTTCTTGCCTTCCAGCTTCTTCCCGGCCTTCTTGCCTTGCGATTTCTTCCCGATCTTCTTGCCTTCCGATTTTTTCCCGGCCTTCTTGCCTCACAGCTTCTTCTCGGTCTTCTTGTCTCACAGCTTCCGCCCTGCCTGCTTCCGCCGCCTGCCCCGGCAGCAGAATGCCGTCAAAATACTCCCGCGCCCCCACAGCCATCATGGCCTCTCTCTCCAGATACCGGCATTTCATGCCTTCCGTGACAAACGGCGTGCGCAGCAGCGCCGCCTCGATCTGCCCCTGGCGCAGCAGCTCCAACAGGGCGTATGTATTTCCCTCCCGTATCTCGAAAAGCACCCTGGGATAGCGTGCCTTGAAGCTTCGGATGTTTGCATAGAACCGCCCGCTTCCCGCCGAGGAGATGACGCCCAGCCGCAGGCTCCCCTGGAGCCCATCCCCGAAGTCCTTCACCTCCCTCTCCGCATCCGCCGCCATGTCCAGGATTCCCCTGGCCCTCTGGTAAAGCATCTTCCCGGCGTCCGTCAGGCGGATGCTCCTGCTGCCCCGCTCGAACAGCCGGACGCCCAGCTCCTCCTCCAAAAGCTTCAGCTGTGTGCTGAGCGGCGGCTGGGACATGTGCAGCCGCCCCGCCGCCGCCGTGATGCTCCCCTCATCTGCCACCGTCACAAAATATTCCAGCTTCCGAAAGTCCATCCTCACCTCTCCCTTCTCTTGTTCTTTCGTATTCCTTCTATGTGCTTCCATACTCCGCATAGGTTCTTCTGTATTCCCCGTGCGCTCTTCTATGTTTTCCATCTTTTCTATATCTTTTCCATATATTTCTTATATGATATACATATTTTTCATATGGTTCTCCATATGCTATGATAGCAGAGGCATATAGAAAAGACAACGCATTTTACCGCGTTACAAAGGATTTCGGGAAGGAGATTTCTCAATGAAAGAACTTGTTGACTTATTTCTGACCTTCGCCCGCATCGGTGGCTTTACCTTCGGCGGCGGCTACGCCATGCTGCCCATGCTCCAGAAGGAAGTGGTGGAGCGCCGTCACTGGGCGACGGAAGATGAACTTATGGATTACTATGCCATCGGGCAGTGCACCCCTGGCGTCATCGCGGTGAACACCGCCACCTTCATCGGCTACAAACTCCGGGGCATCGTGGGCGGCATCGTGGCCACTCTGGGCGTCGTCGCCCCCTCCATCGTGGTGATCACCATCATCGCAGCCTTTATCCAGGGCTTCGCCCACATTGCGGCTGTCAACCACGCCTTCGCCGGCATCCGCGCCTGCGTCTGCGTGCTGATCTTCAACGCCGTCCTCAAGCTGGCCAAGAAGGCGCTCATCGACAAGGTGACCGTCGCCCTGTTCTGCCTCATCCTGGCCCTGTCCCTGTTCACCTCCATCTCCCCGGCGCTCCTGGTCATCGGAGCCGGCGTATTCGGGGGGCTCTATGGAAAAATCCGACGGATGGGAGGTGCGAAGCAATGAATATCTATGTGGAAATGTTCTGGGAATTTTTTAAGACTGGGCTCTTCGCCATCGGCGGCGGGCTGGCCACTCTCCCGTTCCTGTACGCCATCAGCGCCAAGACCGGCTGGTACACCACGGCAGATGTGTCCAACATGATCGCCATCTCCGAGTCCACCCCCGGCCCTCTGGGCATCAACATGGCCACCTACGTGGGGTACACCTCGCTGGGGATCGCCGGCTGCCTGCTGGCCCCGCTGTCCCTTGTGCTCCCCTCGGTGATCGTCATCGTGATTGTGGCCAAGGTTCTGGCAAAATTCAAGGAGTCCGTGCTGGTACAGGATGTCTTCTACAGCCTGCGCCCCGCCTCCGCCGCCATGATCGCCTCCGCAGGCATCTCCGTGGCCCTGCTGGCGCTGTTCCACACGGAAAACTGGACAGGCATTTCCAGCATCCCCCAGGTTTTGAACTACAAGTCCATTGTCCTGGCGCTGGTCATCCTGGCCGCCACCAAAAAATTTGACCTGCACCCCATCATCTACATTGTATTTGCAGCTGCCATGGGGATTGTATTCCAGTTCTGACCGCCGGGCTTCAAAATCGTCCCGCGCCGCAAAGCCGGCAAAAGCATCCCGCGCCGCAAAAGCTAACAAAAACGTCCCGCGCCGCAGAGCCGTAAAAGCGGCACAGGGCAAATCCCCGCCGTCAAAAAAGCAGGACAAGGCTTACAAAAAGCAGGACAGCGCCGGGTCGGAGCTTCTCCATCCCGCAGCCTGTCCTGCTTTTTCACGTTTTCATTTTTTCGCTTTTTCGCTGTGTTTGCTTTTTCGCAGTGTGTGCGCTTTTCTCTTCTCCTGCTTTTCGCTTCTCTCGCCTATTTCTCTTTCTTTCCCTCCTGCGCCTCCTTCATGCGGAAGCAGAAGGTACATTTCTTATCGTCGTACATAATCTTGTCGTGCTCGCAGACCATATTTTCGTTGTAGCCGTAGGCGATAGCCGGGTCGATGTTCTCGCAGTAGATCCTGCCATATTTCTCCTGCCCTTCTGCCATCCATGTCTCGGCAAACACACAGCCGCGGAACTCCTGGCGCACCGCCTCCGCCGTGATATCATTGTCGTAGCCGAACTCCTCGCTCCGCTCCATATCGTAGTTGGACAGATAGTTCAGAAGGTCGTTGGCCTGTCCCTTGGCAGCCGCCCGGCGGGCAATATCCTTCCCCCGCTCAATTCCAAACTCCCGCACGCTGTCCGCCATGATCTGGAGCCCTTCCTCTCCCAGGCGCTCCTCCATCCGCCGTGCGGCGATGGCGAAAAACCTGGAAAACAGGACGAACATGGATACCGGATCGTCCATGCGCTTGTCATCAACGGCCTCTCCGCCGTTCCCACCCTGTACCGTTTCGTTGTTCTTCCTCTCTTCACTGCTCATTTTCCTATCTCCTTGTCTAATTCTAAAATTGTCTCATACAGCACGTCCGCAGCCATCCCTAAGCTGGCCTCCGGCACATACTCCTTCACATTGTGGCTGACGCCGTCCCGGCACGGTGTGAAAATCATCGCAGACGGGCAGACCGCTGCAAAGTTCATAGCGTCATGCCCAGCTCCGCTGTCCATACGCCGGGCAGACAGCCCCTGCCGCCAGCAGACCTCCTGGATGATCTCCTGAAGCCTTCCCGCCATCGGCACCACATCCTTGCTCATATGCTCCCGCAGCTGCACCTGCAGCCCCGCCTCCTGTGCCTGCTCCTGCACCAGCGCCCGTACCTTCTGCACAATATCCTCCCCCGCCTCACGGCTGCCGAAGCGGATATCCACGGAAAACTCCGCCTCCCCCGGGATGCTGTTGCTGGAGCCAGGGCGCACCAGCATCTTGCCGAAGGTGATGGTCGCCTCCTTGTCAAAGTGTTCCTCCACATAGCGGCTGGCCGCCAGGCAAACGGCGTAGGCCGCCAAGCTGCAGTCCCGCCTGGCCGTCATGGGAACTGTCCCCGGATGGCCGGAGGCGCCTGTCAGGATCACGTCAAAGTTCCGGATGCCGCGGATATGCTCCACAATCCCGATCTCCTCCCCCGCCTGCTCCAGCACCGGCCCCTGCTCGTCATGGATTTCCACATAGGCCATCGGCTCCCGCTGCAGGAGGCTTGCCCGGGGAACCTGCACCTGCTGGAAGCCACGGTATTCTTCCAGGATCTCCCTCAGAGGCCTGCCATCCCTGCCGGTGATATCTGGAAGTCCCTTCCCCTCCAGCTCCCGGCGGATACACGTGCTGCCTGTGAGGACACATCCAGTACGGGTGCCTTCCTCCTCCGCCATGCCCAGTACCTTGTAATGATTGCGCAGCCTGATGCCGTTCTCCTCCAGAAGCCGCGCCGCCTCCAGCGCGCAGGCCACGCCCTGGATACCGTCGTAGGCCCCGGAGCAGAACACGGTGTCTAAGTGTGAGCCGGACAGAATGCTTCCCACCGGTGAGCTTCCTCTCCGGCAGCCGCACAGGTTGCCCGCCTCATCCTCTGTCACCTCCAGCCCCGCCTCCTGCATTCGCCTCTTGACGTAGTCTGTCCCCCTGGCGTACTCCTCCGTCCAGCTCACCCGGGTGATCCCATCCTCCGCCGGCGTGGAGGAGATTGCTGCCAGCGCCTGGATATCCTCCAGGATCCGCTCCGGCCTCGCCTTGCCCATGGTACATTCCTCCCTTTCCTAATCCATCCGCTGCCTTCCCTGTCCGCCAGACAGCCGCCCGGCGTCTGATGCGGTCTCCTACAGCCTAATAGCTCTCTCTGGCATCGGGCGCTGCCCCTACCGTCCCGGCGTGCCTTTCCTCACGCGCTCTGGGGAAAAGGGTTGTCCAGCATGACCTTGAGCATCACCTGGTCTGTGACCCCCATCCCCTCCCGCGCGATACATCCCACGTTGCGGATCGTGTCCATCAGGCCGCCGCCCACAATGCCTTCCCCTTGGCGGAAGCCTGTCCTGGCTTTGGTCATATCCAGCGCCAGCTTCGCGCAGTTCAGGGAGGCGGCAATCTTCGCCGCGCAGGACGGCTTGGCCCCGTCGCACAGGATGCCGCTGGCGATGGCCAGCGTATCCTCCGCCACCTTGCAGATCTCCTCCCGGCTCATGTGCATCAGGTAGGCGATCCCCGCGCCTGCCGCCGCGCCTGCGCTCACTGCGCCGCAGTAGGCTGACAGGCGGCCAATGTAAGATTTCTCGCAGACTGCCAGCAGGTTTGCCAGCAGCAGTGCCCGGCACAGCGCCTCCTCTGTCTGCCCGGTACTCTTCCAGTATACCACAATCGGGCAGGCAATGGTCATCCCCTGATTGCCGCTCCCGGAATTTATGATCACCGGCATCTCCAAGCCGCTCATCCTGGCGTCCGAGCCTCCGGCCGCCACGGCGATCCCCTCCTGCAGCGGGTCGCCCTGCACATTCTGCTCCTGCAGAAGCCTTCCCACGCCAGCCCCGTAGCCTCCTCGGATTCCTTCCCGGCCAATGGCTTCGTTGCATCTTGCCTGCCGCAGGAGCAGCTCCCGCAGCTGCCGGTTCCCCTCCTCCATGATGGGGATCTCCTCCACATAGTCCAGGATAAATTCCGGCGTCAGCAGACGGGCGGCGCCGCCGAACTCCGCCGTGCTCTCTTCATTCTCCTCTATCAGCAGCTTCCCGTCAAGCTCTGCCCGGCTGAACTGGCTGTGGTGGTTCTTCATCTCCACCATACAGGTATGCTCTTTTGCCTGGGCCTCCAGGCGGATATAGAGGTTTTCCGCCCCCTCCTCCAGATGGACAGCCAACCGGCCTTCCTTCTCCAGACGCCAGGCCAGTTCCGCCTGGCTCTCGCCCGCGCCCTCCAGCACCTGCAGCCCGTGCCCGGAGCCTCCCATGGCAAGCCCCATGGCCACGGCTGTCTCAATCCCCCGCCGCCCCTTCGTCCCAGGGATCTTCACAGCCTTCACATTCTTGATGATGTTGCCGCTGCAGTAGATATCCACGCGGGACGGAAGCTCCCCCAGGAGATCCCGTGCCTTGGCCCCCGCCAGCGCCAGGGCGATGGGCTCCGTACACCCCATCGCCGCCAGAAGCTCCTTCTCCAGTATCTCTCCAAAGCAGCCAAAATCTGCGGTATCCTGCCCGCCCGTCCAATCCATGTCCTTCCTCATCTGTGCACCTTCTCCTTCCCCTGCGGCATTCCTCATTGAAACCCATTTCCTCGTATGCTATATTAGAGATAGCCCGGCATCCTCTGGCAATCAGGGAAATCGCCCTCTGTCAGGATGCCTGGAAACGGCATTCCTTTAATAATATTTTTTAGTAATGCTTTTAACAATATCAATAAATAATATCTCTGATAATATCAGCCTGTGTATCTATCGTAGCACAGGTCTATTGGATATGCAAGACTAAGGAGCGATCATTTTATGAAACCCACGACAAATTTGAGAGAATACGTGCGCAGGGAGCTGATGGCCGAGCTGCTGGAGGGCAAGTTCCCCCGGAACCTCCCCATCACAGAGAAGCAGCTTATCGAGAAGTATCAGGTCAGCAAGTCTCCAGTGCGGGATGCCCTGATCGAGCTGTGCAGCGAGGGGATCCTGGTAGCCCTCCCCCGCTACGGCTATATGATTGTCTCCTACACCCCCGCAGACATCACCAACATCAGCAATTTCCGCCTCTTCACCGAGCCCCGGTACTTAGACCACTACTGGGAGAAATTTACGCCCGAGCGTCTGGACAGCCTGGAAGCCCTTGTGCGCCAGCACGAGGATGCCAGCCTCTCCAGCACCCCCGCCGAGCACTGGCAGATGAACAGCGAGTTCCATCTTGCGCTGGCCTCCGTCTGCCAAGATACCTTCTACTACCGGGTTCTCTGCCAAGCCATGCAGCAGCATATCGTGGCCTTCTCCCAGTTCTACTGGGATTACTGGAACCGGGAGAGCCTGCGCCTGTTCCCGGCCCACCACCAGGATATCCTCGCCTGTATCCGCCGCCAGGACCGGCCGGCAGCCCTCAAGGCGCTGGAGCAGGACATCGCCACCTTCCATATCCCTTTTACAGCCGAATAAAAATGCCGGTGTGCCAAGGGCAATCCGCCCTTGGCACACCGGCGCTATCCTCTTCCTATCTCACTAGATGGAATTTCCCTTCCTTATCCTGTCAGAACTTCTTCCAGGTTCTCGGGTAGAAGCACAGCAGCACCGGGAAGATCTCCAGCCTTCCGGCCAGCATGTCGAACATCAGCACATACTTGGACAGGGCGGAAAACGCGGAGAAGTTGCCGGTGGCTCCCACCACCTCCAGGCCAGGCCCCACGTTGTTCAGCGTGGTGGCCACCGCCGTAAAATTGGTCACCAGGTCGAAGCCGTCCAGGGACACGATCAGCACGGAGGCTGTGAAAATCATCAGGTATGTAATCAGGAACACATTGATGGAGCGCAGCGTCTCATGCTCCACCGGGTGCCCCTCGAACTTAATCTTCTCAATGCTCCTGGGGTGTACCAGGCTCTGCAGCTCCTTGCGGATCGTCTTGGCCAGGATGACGATTCGGGACACCTTGATGCCGCCGCCGGTGCTGCCCGCGCAGGCGCCGATAAACATCAGTGTCACCAGGATCCCCCGGGACAGGGGCGGCCACAAATCATAATTTGTGGTGACATAGCCCGTCGTCGTGATGATGGAGCCCACCTGGAAGGCCGCATGCCGCAGGGCCTCCGCTGCGCTGCTGAACATCCCCACCGTGTTGACAGTGATGATGGCCGTGGCCACACCGATGATAATCAAGTACCAGCGCATCTCCTCGCACTTGAGGAACTGCTTCCATTTCTTGATGAACAGAAAATAATAGGCGTTAAAGTTGATCCCGAACAGGATCATAAATACGGTTATGATCACCTGCTGGACGCTGGTATAGCTTGCGCAGCTGTCGTTGAGCACAGCAAAGCCTCCGGTACCAGCCGTGCCGAAGGTGATGGTCAGCGTATCGAACAGCGGCATGCCGCTCACCAGCAGCAGCACAATCTGCACGGCGGTGATAAACACATACATCCCGTACAGGATCATGGCTGTCCGGCGCACCTTGGGCACCAGCTTGCCCACCTGGGGGCCTGGGCTCTCCGCCTTCATCAGGTTCATGTTGCTTCCGCCCGCCATGGGCAGCACCGCCAGGATAAAGACCAGGACGCCCATGCCGCCCACCCAGTGGGTAAAGCTCCTCCACATCAGGCTGCACCTGGCCAGCCCCTCCACCTCCGTCAAGATACTGGAGCCCGTCGTCGTGAAGCCGGAGATAATCTCAAACATGGCGTCCGTGTAGCTGGGAATGTCCCCGTTCAGCACGAAGGGCAGCGCCCCCATGAGGCTGAGCACCAGCCAGCTTAGGGATACTGTCACGAACCCCTCCTTCAGGTAAAAAGTATGATTCTTAGGCTTGCGCGCGATCAAGAGCATCCCCAGCACCAGGCAGGCCACCATCACCGCTGCGAAGGCCAGCCCCTCCCGCTCCCCATAGATGACAGCCGTCACACAGGGCACCACCATAAAGCACGCCTCGAAATTCAGCACCCAGCCTATAATATATCGGATAATTGAATAATTCATCGCTCTGCCCTAATCCCTCTTCAAAATGTCTTTGATGTCCTTCAGCCTCGCGCTGTTGGCCGCCACCACGATCACATGGTCGCCCTTCATAATGGAGTCCTGCCCCTTGGGGATGATGATCTGGCCCTTCCGGGTGATACAGCACAGCAGGATATTCCTGCGCAGCTGCAGCTTCTCCAGCGTCTGGCCGGTCACCTCGCTCTCCTCCCGGATGACAAACTCCATGGCTTCCGCCTTATCCTCGATAATCTTGTACAGCGTCTCGATATTGCTGCCGTCCGCGTTCTGTCTCGCCCGCACATAGCGGATGATGTGCTCCGCCGTGACAAGCTGCGGGTATACGACGGTGTCCAGATCCAGGGTGTCGATGACGTCGTTGAAATTGATGCGCTTGACCTTCGTCACCAGCTTGGCGCTGGAATTGTTCTTGGCAAACAGGGAAAGCAGGATATTCTCCTCGTCCAGACCGGTCAGCGCCACAAAGCCCTCTGCCCTCTTAAGCCCTTCCTCCATCAGCAGATCTTGGTCAGTGCCGTCCCCATTGATGATGGTCGCCTGGGGCAGAAGCAGGCACAGCTCCTCGCACCTCGCCCGATCCTGCTCGATAATCTTCACCTGGATACCCATGGCGATCAGCTGCTTGGCCAGGTAATAGCTCATCCGGCCCCCGCCCACGATCATCGCGTCCTTCACCTGCCGCGTATCGATGCCGATCTTGCGGAAGAAAGCCGCCTCATTCTCCGGGGCGGTGATAATTGTGACCTTGTCCTTCTCCCTCAGCCGGAAGCTTCCGGTGGGGATCACCACCTCGCTGTCCCTCTCCACCGCGCACACCAGCAGGTTGCTGTCGATACGGCTATTCAGGTCGATCAGGGACATCTCATGCAGCACCGAGCCCGACGGGATACGGAACTTCAGCATCTCCACCCGCCCCTTGCCGAAGGGGTTGATCTCCATGGCCTTCGGGAACCGCAGCACCCGGGACATCTCCGTGGCCGCCGCCAGCTCCGGGTTGATAATCATGGACATGCCCAGCTCTTTCTTGATAAACTCTGACTCCTGGTTGTAGACCGGGTTGCGCACCCTGGCGATGGTCGCGCAGTTGCCCGCCTTCTTGGCCAGCAGGCAGCACAGCAGGTTCAGCTCGTCGGAGTCCGTGACGGCGATGAACAAATCCGCCTCCTCAATCCCGGCGTCCATCAGCACGCTGTGGCTTGCCCCGTTGCCGATAACCCCCATAACGTCATTGTCTGCGGACACACTCTGTACCCTCTCGCTGTTCTCATCGATAACCGTCACGTCATGTCCTTCGCTGCTGAGCTGCTCGGTCAGCGTCCGGCCAACCCTTCCACATCCCACAATGATAATATTCATAGCTTATCCTCTGCTCCTTTGGCGCGCCTCCTACCGGCACGCATTTATCTGCCCCTCAGTATAAAGATATTTTAATGCTTTTTCAACTAGTTACAGCAAGCTTAACGACTTTTTTATATGATTTTCTGCCAGGCGCCCGCGCCCTACCGTCCCCCTTCCCTGGAAAATCCCTCCCCCACAATCTGGCTGGCCTCCGCCACCACCAAGAACGCCTTGGGATCCTCCTCATAGACAATCCGCTTAAGATAGGTGAACTCCGGGATGCGCACCACCACATAGAGGATGGGCAGGCTCTCCCCTGTATAGGCGCCGCGCCCTTCCAGGAAGGTTGCCCCGTGCCGAAGCTCCGTGAGCACCCGCCTGGCAATCTCCGGGTTCTTCCGGGACATGACCATCACCGTGCGCCCCTTGTCCCGCCCATAGACCAGCCCGTCGATCACCCGGGTCTGGCAGAACAGGGCCACCACGCCGAACAGCCCCGCCTCCAGATTGCCGTACACCGCCACGGAGAGGCCGATCACCAGGCAGTCGGTGAGAAGGATCATCCTCCCGATGGGGATATGGGGATATTTCCTGGCCAGCAGGTGGCAGATAATGTCCGTTCCCGCCGTGGTGGAGCCCCGCAGGAAAACAATGGCTAACCCCGCGCCGGCACACAGCCCGCCGAAGATGGACGCCAGCATCCGGTCGCCGGCATACACTGGGAAAAACGGCGTCACAATCCCGTCCAGCACAATCGAGTTCACCAGCAGTGTGCGCAGGGTCTTGCCCGTCATCCTCCTCCCCATATACCTCCAGGACAGCATGAGCAGCGGGATGTTGAGCAGCAGGATCATCGTTCCCACCGGCAGCCCCAGCAAATATTTCAGCATGACGGCGATCCCGCTCACGCCGCCCGGCGCAATGTCCGCCTGCTCAATAAAACAGTAAATTCCCACAGACAGCAAGAGAGAGCCTGCGGCATCCGACAAAAGGTCAGCCGCAGCCTCTCTCGTTCCACTCAATCTTTTCCACATAGGCAGCACCCTCTCCCGCGCGTTTTCCACACGCGCCTTCTGTTATCCACGGTTTCGCGCACGGCATCCCACATCCCTGCGCTGCGCGAACGCCCATGCCGGTGTACAAGGGATCCCACTCCTTGGCACTCCAGCGCTACTCCCAGTATTGACAGAAGCTGAGGTTTTTATCTATCTTCCGTCTGCCCTATATGGTTTTCTTCTATCGTTTTCTCTTGCCCGTTCCCGTATGGCCGGTTCCTTTTATCTCCTTCTC
>CALWMI010000010.1 GCA_944381745.1 uncultured Lachnospiraceae bacterium | reverse complement strand
AGCCGAAGGCGAAATGTTTGACTATAAACTGTGGGAGGGTTTGCTCCCGATATTACCACTAGGAGGTTTTGAAATGAAAAGAGGAAAGAAATACACAGAGGCTGCTAAGTTAGTAGACCGTGCAACTCTCTATGATCCTGCCGATGCGATCGCTTTGGTTAAGAAAGCAGCAGCGGCAAAGTTTGATGAGACGGTAGAGGCTCACATCCGTACAGGCTGCGACGGAAGGCATGCAGACCAGCAGATCCGCGGCGCTGTCGTGCTTCCCCACGGAACCGGTAAGCAGGTTCGCGTGCTCGTCTTCGCAAAAGGCGACAAGATTGCGGACGCTGAGGCTGCCGGAGCAGAGTTTGTGGGCGGAGAGGAGCTTGTCCACAAGATCCAGAACGAGAACTGGTTCGATTTCGACGTGGTTGTGGCTACGCCGGATATGATGGGCGTTGTGGGACGCCTGGGACGTGTGCTCGGACCCAAGGGCTTAATGCCGAACCCGAAGGCGGGAACGGTAACGATGGACGTGGCAAAGGCTGTCAAGGACATCAAAGCTGGTAAGATCGAGTACAGGCTCGATAAGACCAATATTATTCATGTGCCGCTCGGAAAGGTTTCCTTCACGGAGGAGCAGCTTTCCGACAACTTCCAGACGCTGATGGGCGCAATTGTCAAGGCTAGGCCGGCTGCTGTCAAGGGACAGTATCTGAAGAGCATTACGCTGACCTCCACGATGGGACCTGGAATCAAGGTTAACCCGCTGAAGGTAATGTGAGAGTTGCACCAGGATAGATAATAGTACAAAAAAAGGCGGGGGGCTCCGGTTTTGCGAGGGCTGTCTGCCTTTTTGCTTGATAAGCCCGGAAAGTGCCTGCCGCGTTTGCGCAGGCATTTGACAAGGGCTGGACAGCGGCCAGCTCTGCTGGATGCTGTGCCGTACCAGGCAGGGGGAGACGGTCTTTCCTTGCCTGGCCAGAAGGTTTTCGGTTATGAAGAGATTAAACATTCAGAGAGATATTTGCGGCGTCTGGTTTTGGGTGCTGTTTTTGGCGGGACTGTCCGGCGTGCTGCTGTTTTGGTCGATGCTCCAGCCTTTTGGAGCGCCGCCGGATGAAATGGAAAGGTTCAAAATTGTAAGCTATCTGGTAAATCACGGGCGCCTGCCCCACGGCGGGGATCCTGAGATTATGCTGGACGGCTGGGGATTTTCCTACGGTTTTCAGCCAATCCTTCCTTATATAGTGGATGCGTTTTTCCTGAAGGCCTTTGGCTTGTTCTCGGACAGCGTCTATCTCTCCTTTGTGGCGGCAAGGTTCGGGAGCGTGCTGACGGGAGTGATCATGGCGGCGGTGGTGTGGCGGCTGTCCCTGCGGCTCTTTTCTGGCAAGCTGGCGGCGGCCCTGTTTGTCCTGCTTGTCTGTCTGTGGCCCCAGGCGATGTTTATGCACACCTATGTCAACGTGGATTCCATGGCGCTGATGTCGTCGGCGGTGATTGTCTATGCGTGGGTGCGGGGGCTGGAGACTAAGTGGGATGGGAAAACGTGCCTTCTGCTGGGGGTGGGCTGCGGCCTCTGCGCCATGTCCTATTACAACGCCTATGGATTTCTGCTGTGCAGCCTGCTGCTGTTCGTGGGGAGCCATCTGCTCCGGGAGCAGAGAGAGGCGCTTGGAGGCAAGGCTGCGGCCGGGAGGCTTTTTGGCCGCGGGCTGATCGTCTTTGCAGTGGCCTTCGCCATCGCTGGCTGGTGGTTTATCCGCAACGCCTTGCTGTACGATGGGGATTTTCTGGGGCTGGCCACGCGGGAGGCTTATGCCGAGTGGTACGCCGCAGATCATCTAAAGCCCTCCCAGGCGCCCACCTGGCACAACGCCGGGTTCAGCATTCTGGAGATGCTGTCCATCTCCGATTACCTGCCGCTGATGGCCAAGAGCTTTGTGGGTATGTTTGAACACATGAAGCTTCCACTGCCGGAGTGGATGTATCCGGTGTACTGGGGGCTGTTGGGGCTTGGGCTGGCGGCGGCTGTGCTCCTCCGGATCCCGAGGGCACAGGGAATAGGCGGCTGCCGGGGAGAACGGGCTTGGTTTCACGCCTCCATGGCTGCCTGCATTGTGATTCCCAACCTCCTTTGCCTGTGGAGCGCATACGACACAGATTATCAGCCCCAGGGGAGATATGTCCTTCCCATGCTGGTCCCGCTCATGTACTATACGGCCCGAGGATATGAGAAGCTGGCGTTTTTCTTGGGGAAGCGCCTGGGCGCCCGGGCGGGGAGGATTGTCCTGGCGGCTGTCTGCCTGGCGGTGATTGTGCTGGCGTTCCTGGCTTTCAAGGATATCATATTTACAAAATATTATTACAACTTCAGCCTGGTAAGGGACAACGGGTTCCAGTAGGGGCGCGCAGGCAGAGCGGGAAAATGAATAGAAAACAGAACGGGAAAATGGGCAGAAAAATCTTGACAGCGCCGGAAAAAGCGTGTTATAGTATACAAGGTTCGTTGAACCGGCTGCCGAAGACAGCAGGTGCCGCAAGGCGTAAGGGAATACCGCCTGCCGAGGAGTGATTCTGTTATAAGAGATTATGATCAACAGGCCTCTTCTGTCTTGGACAGAAGAGGTTTTTTCGGCGGTACACATCAAATTATAAAGGAGGTGCACCATCCATGGCAAAGGTAGAGCTTAAGAGGCCAATTGTAGAGGAGATCGCAGAGAACATCAAAGATGCCCAGTGCGTTGTGCTCGTGAACTACTCCGGGATCACCGTGGAGCAGGATACGGCGTTGCGTAAGCAGATGAGAGAAGCTGGCGTTATCTACAAGATCTACAAGAACACCATGATGAGACTGGCATTTGAAGGGACAGACTGCGCACAGCTGGACAAGCATCTGGAGGGAACCAACGCACTGGCGATTTCCAAGACAGACGCGACGGCGCCCGCAAGGATCCTGGCGAAGAATGCGAAGGACATCAAATGCCTGGAGCTGATGGCAGGTGTCGTAGAGGGGAATTACTACGACCAGAAGGGGATCCAGGAGATCGCCAACGTTCCGTCCAGAGAGGAACTGCTTGGCAAGCTGCTTGGAAGCATCCAGTCCCCGATCGCAAACTTCGCTCGCGTTATCAGCCAGATCGCGGAGAGCAAGGCAGAGGCGTAAGCCTTATGGCGAGACGGCCGGGATATTATGGAATGGGAATCCTGGCGGATGCATGTTGAGAGAGGCGGCCTAGAGACGCCGCCAGTGAAAAAGAATTATTATGGAGGGAAAGAAAATGGCAAAGTTGACAACTGCAGAGTTTATCGAAGCAATCAAAGAGCTTACCGTATTAGAGTTAAATGATCTTGTAAAGGCTTGCGAGGAGGAGTTTGGCGTATCCGCAGCAGCAGGCGTGGTTGTAGCGGCAGCAGGCGGCCCGGCTGAGGCAGCTGAGGAGAAGACCGAGTTCGACGTAGAGCTGACTGAGGTTGGCGGAGCGAAGGTTAAGGTTATCAAGGTTGTACGTGAGATCACCGGACTTGGCCTGAAGGAGGCTAAGGATCTGGTAGACGGCGCTCCGAAGGTTGTAAAAGAGGCTGTTTCCAAGGAAGAGGCCGAGGGAATCAAGGCAAAGCTGGAGGCAGAGGGAGCAAAGGTTACCCTGAAATAATCAGAGCCCTGATGAAGATGGACTGGACACGCGGCGGGAAGCTGCCTGCGTGCCCGGTCTTTTTTGTTGCAGGGCAAGGCCTTGCTTTCCTTGTGCGGTATATCCGGCAAGCAGCCGTCAAGCTTGCGCGGATGGATATTTGCGGCAGCGGGCAGCCGCTTGCCATCCGGTTCAGTTAACAAAGATTTAATACATTAACAAAGGGTTTCGTGCTATAATAGCTATATAGGAACAAGGGGACATGGCGTGATGGATGGAGGTGTTTCTTATGATTGCATCCACAGGCATTGTAACTATCATTGTCCGCAGAGAAGGAAAGGAGAGGGTGTTCAGGGGAATCAGCGAAGAGGATGTGAGGATGAAGATTGACAGCTATCTGAAGAGATGCGACTATCAAGGAAGAAGAGGAATCACAGTTGATAAGGAGAATCGGTCAACTGTCATTTTGTGAGGAGACTGTAAAATGTACAATTGTATCTGTAGGAATGATTGATACCGCCGGAGCAGGAAGCCGGCGGTATTTGCTTTGGGGAAAGATGTTTTAATCTTGAAAAGTTTGGCAAAAATTTCATTGACAAGCAATTGACAGGATGCTATAATGTACGGTGCACTATTGTGGTGGCATATGCCTCATGGTAGAAAACACAGAATTTAACAAGGGGTGAACGTCAATGGAGAAAAACAGGATCAGTCCAGTTACTACCGGTAGAAATATGCGAATGAGTTACGCCAGACAAAAAGAGGTTCTGGAAATGCCCAACTTGATCGAAGTACAGAAGGATTCCTACCAGTGGTTTCTGAACGAGGGTCTGAAGGAAGTCTTCTCGGACATCTCTCCTATCGCGGATTACAGCGGCAACCTGAGCCTGGAGTTCGTGGATTTCACGCTGTGTGAAGACGATGTGAAATACTCGATCGAGGAGTGCAAGGAGAGGGATGCGACGTATGCGGCGCCTTTGAAGGTGCGTGTGCGCCTGTATAACAAAGAGAATGACGAGATCAACGAACATGAGATATTCATGGGCGATCTTCCGCTGATGACGGACAATGGAACGTTCGTGATCAATGGAGCCGAACGTGTCATTGTCAGCCAGCTGGTCCGTTCTCCCGGCATTTACTACGCAATCGGCCATGACAAGGTGGGCAAAAGGCTCTTTTCCTGCACGGTAATCCCTAACCGCGGCGCATGGCTGGAGTATGAGACTGATTCAAACGACGTGTTTTATGTTCGTGTGGACCGCACACGAAAAGTCCCCATTACCGTTCTGATCCGTGCCCTGGGCATTGGCACGAATGCAGAGATTATAGATCTGTTCGGCGAGGAGCCGAAAATATTGGCAAGCCTTTCCAAAGACCCGTCTGAGAACTATCAGGAAGGTCTTCTTGAGCTGTACAAAAAAATCCGCCCGGGAGAGCCGCTGGCGGTGGACAGCGCAGAGAGCTTAATCACGAGCATGTTTTTTGACCCCCGCAGGTATGACCTGGCGAAGGTGGGACGGTATAAATTCAATAAGAAGCTGTCCTTCCGCAACCGCCTGAGAGGCCATGTGCTGGCGGAGGATGTGGTGGACGAGGGAACCGGCGAGATCCTGGCAGAGGCTGGGACCACTGTGAGCAGAGAGCTGGCGGACAGGATCCAGAATGCTGCGGTGCCGTATGTGTGGGTGAAGACAGAGGAGCGCAATGTGAAGGTGATCTCCAATATGATGGTAGATCTGCGGTCCTTTGTAGACATCGAGCCCAGGGAGGTGGGGATCACCGAGCTGGTCTATTATCCCGCGCTCCAGAAGATACTGGAGGAGAACACCGAGATCGAGGATATCCGGGAAGCGCTGCGCAAGGGCGTGCACGACCTGGTGCCCAAGCATATCACAAAAGAAGACATTATCGCCTCTATCAACTATAACATGCATCTGGAATACGGCATCGGCAATGACGACGATATTGACCATCTGGGGAACCGCCGTATCCGCGCGGTGGGCGAGCTGCTGCAGAACCAGTACCGCATCGGCCTGTCCCGCTTAGAGCGTGTGGTGCGGGAGCGCATGACTACCCAGGACCTGGAGGGCATTTCGCCCCAGTCCCTGATCAATATTAAGCCGGTGACTGCCGCTGTGAAGGAGTTCTTTGGTTCTTCCCAGCTGTCCCAGTTCATGGATCAGAACAATCCGCTGGGCGAGCTGACCCACAAGAGGCGTCTGTCTGCCCTGGGGCCGGGCGGCCTGTCCAGAGACCGCGCAGGCTTTGAGGTGCGTGACGTGCACTACTCCCATTATGGCAGGATGTGCCCCATTGAGACACCGGAGGGTCCGAACATCGGACTGATCAACTCCCTGGCCACGTACGCGCGGATCAACGAGTATGGGTTTGTGGAGGCCCCGTACCGGAAGATTGACAAGACCGATCCGAAGAACCCGCGGGTAACCGACGAGGTGGAATATATGACGGCGGACGAGGAAGACAATTACCATGTGGCGCAGGCGAATGAGCCGCTGGACGAGGAAGGGCATTTCATCCGCAAGAATGTGTCCGGCCGTTACCGCGAGGAGACGCAGGAGTACGAGCGCAGCAAGTTCGACTACATGGACGTTTCGCCGAAGATGGTGTTCTCCGTGGCGACAGCCCTGATCCCCTTCCTGGAGAATGACGACGCCAACCGTGCGCTGATGGGTTCCAACATGCAGCGCCAGGCAGTCCCTCTGCTGATGACGGAGGCGCCTGTGGTGGGCACCGGCATGGAGACGAAGGCGGCCGTGGACTCCGGCGTGTGTGTGCTGGCAAAGAAATCCGGCACGGTGATCCGCTCCGAGTCCAACCGCATCACGGTCAAGAATGACGATGGCACGACAGATACTTACAATTTATATAAATTTGTCCGCAGCAACCAGAGCAACTGCTATAACCAGAAGCCGATTGTGTTCAAGGGCGACCATGTGGAGGCTGGCGAGGTGATCGCGGACGGGCCGTCCACCTCCAACGGGGAGCTTGCCCTGGGCAAGAACCCGCTGATCGGGTTTATGACATGGGAGGGCTATAACTACGAGGACGCCGTCCTGCTGAGCGAGCGGCTTGTGCAGGAGGATGTCTACACATCTGTCCATATCGAGGAGTATGAGGCGGAAGCCAGGGACACGAAGCTGGGGCCTGAGGAGATCACCAGGGACGTGCCGGGCGTGGGCGACGATGCCCTGAAGGATCTGGACGAGCGCG
This sequence comes from uncultured Lachnospiraceae bacterium, assembly GCA_944381745.1. Taxonomy (GTDB): domain Bacteria; phylum Bacillota; class Clostridia; order Lachnospirales; family Lachnospiraceae; genus JAGTTR01. The sequence continues at coordinate 43,175 of CALWMI010000010.1, read as the reverse complement.
GCGTTATCCGCATCGGTGCGGAAGTGCGGGCAGGGGACATCCTGGTGGGGAAGGTTACCCCCAAGGGAGAGACCGAGCTGACCGCTGAGGAGAGGCTCCTGCGGGCCATCTTCGGCGAGAAGGCGCGCGAGGTGAGAGATACCTCCCTGAAGGTGCCCCACGGCGAGTACGGAATTGTGGTGGATGCCAAGGTGTTTACAAGGGAGAACGGCGATGAGCTGTCACCCGGCGTGAACCAGTCGGTGCGTATATACATTGCCCAGAAGAGAAAGATTTCCGTCGGCGACAAGATGGCTGGCCGCCACGGCAACAAGGGTGTTGTGTCCAGAGTGCTTCCCGTGGAGGATATGCCGTTCCTTCCCAACGGGCGTCCGCTGGATATCGTCCTGAACCCGCTGGGCGTGCCTTCCCGTATGAATATCGGGCAGGTGCTGGAGATCCATCTGAGCCTTGCGGCCAAGGCGCTGGGCTTTAATGTGTCCACACCGGTATTTGATGGTGCCAACGAGACGGATATCATGGATACGCTGGATCTGGCAAATGATTATGTCAATCTCGAGTGGGAGGAGTTCTCCGCGAAACACAAGGATGAGCTGCGCCCGGAGGTATATCAGTTCCTGGATGAGAACAAGGCCCACAGGGAGCTGTGGAAGGGTGTACCGATTACCAGGGATGGCAAGGTGCGCCTGAGAGATGGACGGACGGGCGAATATTTTGACAGCCCGGTAACCATCGGGCACATGCATTACCTGAAGCTGCACCACTTGGTAGACGACAAGATCCACGCGCGTTCCACAGGCCCTTACTCGCTTGTGACGCAGCAGCCGCTGGGAGGCAAAGCCCAGTTCGGCGGGCAGCGTTTCGGTGAGATGGAGGTGTGGGCGCTGGAGGCTTACGGCGCGGCTTACACCCTGCAGGAGATCCTGACGGTGAAGTCCGACGATGTGATTGGCCGTGTGAAGACTTACGAGGCCATTATCAAGGGCGACAATATACCGGAGTCCGGCATACCGGAGTCCTTCAAGGTGCTGCTCAAGGAGCTGCAGTCCCTGGGGCTGGATGTGCGCGTGCTGCGGGATGACAATACAGAAGTGGAGATTATGGAGACTGTGGACTACGGTGAGACGGATCTGCATTCGATCATCGAAGGAGACAGGGGATTCCGCTATAATGAAGAGACGTACGACGGCTACACCACACAGGAATTCGAGGGCGATGAACTGGTGGATGTGCCGGAGGACGGCGGCGATGACGAGGAACTGCTGGATTTTGACGAGACGTTTGACGAAGAATAGAAGGGAGTGCCGTAGATGCCGGATGTAAATAATAACGAAGCTTATCAGCCGATGACGTTTGACGCGATCAGGATTGGCCTCGCTTCCCCGGAGAAGATTCTGGAGTGGTCCAGAGGAGAAGTGAAGAAGCCGGAGACGATCAATTACAGGACGCTGAAGCCGGAGAAGGACGGCTTGTTCTGCGAGCGTATTTTCGGCCCCAGCAAGGACTGGGAGTGCCATTGCGGCAAGTATAAGAAGATCAGATACAAAGGCGTGGTCTGCGACCGCTGCGGCGTTGAGGTTACGAAGGCGAACGTCCGCCGCGAGCGCATGGGCCATATCAAGCTGGCGGCGCCGGTATCCCATATCTGGTATTTTAAGGGAATCCCGAGCCGTATGGGCCTGATACTGGATCTCTCTCCCCGGACGCTGGAGAAGGTGCTCTACTTTGCATCCTATATTGTCCTGGATCCAGGCAAGACCAGCCTGCAGTATAAGCAGGTGCTGTCCGAGCAGGAGTACCAGAAAGCCAGGGAAGAGCTGGGCAGCGACTTCCGCGTGGGGATGGGCGCAGAGTCCATCAAGGAGCTGCTGCAGGCCATCGACCTGGAGAAGGAGTCGGCGGAGCTGAAGGCGGAGCTGAAGAACTCCACCGGACAGAAGAGAGCTAGGATCATCAAGCGTCTGGAGGTGGTTGAGTCCTTCCGCGGCTCCGGAAATAAGCCGGAGTGGATGATTATGGATGTCATCCCGGTGATCCCGCCGGATCTGCGCCCGATGGTGCAGCTGGACGGCGGCCGTTTTGCCACATCTGACCTGAATGACCTGTACCGCAGAATTATCAATAGAAATAACCGTCTGACCAGGCTCCTGGAGCTGGGGGCGCCGGACATCATTGTGCGCAATGAGAAGAGGATGCTCCAGGAGGCGGTGGACGCCCTGATCGACAACGGGAGAAGGGGGCGCCCGGTGACCGGGCCTGGCAACCGTGCCCTGAAGTCCCTGTCTGACATGCTCAAAGGGAAGTCTGGGCGTTTCCGCCAGAATCTGCTGGGCAAGCGAGTGGACTACTCTGGACGTTCCGTTATCGTTGTGGGGCCGGAGCTGAAAATTTATCAGTGCGGACTTCCCAAGGAGATGGCCATCGAGCTGTTTAAACCCTTCGTCATGAAGGAGCTGGTGGCCAACGGGACTTCCCACAATATCAAGAATGCCAAGAAGATGGTGGAGAGGCTGCAGCCAGAGGTGTGGGACGTCCTCGAGGACGTAATCAAAGAGCACCCGGTGATGCTGAACCGTGCGCCGACACTGCACCGCCTGGGAATCCAGGCCTTTGAGCCGATCCTGGTGGAGGGCAAGGCGATCAAGCTGCATCCGCTGGTGTGTACAGCATTTAACGCGGACTTCGACGGCGACCAGATGGCGGTGCATCTGCCGCTGTCGGTGGAGGCCCAGGCAGAGTGCCGTTTCCTCCTGCTGTCCCCCAACAACCTTCTGAAGCCTTCGGACGGCGGCCCGGTGGCAGTGCCGTCCCAGGATATGGTTCTGGGAATCTACTACCTGACGCAGGAGCGCCCGGGCGACCCTGGGGAGGGCAAATATTTCAAGAACGTGAATGAGGCCATCCTGGCTTACGAGAATGGGATTGTGACGCTGCACTCCCGGATCCATGTCCGGGTGAGCAAGACGCTGCCGGACGGCAGCACCGTCACCGGCGTCGTCTCCTCCACAGTGGGCCGGTTCTTGTTCAATGAGATTATCCCCCAGGATCTGGGGTTTGTGGACCGGAGCATGCCGGGCGGCGAGCTGAAGCTGGAGATTGATTTCCTGGTGGGCAAGAAGCAGCTGAAGCAGATTTTGGAGAAGGTTATCAACAACCATGGCGCAAGCCGCACCGCCGAGGTGCTGGACAATATCAAATCCATGGGCTATAAATACTCCACCAGGGCAGCCATGACGGTATCGATTTCCGATATGACCGTCCCGCCGGAGAAGCCGGAGCTGATTCAGAAGGCGCAGGATACGGTGGACAGGATCACCAAGAACTTCCGCCGCGGCCTGATCACGGAGGAGGAGCGCTATAAGGAGGTCGTGGAGACCTGGAAGGAGACGGACGACGTCCTGACCAAGGCGCTGCTGGACGGCCTGGATAAATACAACAACATCTACATGATGGCGGATTCCGGAGCCCGTGGCTCGGATAAGCAGATCAAGCAGCTGGCAGGTATGCGCGGACTGATGGCGGATACGACCGGACATACGATCGAGCTGCCGATCAAGTCCAACTTCCGCGAGGGCCTGGACGTTTTGGAATACTTCATGTCCGCCCACGGAGCGAGGAAGGGCTTGTCTGACACCGCTCTGCGTACCGCCGACTCAGGATACCTGACCAGACGTCTGGTGGATGTCTCCCAGGAGCTGATTATCCGGGAGACTGACTGCTGCGAAGGGAAGGATGAGATCCCGGGCATGGAGGTTAAGGCCTTCACGGACGGCAAGGAAGAGATTGAGAGCCTGCAGGACCGCATTACCGGTAGGGTGTCCTGCGAGGATATCTACGACGGCGACGGAGAGATCATTGTCAAGAAGAACCATATGATCACACCTAAGCGCGCGGCGAAGATTGTGAAAACCGGGGTGGAGAAGGTGAAGATCCGCACGATCCTCACCTGCAAGTGCAAGAGCGGAATCTGCGCGAAGTGCTACGGGGCGAACATGGCCACCGGCGAGGCGGTTCAGGTGGGCGAGGCGGTAGGAATCATCGCGGCCCAGTCCATCGGCGAGCCGGGCACGCAGCTGACCATGCGTACCTTCCATACGGGAGGCGTGGCCGGCGGCGACATCACCCAGGGTCTTCCCCGTGTGGAGGAGCTGTTCGAGGCCAGGAAGCCGAAGGGCCTGGCAATCATCACCGAGTTCGGCGGCGTGGCCACAATCAAGGACACGAAGAAGAAGCGGGAAATTATCGTCAATAATCCGGAGACAGGGGAGTCCAAGACGTACCTGATTCCCTACGGCTCCAGAATCAAGATACAGGATGGGCAGGTGCTGGAGGCCGGCGACGAGCTGACAGAGGGAAGCATCAATCCCCATGACATCTTGAAGATTAAAGGGATCCGCGCAGTGCAGGATTACATGATCCGCGAGGTGCAGCGCGTGTACCGTCTGCAGGGCGTGGACATCAACGATAAGCATATCGAGGTGATTGTGCGGCAGATGCTGCGCAAGATCCGCGTGGAGCAGAACGGAGACACAGAATTCCTGCCTGGCACGCTGGTGGATGTGCTCGACTTTGAGGAGATCAACGAGCAGCTGGCAGCAGAGGGCAAGGAGCCGGCAGAGGGCAAGCAGGTGATGCTTGGAATTACGAAGGCGTCCCTGGCTACCAATTCCTTCCTCTCGGCAGCATCCTTCCAGGAGACAACGAAGGTGCTGACAGAGGCGGCGATCAAGGGGAAGGTAGACCCGCTGATCGGCCTGAAGGAGAACGTCATTATCGGCAAGCTGATCCCGGCCGGAACCGGTATGAAGCGGTACAGGAATGTCAAGCTGAATACTGATATGGAAGAGAACGACGAGCTGGAGTTCGATGAGGACGAGGAGGAGGAACTGCTCTCCATGGAGGAGCCTGAGGACTTCGAGGAGGACACGGAGGAAGCGGCAGATGAAGAAGCCGCGGAGACCGGTGAAGAGGTAGACGAGAGCGTCCTGGTGGGCGCAGAGGATGGCGAATCCGAAGAATAAGAAATGTTCAGCGGGGGCGGGAGCGGCTTATAGAGAGCTGCCCGCCCCTTTGTGCGGCCCTGGGGTGCAGAAGTATAGAAAAAGCCCTTGACATTGGAGAATGCAGTACGTATAATAATTTCGTGCGCGCAAGATGCCGTAGAAGGGTGTTTTGCGCCCAAATCCATCCCCCGCACGGCGGGGCGAAGGAAAATGATTTTGAGAAGCAGCCGTAGCGACGGCGCAGGGAAGCTGCGCCGAATATTACAGGAGGTGAAAAGGATGCCCACATTTAACCAGTTAGTCAGAAAAGGAAGAGAGACATCTGTCAAGAAATCTACAGCACCGGCGTTGCTGAGAAGCTACAATTCTTTGAAGAAGAAAGCAACCAGCTCCAATTCTCCGCAGAAGAGAGGCGTTTGCACGGCGGTTAAGACAGCGACTCCGAAGAAGCCGAACTCCGCGCTCCGTAAGATTGCCAGAGTGCGTCTTTCCAACGGGATCGAGGTGACAAGCTATATTCCGGGAGAGGGACACAATCTCCAGGAGCACAGCGTTGTGCTGATCCGCGGCGGAAGGGTGAAGGACCTGCCTGGTACCAGGTACCATATCGTGAGAGGTACGCTGGACACTGCTGGCGTAGCCAAGAGGAGACAGGCTCGTTCCAAGTATGGCGCTAAGAGGCCGAAGGAAGCTAAGAAATAATTGGCGGGCTGCGGACAGGGTTGTCCGCGGACAGGATGGAAAGCCATCCGAAGTATCTACACGGAAAGTTTTCGTATCACAAACAGAACTATGAATTGTGCGGCAAACTCTGATCTTGCCTTGACGGCTGCAGGTTTTATGATAGAGGCTTTACGCACGAACACGATGTGCTTCTAGGGGATTCCCTGAGAAGACGCCATAGAGAGACACATGTGAGTACCGAAGATTTAATTGAATAAAGCGGGCGGAGAAGGCCTGCGAAATGATTAAGGAGGGAAGTAACGTGCCACGTAAAGGACATACTCAGAAGAGAGACGTATTAGCAGATCCGCTGTACAACAACAAGGTGGTTACGAAGCTTATCAATAACATTATGTTAGATGGTAAGAAAGGGATCGCCCAGAAGATTGTATACGGAGCATTTGAGAGAGTAGCCCAGAAGACGGAGAGGCCGGCTCTGGAAGTATTTGAAGAGGCTATGAACAATATCATGCCGGTGCTCGAGGTGAAGGCGAGACGTATCGGCGGAGCAACTTATCAGGTTCCGATCGAGGTTCGCCCGGAGAGACGCCAGGCCCTGGGACTTCGCTGGCTCACCATGTTTTCCCGCAAGAGAGGCGAGAAGACGATGGAGGAGCGGCTGGCGAACGAGATTATGGATGCGGCAAACAATACCGGCGCGTCTGTAAAGAGGAAAGAGGATATGCATAAGATGGCAGAAGCGAACAAGGCTTTCGCCCATTACAGATTCTAATCATCGGCTGTTGGCCGCTTGTAATTGAAGGAGGAAAATCCGTTGGCTGGAAGAGAATATCCGTTGGAGAGAACCAGGAACATCGGTATCATGGCTCATATCGACGCGGGAAAGACTACGCTGACAGAGCGTATTCTTTACTATACCGGTGTTAATTATAAAATTGGGGATACTCATGAGGGAACCGCTACAATGGACTGGATGGAGCAGGAGCAGGAGAGGGGAATCACCATCACCTCTGCGGCTACCACATGCCACTGGACTCTGCAGGATCACTGCAAAGCGAAACCCGGAGCGGAGGAACACAGGATCAACATTATCGATACTCCTGGGCACGTAGACTTTACCGTTGAGGTTGAGCGTTCCCTGCGTGTTCTGGACGGCGCGGTCGGTGTGTTCTGTGCGAAGGGCGGTGTGGAGCCCCAGTCCGAGAATGTATGGCGTCAGGCAGACACCTACAACGTGCCGAGAATGGCGTTCATCAACAAGATGGACATCCTGGGCGCGAATTTCTATAACGCGGTAGACCAGATTAAGACCCGCCTGGGCAAAAATGCAATCCCGGTTCAGCTTCCGATTGGAAAGGAAGACGAATTCAAGGGAATTATCGACCTGTTTGAGATGCAGGCGTATATCTACAATGATGAGAAGGGTGAGGACATCAGCATCGTTGACATCCCGGAGGATATGAGGGAGGACGCCGAGCTGTACCGCACCGATATGATTGAGAAGATCTGCGAGCTGGACGACGACCTGATGATGCAGTATCTGGAAGGCGAGGAGCCGACCACAGAGCAGCTGAAGGCCGCGCTGCGCAAGGGCACATGCGAGTGCTCTGCCGTACCGGTGTGCTGCGGATCCGCTTATAGGAACAAGGGTGTGCAGAAGCTTCTGGACGCGATCCTGGAATACATGCCGGCGCCCACCGACATCCCGCCGATCAACGGCGTAGACCTGGACGGCAACGAGGTGGTAAGGCATTCTTCTGACGAGGAGCCGTTTGCCGCGCTGGCATTCAAGATCATGGCAGACCCGTTTGTAGGAAAGCTGGCGTTCTTCCGCGTATATTCCGGAACGATGAACGCAGGCTCCTACGTGCTGAACGCGACGAAGGGCAAGAAGGAGCGCGTGGGCCGTATCCTGCAGATGCATGCCAACAAGAGGGCAGAGCTGGAGAAGGTGTACTCCGGCGACATCGCTGCGGCGGTAGGCTTCAAGGTGACGACGACCGGAGATACAATCTGTGACGAGCAGCATCCGGTAATCCTGGAGTCCATGGAGTTCCCTGAGCCGGTTATCGAGCTGGCCATCGAGCCCAAGACCAAGGCTGGGCAGGGCAAGCTGGGAGAGGCGCTGGCTAAGCTGGCAGAGGAGGATCCCACCTTCCGTGCCCACACCGATCAGGAGACTGGGCAGACAATCATCGCCGGCATGGGCGAGCTGCATCTGGAGATCATCGTAGACCGTCTGCTGCGTGAGTTCAAGGTGGAGGCCAACGTAGGCGCTCCGCAGGTTGCCTACAAGGAGACCTTCACGAAGACCGTCGAGGTGGACAGCAAATACGCGAAGCAGTCTGGCGGACGCGGACAGTATGGACACTGTAAGGGACGCTTCGAGCCGATGGATCCCAACGGCGAGGAGACCTTCAAGTTCGACTCCACCGTCGTGGGCGGCGCAATCCCGAAGGAGTATATCCCGGCTGTCGGCGAGGGTATCGAGGAGGCTGCAAAAGCCGGAATCATCGGCGGCTTCCCGGTGCTGGGCGTACACGCCACCGTCTTCGACGGAAGCTACCACGAGGTAGACTCCAGCGAGATGGCCTTCCATATCGCTGGCTCCCTGGCCTTCAAGGACGCTATGGCGAAGGGCGGCGCAATCCTGCTTGAGCCTATCATGAAGGTGGAGGTCACTATGCCGGAGGAGTATATGGGCGATGTCATCGGCGATATCAACTCCAGGCGCGGACGGATTGAGGGAATGGACGATGTGGGCGGCGGCAAGATGGTGAGAGGCTATGTGCCGCTGGCAGAGATGTTCGGCTATGCGACAGACCTGCGTTCCAAGACACAGGGCCGCGGCAACTATTCCATGTTCTTTGAGAAGTATGAGCCGGTGCCCAAGTCTATTCAGGAAAAAGTTGTTTCCGCCAAGAAATAAATGAAAATAGGCTTGAAAATATAGAAGATTTGAAATATAATCAAAGATAGCCTAACGTTGAGAACCATGTAAATCGAAACAAAAGCCGAATGAGGCATATCTATTTTTAAGGAGGACGTTTAAAAATGGCTAAAGCTAAATTTGAAAGAACCAAACCCCATTGTAATATCGGTACGATTGGTCACGTAGACCATGGCAAGACCACTCTGACAGCCGCTATTACAAAGACTCTGAACGCAAGATTAGGAACAGGCGAGGCTGTTGCTTTCGATATGATCGATAAAGCACCGGAAGAGAGAGAGCGTGGAATCACAATCTCCACCGCACACGTAGAGTATGAGACCTCCAAGAGACACTACGCACACGTAGACTGCCCTGGGCATGCGGACTATGTAAAGAACATGATCACAGGAGCTGCCCAGATGGACGGCGCTATCCTGGTTGTAGCTGCCACAGACGGTGTTATGGCTCAGACGAAGGAGCACATCCTTCTGTCCCGTCAGGTGGGCGTTCCCTATATTGTAGTGTTCATGAACAAGTGCGATATGGTTGACGATCCGGAGCTCCTTGAGCTGGTTGAGATGGAGATCAGAGACCTGCTGAACGAGTATGAGTTCCCGGGCGATGACACACCGGTTATCCAGGGTTCCGCTCTGAAGGCTCTGGAAGATCCCATGAGCGAGTGGGGCGACAAGATCATGGAGCTGATGGATGCTGTTGACGAGTGGATCCCGGATCCTCAGCGTGCTACAGACCAGCCGTTCCTGATGCCTGTAGAGGACGTGTTCACGATCACAGGACGTGGAACCGTTGCAACCGGTAGAGTTGAGCGTGGTACCCTGCATCTGAACGAGGAAGTTGAGATCGTTGGTATCAAGGAAGACACGAGAAAGACCGTTGTAACCGGTATCGAGATGTTCCGCAAGCTGCTTGACGAGGCTCAGGCTGGCGACAACATCGGCGCTCTGCTCCGTGGTGTTCAGAGAACCGAGATCGAGAGAGGACAGGTTATCGTAAAGCCCGGCAGCATCACCTGCCATACAAAGTTCACGGCTCAGGTATACGTTCTGACCAAGGACGAGGGTGGCCGTCATACACCTTTCTTCAACAACTACAGACCGCAGTTCTACTTCAGAACAACAGACGTGACAGGCGTTATCACGCTTCCGGAAGGAACCGAGATGTGCATGCCTGGCGATAACGTAGAGATGACCATCGAGCTGATCCACCCGATCGCTATGGAGCAGGGTCTTACCTTCGCTATCCGTGAGGGCGGACGTACCGTTGGATCCGGACGTGTTGCTTCCATCATCGAGTAAGACGCAGCCGGTTCAGGCGTAGATTGCATGGATCATGACAGAGGCCGCAGTTCCCGCAAGGGGCTGCGGCCTTAAATCATATGTGGGCGCCAAGCCCAGGGGGAGGATTGGGGATGGCCGGGAGCGGCAAGACAGGGACAAGGACAGGAGCAACAGGTCAAGGGCAAGGGAGAAAGAGCCGGATTGCCAAGCGCACGGTGTACTGGGGAGAGAACGCCATCGTCTATGAATTTGAGCGCAAGGCGGTAAAAAATATGAACCTGCGTATCCGGCCGGATGGCAGCATCCATGTGTCCGTTGGTCGGGGGGTTCCAGCGTCCGCCGCCGATGCCTTTGTGCGGGACAACGGAGAGAGGATCCTGGCGGTGCTGGAGCGGTTTGCCCGGACGGCCAGCACGCGGGTGGAGCCGCCGAGGTTTACGGATGCCCAGTGCCGGGGACTGTTCGAGGAGATTTTGGAGGAGGTCTACCCGCCGTTTGGGGAGAGGGGGATCCCCAAGCCGCAGCTGCGTATCCGCCATATGAAATCCCGCTGGGGCTCCTGCATACCGGGAAAGGGCGTGATCACGATGAACAGCAGGCTTTTGGGCGCGCCCAGAAGCTGTGTGGAGTATGTGATGGCGCACGAGCTCTGCCATTTTATCCATCCCAACCATTCCAGTGCTTTCTATGGGGAGCTGTCGAAATGTATGCCGGACTGGCGGGAGAGGAAGGCATTGCTGCAGAAGTGTTCTGACAGGCTGTGATGTTCGATGGGAAGGGGAGGAAAATGCCATGCCGGAATTGTTTGAGCCAGGATATATCGGAAGGATGCGGCTGAAGAACCGAATCCTCATGTCGCCGCTGCACATGTGTTTTACGATGGAGCAGGAGAATGCGTTCCTTATAGAGCGGGCCAAGGGCGGGGCTGCCAGCGTGACGGCAGTCCTTGCCGTGTCCGATCAGGGAGCGCCGCAGGGGATGAACTGGATGAACGAGGAGGTCAGGGAGAAGCTGCGGGAGCTGGCGCGGGAGGTCAGGCCCTATGACTGCCGGAGCATCGTGCAGCTCTTCCACTGCGGACGCAATTGCCTGCCAGGCAGATTGGCCCGGGAAGGGGCTTCGCCGTTGGCGCCGTCGGCAGTGCCTTCGCCGCTGTACAAGAATATGCCCCGGGCCATGAACCGGGAAGATATCCAGGAGGCTATCCGCCAATTTGCAGATGCCGCCGCCGCGTGCAGGGAGGCTGGCATCGACTGCGTGGAAGTGAGCTGCAGTGCCGGGTACCTGCTGAATGAATTCCTGGCTCCGCACACCAACCGGCGGACGGATGAATACGGGGGCTCTATGGAGAACCGGATGGGCGTTCCGCTGGAGGTGCTGGCAGCCGTTCGGGAAGCCGTGGGGCAAGACTACCCCGTGATGGTACGCCTGTCTGGGGATTCCATGGTGGAAGGTGGGTATGGCTTGGAAGACATGAAGGTTTTTGCCGCCAGAGCGGAGAAATATGCGGATGCCTTCAATGTGACGGGGGGCTGGCATGAGTCCCGGATCCCGCAGATCAGCCAGGATGTGGAGCCGGGGAGTTTTGCCTATCTGGCCCGGGGCATACACGAGGCTGTCCATGTGCCCACCGTGGCCTGCAACCGGATCAACAGCCGGGAGTCTGCGGAGGCGGTGCTTGCCGCCGGTGGGTGTGAGTTTGTGGGCTGCGGCAGGGCCTTTGTGGCTGACCCGGCATTCGGCAGCAAAATCCGCGCCGGGCTTCCCTACCAGGAGTGCACCGCCTGCAATGTGTGCCTGAAGCAGATCTTGTTCAACAAGCCTGCCAAATGTGCGGTGAACCCAGCGGTGGGCAGAGAGTACCTGCAGAGAGTATAGTGCTGAAAGCTGGCGAAGAGTATAGTGCCGAGAGCTGGCAGAAAAATAAGAGCCCTTCCAGTGCCAAGAAAGCTGGAAGGGCTCCTGTCTTTAACGCTCCCAGCGCCCGGAGGCGCCGCAGGGAAGGACGAGGCCGCTGGAGGTGACGGGAAGGCCGATCTCCTGGGAATCCACATGGCCGCCGAAACGCTTAAGCTCGGAGGAGAGGAGATAGGTGAGCACAGCGGGAGCCAGTCCCGTGGTGTAGGAGTTCAGCAGGAAAAACAGGGGGTCGTCGGACAATAGCTGCGCGCACAGCTGGAGGAAGCTGTGGATGGAGTCCTCCATCTTCCAGATCTCTCCCTTCGGGCCGCGCCCATAGGAGGGCGGATCCATGATGATGGCGTCGTAGCGGTTGCCCCGGCGGATCTCCCGCTCCACAAATTTCATGCAGTCGTCCACAATCCAGCGGATGGGCGCTTCTGCAAGGCCAGAGGCCTTGGCGTTCTCCTTCGCCCAGGTGACCATGCCCTTGGAGGCGTCCACATGGGTGACAGAAGCGCCGGCGGCAGCTGCCGCGATGCTGGCCCCGCCGGTGTAGGCGAACAGGTTCAAAAGCTTCACCGGCCTATCCGCCTGGCGGATTTTGCCGGAGAACCAGTCCCAGTTCACCGCCTGTTCCGGGAACAGCCCTGTGTGCTTGAAGCTGAAGGGTTTCAAGCGGAAAGTCAGCTCCCGGTAGCGGATATCCCACTGCTGAGGCAGGTCGAAGAACTCCCACTGGCCGCCGCCCTTTTTGCTGCGGTGGTAGTGGGCGTTGGCTTTCTTCCAGCCCCGGCTGACCTTCGGCGTATTCCAGATGATCTGGGGATCTGGGCGGATGAGGAGATAGCTCCCCCAGCGCTCCAGCTTCTCGCCGCCGGAGGCGTCAACAACTTCGTAATCTCTCCACTGGTCTGCAATCCACATAATCAATGCCCTTCCTATCTGTATTGTGATATCTCTGTATGTTTCTATGTCTGCCGGGGCCTCCTCCGTGAGGGCCAGAGGCTCCCGGCACATCTTCCAAGAGAAATTCCTTCTCTTAATTATACGGGTTTTCTAGTGGAAGTCAATTCGATTCCACATGGAGCGGAACTGCCCGGGGCTGACTCCCTCGACTTTGCGGAATGCCCGGGAGAAATAGTTGGGATCGGGGATGCCGCACTGGGCGGCGATCTGTTCCACCGGAAGGTTGGTGAAGCGCAGGAGCTGCTTTGCCTGGGTAATCCGCAGTTGCTGCAGGTAGCTGTTGACCGAGACGCCATAATATTCTTTAAAAATACGGGTAAGGTAATACTTATTGATATAGAACTGTTCGGCCAGCTCATCCAGGGAGATCCTCTGCTGGTAGTGCTCCTCCAGGTAGCGGCGGACGGGCTGGAGATCCCTCCTGGCGCGGCGGGAGCCGCAGGCCTGGCCGGAGGGGTTCCAGCTCTCCTCCATCAGAAGCGTCAGGAGACAGACGAGCTTCTCGTACAGCTTCATATCCCGGATGTACAGCTCAGAGGCGGCAATCTCATGAATTTCCTGGAGAAGGGCGCGGTACTGCTGGCCATAGCGGGTGGGAAAGCACACGGCCCCGCCCCGCTGGATATATTTCTCGTAGATGCCGGGCATTCCGGCGCCGTAGAAGTGGGCCCAGCACAGCGCCCACAGGTTCTCGGAGGAGCGGTGGGAATAGGGGGTGGAGCAGTCCAGGAAAGCGCAGTCGCCGGCCGTGAGCTGGAACTGCCTGCCCCCAAAGTGTACGGTGCCCTCGCCTTTTTCCACCAGGAAAAAGAGATAGGAGGCTAGATGCTCCCGCTGGCTGGTGTGAGGCTCCAATGCCTCCAGCCGTCCAGTCTCCTGCAGGTATATGAGATTCGCCTTGGCGAAGGAAGAGGGGGTGTAGACAATCCGGTCGGAGCGGACCAGATTCCCCTGAAAAATAGCAGTGTCCATGGCAGCGCCTCCTTATGCCGCCCGGCCTGTCCGGCCAGGGTCTTTCCTTGATCATACAGGGGACTCTTGCTAAAGTCAATATTATGCTAGTATTAATCAAGATTGTGTATTATCTCCTTATAACAGCGAGAGTATAATCGACTATTATTGAATGCAAAAAAGTGTTATTTACAAAAAAAGAATGAGAGAAAGTGAGAATCGGCGTATGAAGAAAGCATTGATAACAGGCATTACCGGGCAGGACGGCTCCTACCTGGCAGAGCTCCTGCTGGAGAAGGGCTATGAGGTTCATGGGATCACGCGGAGGGCTTCCATCTCCAACACGGTCAGGATTGACCACCTGCTGGCAAGAGACGCGGTGAAGCTCCACGACGGGGATTTGACGGATTCCTCCTCCCTGATACGGATTATTGGCCAGGTGGAGCCGGATGAGATCTATAACCTGGCGGCCCAGTCCCATGTGCAGGTGTCCTTTGACGTGCCGGAGTATTCCGGGGACGTGGACGCCCTGGGGGTGCTTCGGATTCTGGAGGCTGTGCGCATCCTGGGACTTGCCAAAAGGACGAAGATTTACCAGGCGTCCACCTCGGAGCTCTACGGCAAGGTGGAGGAGGTGCCCCAGAGAGAGACGACGCCGTTCCACCCTTACAGCCCCTATGCGGTGGCTAAGCAGTACGGCTTCTGGATTACAAAAGAGTACCGGGAGGCCTACGGGATGTTTGCGGTGAACGGGATCCTCTTCAACCATGAATCGGAGCGCCGGGGAGAAAATTTTGTCACGCGGAAGATTACGCTGGCCGCCGGGCGCATCGCAGAGGGGCTGCAGGACCATCTGGAGCTTGGCAACCTGGATTCCCTGCGGGATTGGGGATATGCCAAGGATTATGTGGAGTGCATGTGGATGATTCTCCAGCAGGACAAGCCGGAGGACTTTGTGATCGCCACTGGGGAGCAGCACACGGTGCGGGATTTCGCACAGAGGGCTTTCGCGGCCAACGGGATTCAGCTGCGCTGGGAAGGCCAGGGGCTGGAGGAGAAGGGCTACGACCAGGAGACGGGGAAAATGCTTGTGTGCGTGAACCCGGCGTGGTTCCGGCCCACGGACGTGGACAACCTGTGGGGCGACCCCACCAAGGCGAAGACGGTGCTGGGCTGGAATCCCCGGAAGACGAGCTATGAGGAGCTGGTGAGGATTATGGCTGTCCATGACCGGGAGCTTGCAAAGGCAGAGGCCAAGGCGAAGAGATAGACAGGGAAGACAGGAAGGAAGGTTGAAGAGAATGGAGAAGGATGCAAAAATTTATGTGGCTGGCCACCGGGGGATGGTGGGCTCGGCGATTGTGCGGGAACTGGAGAGGGAAGGCTACCATCAGATTGTGACCAGGACGCACCAGGAGCTGGACTTGTGCAGGCAGGATGCAGTGGAGGAGTTTTTTGCACAGGAGAAGCCGGACTATGTCTTCCTGGCGGCGGCCAAGGTGGGCGGCATTGTGGCAAACGCAGAGGCGCTGGCGGATTTCATGTACGAGAACATGGTGCTGGAGATGAATGTGATCCACTCGGCCTGGCGCAATGGCTGCAGGAAGCTTTTGTTCCTGGGCTCCTCCTGCATCTATCCGCGGATGGCGCCCCAGCCCATGCCGGAGAGCTGCCTTTTGACCTCGGAGCTGGAGAAGACCAACGAGGCCTATGCCCTGGCGAAAATTTCAGGGCTGAAATACTGCGAGTTTTTGAACCGGCAGTACGGCACCGACTATATTTCTGCCATGCCCACCAACCTGTACGGCCCCAACGACAACTACCACCCGACCCACAGTCATGTGCTGCCGGCGCTGATCCGCCGTTTCCACGAGGCCAAGGTGCAGGGACTTCCCAGCGTGACATGCTGGGGGACGGGGACGCCGCTGCGGGAGTTCCTCTACGTGGACGATCTGGCGGAGGCCTGCGTGTTCCTGATGAACCACTATTCTGGCGACGAGACGGTGAATGTGGGAACTGGCAAGGAGCTGACCATCCGGGAGCTGACGGAGCTGGTGGCCAAGGTGATCGGCTACCGGGGGGAGATTCTCTGGGATTCCACGAAGCCGGATGGGACGCCGCGGAAGCTGCTGGATGTGAGCAAGCTTGAGAAGCTGGGCTGGAAATATCACACAGAGCTGGAGGAGGGGATCCGCCTGGCCTACGAGGATTTCCTGCACAATCCCATGCGCGCGGAGAGATAGGAGGGGATGGAAGCGATGAATCTGATTTTGCTGTCCGGCGGCTCGGGGAAGAGGCTGTGGCCGTTGTCCAACGACATCCGCTCCAAGCAGTTTATCAAGCTGTTCCGCAGGGAGGACGGAAGCTATGAATCCATGGTGCAGCGGGTGTACCGCCAGATCACGGAGACTGCCCCCGGGGCTGAGGTGACCATCGCCACCTCCCGCTCTCAGGTGTCTGCCATCCGCAACCAGCTGGGGGAGGCAGTCCATGTCTGTGTGGAGCCTTGCAGGAGGGACACGTTCCCGGCGATCGCCCTGGCCTGCGCCTACCTGAGGGATATCAAGGGAGTGCCCCGGGAGGAGGCAGTGGTCGTCTGCCCAGTGGATCCCTATGTAAACAACGACTATTTTGAGGCGCTGGGAAAGCTTTGGAGGCTTGCGGGGGAGAACCGGTCAAATCTGGCCCTCATGGGCATCGAGCCCACATACCCCAGCGAGAAGTACGGCTATATTATCCCGGAAGGGACGGACTGTGTGAGCCGGGTGAAGACGTTCAAGGAGAAGCCGGACGAGGCGGCCGCTCGGGAGTATATCCGGCAGGGAGCCCTGTGGAACGGCGGCGTCTTTGCCTTCCGCCTGGGCTATGTGCTGGACAGGGCGGAGGAGCTGTTTGGCTTCTGCGATTATGACCGGATATACGGGGAATACGAGAATTTGAAAAAAATCAGCTTTGACTATGCGGTGGCAGAGAAAGAGAGCAGCATAGAAGTGATGCGCTTCGGCGGGCAGTGGAAGGATCTGGGCACATGGAATACGCTGACGGAGGAAATGTCGGAGCCATCCATCGGCCAGGTGCTGTACAATGACACTTGCGAAAATCTCCATGTGATTAATGAGCTGAATGTCCCGGTGCTGTGTATGGGCCTGAAGGATGTGGTCGTCTCCGCCAGCGCGGAGGGCATCCTGGTGTCGGACAAGGATCAGTCCAGCTATATCAAGCCCTTCGTGGATACCATAGACCAGCAGGTGATGTTTGCGGAGAAATCCTGGGGAAGCTTCAAGGTGCTGGATGTGGAGGAGGAGAGCATGACCATCAAGGTGACGCTGAACGCGGGACACCGGATGAATTACCACAGCCACGCCAACCGCGACGAGGTGTGGACGGTGATATCCGGGCGCGGGCGTACGGTCGTGGACGGCATGGAGGAGATTGTGGAGCCGGGGGATGTGGTGACCATGCAGGCAGGCTGCCGCCATACGGTCATCGCGGAGACGGAGCTGAAGCTGATAGAGGTACAGCTTGGCAGGGAGATCAGTGTGCATGATAAACAAAAATATCAGTTCCCGACCTGAGCCATTGTTCCTGGAGCCGGTGGGCAAGGACTATCTCTGGGGCGGGCAGCGCCTGAAAACAGAATATGGCAAGCAGCTGCCGCAGACGCCGCTGGCGGAGAGCTGGGAATGCTCCGTCCACCCGGACGGCCTGAGCACGGTGCGGGGAGGGGCGTATGACGGGCAGACCCTGCAGGAGGTGCTGAGGCGGCATCCAGAATATGTGGGAACCCACCCGGCCAGGGAGGAGCTCCTGCCCGGGGACGCCCTGCCCATCCTTGTAAAGTTTATCGACGCCCGGGAGAACCTGTCCGTGCAGGTGCACCCGGATGACGCCTACGCGCGGGAGTACGAGGACGGGCAGCGGGGAAAAAGCGAGATGTGGTATGTGGCGGATGCCCAGGAGGGAGCCCGCCTGGTGTACGGCTTTAACCGGGAACTGTCCTATGAGGAGTTGGAGGAGAGCCTGCGGGCGGGCACGGTGGAGCGCTATCTGCAGAAGGTGCCGGTGCGCAGGGGCGACGTGTTTTTTGTGGAGGCCGGAACCGTCCACGCCATAGGCGCGGGAATCCTGCTGGTGGAGGTGCAGGAGAGTTCCAACCTCACCTACCGGCTGTATGACTACAACCGGGTGGACAAGGACGGGAAGCCCAGACCCCTCCACATAGACAAGGCGCTGCAGGTGGCTGTGCGCCAGGGGAGCCCCAGGCCCAGGCAGCCTATGCGGGTGCTGCGGTACCGGCCGGGATCGGCCTCGGAGCTTCTGTGCCGCTGCGGCTACTTCCAGGTGGAGAGGTATCTGCTGAATACGGAGACGACGCGGGCGCTAGCCAGGGTGCAGGTGAGGGAGAATTCCTTCCGCCTGTTCGTCTGCCTGGGAGGCTGCGGGAGCATTTGTACAGAAGGCGGGAATATCCGCAATTTTTTTAAGGGTGATACGTTCTTTGTGCCTGCGGGGACGCAGGAGCTGAAATTCCACGGGAAAGCGCAGTTTTTGACAGTGACCTGCTGAGAGGGACGGAACTAGGCGGGGAAGACAATGCCCAGCTGAGAGGCCGGAACCAGGCGGGGAAGGCAATGCCTAGCTGAGAGGCCGGAACCAGGCGGAGAAGAAGGCGGGTGGGCCTGCGAGGCAGGGCAGCTGCGGACAGCGGCAAGAAGGAACGCGAGAAATGGAGAGGAATATGGACAGACAGAGGATAGAGGAAGCGTATAGACGGTGGACGCAGATGGCGTCGGAGGAAGATGTGGCCGCAGAGCTTGCAGAGATGGGGCAGGATGAGAAGGGGAAGGAGGACGCCTTCTACCGGGAACTGGCATTCGGCACCGGGGGGCTGCGGGGCGTGATCGGCGCGGGAACCAACCGGATGAATATTTACACGGTGGGCAAGGCCTCCCAGGGGCTGGCGAATTACGTCCGGAAGCATTTTCAGGGGAAAAGCCGCCGGATTGCAGTCAGCTATGATTCCCGCATCAAATCGGAGCTTTTCGCCAGGGCTGCTGCCGAGGTGTTCGCCGGGAATGGGATTGAGGTGTATCTCTACCGGGAGCTGATGCCGACGCCCTGCCTTTCCTTTGCGGTGCGCTGCCTTGGCTGCGCGGCGGGCGTCATGGTGACCGCCTCCCACAATCCGGCGAAATACAACGGGTACAAGGTATACGGAGCAGATGGATGTCAGATTACAGACCGGGCGGCAGAGGAAATCCAGCGGGAGATCAGCGGCGTGGACGTCTTTGACGGCGTGAAGCGGGAGGCTTTTGGACGTGCGGTGGAATACGGCACGGTCTCCTATATCGAGGAGGATGTGGTCACCGCCTTTGTGGAGCAGGTGAAGGCCCAATCTCTCGAGGAAGAAGGGGTGGACAAGGAAATTGCAATTGTCTACACGCCTCTGAACGGGACGGGGCTGAAGCCGGTGCTGCGCGTTCTGCGGGAGAAGGGCTACACCCATGTGGCCGTGGTGGAGGAGCAGGCGCAGCCAGACGGGAATTTTCCCACCTGCCCCTATCCGAACCCGGAGATTCCGGAGGCGATGGAGCTGGGGGTGGCCTGCGCAAAGAAGTGCCATGCAGATCTTTTGCTGGCTACAGACCCGGACTGTGACCGGGTGGGGATTGCCGTGAAAAACCAGGAGGGCCGCTATGTGCTCCTGAGCGGCAATGAGACAGGCATTCTGCTCCTGGACTATGTGTGCGCCAGGAGGAAGGCGCTGGGCAAAATGCCCAAGGAGCCGGTGATGGTCAAGACGATTGTGACCACAGATCTGGCCGAGAGGATCGCCGCTTCCTACGGCGTGCGCTGTATCAATGTGCTGACAGGCTTCAAGTACATTGGCGAGCAGATTGGCCTGCTGGAGAGCCAGGGCAGGGAGGACAGCTATATTTTTGGATTCGAGGAGAGCTACGGCTATCTGAGCGGCACATACGTGCGGGACAAGGACGCGGTGGACGGGGCGCTGATGATCTGCGAGATGTTCTGCTATTACCGCGCCAAGGGAAAGAGCCTGCCCCAGAGGCTGGCTGAGCTGTATGCGCAGTATGGATACTGTCTGAATACGCTGCACTCCTATACGTTTGAGGGCGCGGAAGGCTTTGCCAAGATGCAGGGGATTATGAGGCGGCTCCGCGGAGAAATCCCGGCCCTCGGCCCGGTAAAGGTGACGGAGACGCTGGACTATGCCAAGGGAATCCAGGGGCTTCCGGCATCCGATGTGCTGAAATTTGTGCTGGAGGGGGGCTGCTCGGCGGTGATCAGGCCGTCGGGGACGGAGCCGAAGCTGAAGGCCTACCTGTCCGTCTGCGCGGGCAGCAGGGAAGAGGCCGAACGCATCGAGCAGGAAATTTGCCGAAGCCTGGAGGAACTGTATAAGGGCTAGGGCGGCGTGCCAAGGCGCAAGGCCCTGGGATACTGGTGTGAAGGTTAAGGCAAAGGAGCGGGGAATGGCCAGCCGGGGCTCAGGGCGCAGAGAGCGGCTGCCTCTGCGTGGAGCCTGGCCGTATCCAGCACCGGCAGGGAGAGAAGATCCTCCTGGCTGACGAGAAGCCCCAGCTCTGTACAGCCAAGGATGACGCCTTCTGCGCCCTGTCCGGCGAGGGCATGGATCACCCGCAGCAGGGATTCCCGCGACTGGCTAGAGCAAATCCCGGCGCAAAGTTCCTGGAAGATGATGCGGTTGACCAGACGGATATCGTCTGCCTCGGGAACCAGGATGCGGATACCAGACTCCTGCAGCTTCTCTATATAGAAGGTTTCGGTCATCGTGTAGGCGGTGCCCAGCAGGGCTGCCGTCTGGATGTGGAGGCGGGAGAGCTCCCGGGCAGTCACATCCCCGATGTGCAGGAGAGGAATATGGAGGCGCGCCTGAAGGCGCGGGGCGATCTTGTGCATGGTGTTGGTGCAGAGGACGAGGAAATCAGCCCCGGCAGCTTCCAGCCGGAGGGAAGCCTCGGCCAGGACTGCGGCGGCTTCCTCCCATTCCCCCTGCGCCTGCAGCTCTTCGATGGGAGCAAAATCCACGCTGTATAAGAGCAGCTTTGCAGAGTGGAGGCCGCCCAGGCGGCTCTGGATTGTCTCATTGATAATCTGATAATAGGAAGCGGTGCTCTCCCAGCTCATACCGCCCAAAAGTCCGATTGTCTTCATAAGTCTCACCTCAGGAAAAGATAGGGAGGGGACACTGCCGCGTGCCCTGCCGTCCATTATAAACCTATTCTAACACGGGAGAGGCTGGCGGGCAAAGAGATTGTGGGAGGAGACGGCCATGGGGAGGGCTATGAAGAAAATTTTTTTGATGTGCGGGGCTTTCTTCGCTCGCGGGGTGTGGGCGTGGGCCGCTCAGAAAGCAGAGCTTTCTTCGCTCGCGGGCTGTCGCCCGCGAAGCCAGGAAAAATGCGCTCTGTCCGATGAGCAAGCTCCTCGTCCAGAGGACATTTTCCCTGCCTGTCCCCGGCTCGTAGCTTTCGCGCAAAAAAATGCTTGATTTTTCTGGGAGAGTTGTATATAATAATTTTTGCTGTGACATTGATAGCGTTGAAGCGTGAGGTTGCTGCCTGAGAATGGCAGGTTTTCCGTGGAGCGAATGTCAAGTTAGGAAACTGGCGACAAGTCACTGTACAATAGACAGAAAGGTCCACCATCGAGTGGATACCTCGTGTGGAGTCTGAGGACACACACGGAAGAGTGTACAGTCACCGCTTGTCGTACTGAGTGTATAAGTACGAAAAGGAGGCGACTTTTTTTATGGCAAGTCAAGTAATGAGAATCACACTCAAGGCATATGACCATCAGCTGGTGGATGCATCTGCCAAGAAAATCATCGAAACTGTTAAGAAGAATGGGTCACAGGTGAGCGGACCGGTGCCGCTGCCCACGAAGAAAGAGGTTGTTACCATTCTGAGGGCCGTACACAAGTACAAGGATTCCAGAGAGCAGTTCGAGCAGAGGACACACAAGAGGCTCATCGATATCATCACGCCCACCCAGAAGACTGTGGACGCCCTGTCCCGCCTGGAGATGCCTGCCGGCGTGTACATTGATATCAAGATGAAGAACAAGTAATCATTAATTAAGGTAGTAATCCTGAAGGGTTGATATAGAAGCAACATAGAAGCAAGCAGAACAACAGGCTTTCATGTTCCACTTATATCCGCTGTTCTAGGATGATTGGGAAGCCCTCGGGCGCCTAATCCGCTGTAGAGAAAACAGGAGGTAGAAAGAATGAAGAAAGCGATCTTAGCAACAAAAGTCGGAATGACTCAGATCGTCAACGACGACGGAGTTTTAACTCCGGTAACGGTTCTTCAGGCTGGCCCCTGCGTTGTGACGCAGGTCAAGACCGTAGAGAACGACGGCTACGCAGCTGTCCAGGTAGGCTTTGGCGAGAAGCGCGAGAAGCTTGTCAACAAGCCGCTGCAGGGACATTTCAAGAAGGCTGGCGTAGGCAACAAGAGATATTTGAAGGAGTTCAAGTTTGAGAACGCTGAGGAATACAGCCTTGCACAGGAGATCAAAGCAGATATTTTCGCAGCCGGCGACAAGATTGACGCGACAGCGATCTCCAAGGGAAAAGGATTCCAGGGCGCAATCAAGAGACATAACCAGCACAGAGGACCCATGGCTCACGGCTCCAAGTTCCACCGCCATGCAGGATCCAACGGCGCCTGCTCCGATCCGTCCAAGGTGTTCAAGGGCAAGAAGATGCCGGGACACATGGGCTGCAAGAAGATCACGATCCAGAATTTGGAAGTGGTGAGAGTAGATGCAGACAAGAACCTCATCCTCGTGAAAGGTTCTGTACCGGGCCCGAAGAAGTCTCTGGTCACGATCAAAGAGACTGTAAAGGCCGGCAAGTAAGCGGTTAGCAGGAAAGGAGGAAGACACAGATGGCAAATGTATCTGTTTACAATATGGAAGGCAAAGAAGTTGGCACAATGGAGTTAAACGATGCCGTGTTTGGTGTGGAAGTAAATGAGCACCTGGTACACATGGCCGTTGTAAGCCAGCTGGCAAATAACCGTCAGGGAACGCAGAAGGCTAAGACCCGTTCTGAGGTATCCGGCGGCGGAAGAAAACCGTGGAGGCAGAAGGGAACCGGCCATGCAAGGCAGGGATCCACGAGAGCTCCCCAGTGGACGGGCGGCGGCGTTGTATTCGCACCCACACCGAGAAATTACACAATCAAGCTGAACAAGAAGGAGAGAAGACTGGCGCTGAAATCCGCCCTCACTTCCAGGGTTCAGGGCAACAAGTTCATCGTGCTCGACGAGCTGAAATTTGACGAGATCAAGACAAAGAAGTTCCAGGCAGTGCTGGATGGCTTCAAGGTCAGCAAAGCTCTCGTCGTGCTGAATGAGAACGATGAGAAGGTGGTTCTCTCCGCAAGGAACATCCCCGGCGTAAAGACCACATTTATCAACACGATCAATACCTACGACGTTATGAAATACAACACCGTAATCGCTACCAAGGCAGCGGTTGAAAAGATCGAGGAGGGGTACGCATAATGGCAAACATTCAGTACTACGATGTCATCCTCAAACCGGTAATCACCGAGAAGAGCATGGCCGGCATGGGCGAGAAGAAATATACCTTCCTGGTTCATCCGGAAGCAAATAAAACCATGATCAAAGAAGCCGTTGAGAAAATGTTCGCGGGCGCCAAGGTGAAGAGTGTCAACACGATGAACCTGGACGGCAAGACAAAGAGACGCGGCATGACCTTCGGCAAGACAGCAAAGACAAAGAAAGCGATTGTGCAGCTTACCGCTGACAGCGCCGACATCGAAATCTTCGAGGGGCTGTGATCACTTAGCGATTGCCGAGCCGAAGGCGAAGGCAGAGCTTAGTGAGAACGCCGTTCACGAACCTGGCATTGAGCACTTGACGAAGCGTAGCTGAGTATAGTGCGAAAGCCCACCCGGACACTTGGCGAGCGATGAGCAAGGCGAAGCAGCGAGTCTAGTGACCGCGGTGTTGCCGAATGAGAGCAAGCCGCAGGCGCAGCTCGAATTTGGTTAAGTGAACATCCCATAAAAGACCAGGCGATTGCCGAGCTAAAGGCGAAGGCAGAGCTTAAGCCCCCAACCTATACGCATACAAGCGTGATACGAAATAGAGAGAATTGAAAGGAGTGACAGTAATGGGAATTAAGAATTATGGCCCATATACACCTTCCAGAAGACATATGACCGGTTCTGATTTTTCCGAGATCACCAAGAAAACACCGGAGAAATCCCTTGTAGTTTCTTTAAATAAGAATTCCGGCCGTAACAATCAGGGTAAAATTACAGTGAGACACCGCGGAGGCGGATCCAGAAGAAAATACAGAATCATCGACTTCAAGAGAAGAAAAGATGGCATCCACGCAAATGTAATCGGCATCGAGTACGATCCGAACAGAAGCGCCAACATCGCCCTTATCTGCTACGAGGACGGCGAGAAGGCTTATATCCTTGCTCCCGCCGGACTTGAGGTGGGCATGAAGGTTATGAACGGCCCGGAGGCGGAGGTTCGCGTAGGCAACTGCCTGCCGCTGTCCGAGATCCCGGTCGGCGCACAGATCCACAACATCGAGCTTCATCCCGGAAGAGGCGGACAGCTTGTCCGTTCCGCAGGCAACGGGGCGCAGCTGATGGCTAAGGAAGGAAAATACGCAACGCTTCGTCTTCCTTCCGGAGAGATGAGAATGGTACCTCTGAATTGCCGTGCTTCCATCGGCGTTGTTGGAAACGGCGAGCACAATCTGATTAACGTAGGCAAGGCTGGACGGAAGCGTCACATGGGTATCCGCCCGACAGTGCGCGGTTCCGTTATGAACCCGAACGACCATCCGCACGGCGGCGGCGAGGGCAAGACCGGCATCGGACGTCCCGGCCCGTGCACACCTTGGGGCAAGCCTGCTCTTGGCCTGAAGACGAGAAAGAAGAACAAGCAGTCCAACAAGTTAATCGTTAGAAGAAGAGACGGTAAAACGATCAAATAAGGAGGTATATCAATGGCACGTTCACTTAAGAAGGGACCGTTTGCAGATGCAAGCCTGCTGAAGAAGATTGAAGCATCCAATGCATCCGGAGATAAACAGGTAATCAAGACTTGGTCTCGTCGCTCCACGATCTTCCCGCAGTTCGTAGGACATACGATCGCTGTCCACGACGGAAGAAAGCATGTTCCGGTATATATCACAGAGGACATGGTAGGACACAAGCTCGGCGAGTTCGTTGTAACCAGGACCTACAGGGGCCATGGAAAAGACGAGAAGAAATCCAAGGTACGTTAATAGAGACAATATTTGAAAGGAGGTTCATCCAAATGGCGAAAGGACATAGATCCCAGATAAAGAGAGAGAGAAATGCGAACAAGGACGCAAGGCCGTCGGCAAAGCTGTCATACGCCAGAGTATCTGTCCAGAAAGCATGCTTCGTTTTGGATGCCATCAGAGGAAAGGATGTACAGACAGCACTTGGTATTTTAACTTACAGCCCAAGATATGCTTCTAGTATCATAAAGAAATTATTGGAGTCTGCGATTGCGAATGCGGAGAACAACAACGGAATGGATGTAAACAAGCTTTACGTTGAAGAGTGCTACGCAAACAAGGGACCTACAATGAAGAGAATCAGACCGCGTGCCCAGGGCAGGGCTTACAGGATCGAGAAGAGAATGAGCCATATCACGGTCGTACTCAATGAGAGATAAGGAGGGCAATCATGGGACAGAAAGTTAATCCGCATGGCTTAAGAGTCGGTATTATAAAAGACTGGGATTCCAAGTGGTATGCAGAAGGCGACTTCGCAGACTGCTTAGTGGAAGACTACAATATCAGAAAATTTCTGAAGAAGAGATTATACAGCGCGGGCGTTTCCAGAATTGAGATCGAGAGAGCGTCCGACAAAGTCAAGATCATCATCTATACCGCGAAGCCGGGCCTTGTAATCGGCAAGGGCGGCGCCGAGATCGAGAAGGTAAAGGGTGAGCTTGCAAAATATACAGACAAGAAGCTGATTGTCGATATCAAGGAGATCAAGAGACCCGACAGAGAGGCACAGCTTGTGGCTGAGAACATTGCCTTGCAGCTTGAGAACCGTGTATCCTTCCGCCGCGCGATGAAGTCCAGCATGGGCAGGACGATGAAGGCGGGCGCAAAGGGAATCAAGGCTTCCTGCTCCGGACGTCTTGGCGGCGCAGATATGGCCCGCACCGAGTTCTACAGCGAGGGAACTATCCCGCTGCAGACCTTAAGAGCAGATATTGACTATGGCTTTGCTGAGGCAGATACCACCTACGGCAAGATCGGCGTAAAGGTATGGATCTACAAAGGCGAAGTTCTTCCCACTAAAGCATCAAAGGAAGGGAGCGATAAATAATGTTAATGCCGAAGAGAGTAAAGCGCCGTAAACAGTTCCGCGGTTCGATGAAAGGCAAGGCCCTGAGAGGCAATACCATTTCCAACGGAGAGTACGGAATCGTCGCTTTGGAGCCCGCATGGATCAAATCCAACCAGATTGAAGCAGCCCGTATCGCCATGACCCGTTACATCAAGCGTGGCGGTAAGGTATGGATAAAGATTTTCCCGGATAAACCTGTAACCACGAAACCTGCAGAGACACGTATGGGTTCCGGTAAAGGAACACTGGAGTACTGGGTAGCAGTAGTTAAGCCCGGACGTGTTATGTTCGAGATTTCCGGCGTCCCCGAAGAAACAGCAAAGGAAGCTCTTCGTCTTGCAACCCACAAGCTTCCGGTTAAATGCAAAGTCGTTTCTCGCGCAGAATTAGAAGGCGGTGATAACAGTGAAAATTAATAAGTATGTAGAAGATTTAAGGAAGAAATCAGCTGCAGAACTGAGTGAAGAATTAGTAGCTGCTAAGAAGGAGCTTTTCAATTTGAGATTCCAGAACGCAACCAACCAGCTTGACAACACAAGCCGGATCAGAGAGGTGCGCAAGACGATCGCCAGAATCCAGACCGTCATCACCGAGAAGACGAAGGTTGCGCAGTAAGATACCCGCAGGGGAATAAAATCTTTCAGCTTACGCGCATGCCGGGATATGACATGCCCGGAGGCGTGGAAAGACTAAAAGAAAGGAGATTAGAGTATCGTGGAAAGAAATCTGAGGAAGACACGTACCGGCAAAGTCGTTAGCAATAAAATGGATAAAACCATTGTCGTAGCTGTAGAAGACCATGTGAAGCACCCACTTTACAATAAGATCGTTAAGAGAACCTACAAACTGAAGGCCCATGACGAGAAGAACGAGTGCAGCATCGGAGACACGGTGAAGGTTATGGAGACCAGGCCTCTGTCCAAGGACAAGAGATGGGGACTGGTGGAGATTGTAGAGAAAGTGAAATAAGGCAGAGCGTCCCTGCTCTGGGCATATAATTTGTGAAGGAGGTAAATCCGCATGATTCAACAGGAAACAAGACTGAAGGTTGCTGATAACACCGGTGCGAAGGAACTGCTGTGCATCCGTGTCATGGGCGGATCTACAAGAAGGTACGCAAATATCGGCGACATCATCGTTGCCAGCGTCAAGGATGCAACACCCGGCGGCGTTGTCAAAAAGGGCGATGTGGTAAAGGCAGTCGTTGTACGTACGGTAAAAGGCGCACGTCGGAAAGACGGTTCTTATATTAAATTTGACGAAAACGCAGCTGTCATCATCAAAGATGACAAGACCCCCAGAGGAACCCGTATCTTTGGGCCGGTAGCCAGAGAGCTTCGTGAGAAGCAGTTTATGAAGATCGTATCCCTGGCTCCGGAAGTATTATAAGGAGGTGCCGAAATGTCCGCTATGAAGATTAAGAAAGGCGACACCGTCAGGGTAATCGCCGGCAAAGATAAAGACAAAGAGGGCAAGGTCCTGGCCGTGAACGCCAAGAACAATACGGTGATCGTGGAAGGCATCAACATGGTGACAAAGCACACGAAGCCCAGCGTATCCAACCAGAACGGCGGGATTGTACACCAGGAGAGCCCGATCGAGGCGTCTAACGTCATGTATGTCCACAACGGCAAGGTGACCAGAATCGGCTACAAAATCGACGGTGACAAGAAGGTTCGCATCGCAAAGACAACCGGTGAAGTCATCGACAAGTAATTTGAGAGAGGAGGTCGCAGAAGTTGAGTAGATTAAGAGACACATACAAGAACGAAATCGTAGATGCTATGATGAAGAAGTTCGGATACAAGAACATCATGGAAGTGCCGAAGCTTGACAAGATCGTCGTCAACATGGGTGTTGGCGAGGCGAAGGAAAACGCCAAGATTCTGGACTCCGCGATGAAGGATATGGAGACGATCACAGGACAGAAGCCGGTGCTTACCAAGGCAAAGAAGTCCATCGCTAACTTCAAGATCAGAGAGGGAATGGCCATCGGCTGCAAGGTTACACTTCGCGGCGAGAAGATGTACGAGTTCGCAGACCGCCTGATCAACCTGGCGCTGCCCCGCGTGCGTGACTTCAGAGGGGTGAACCCCAACGCATTTGACGGGAGAGGCAACTATGCACTTGGAATCAAGGAGCAGCTGATTTTCCCCGAGATTGAGTACGACAAAGTCGACAAGGTAAGAGGTATGGACATCATCTTTGTTACGACTGCCAAGACAGATGAAGAGGCTCGGGAGTTACTGACGTTGTTCAACATGCCGTTTGCAAAATAAAAGGAGGAACATTCATGGCTAAAACAGCAATGAAATTAAAACAGCAGCGTCCGGCAAAGTTCTCTACCAGAGAGTACACACGCTGCAGAATCTGTGGCCGTCCACATGCATACCTGAGAAAATACGGAATCTGCAGAATCTGCTTCCGTGAGCTGGCTTACAAAGGACAGATCCCGGGAGTAAAGAAGGCAAGCTGGTAATAGCGGTTGCCCATAGCAGATTTGAAGAAGAAAAGGAGGCAGAATCATCATGATGACCAGTGATCCGATTGCAGATATGCTTACAAGAATCCGTAACGCCAACACTGCAAAACATGACACCGTAGATATTCCGGCATCCAAGATGAAGATTGCAATTGCAAACATCCTGGTAGACGAAGGATATATTAAGAAATATGACCTGGTAGAGGACGGAACTGTCCGCACCATCCATGTAACCCTGAAATACGGGAAGGACAAGAATGAGAAGATCATCACAGGCCTTAAGAGAATCTCCAAGCCCGGCCTGCGCGTATATGCAGGCAAGGAGGATCTGCCGAAGGTGCTCGGCGGCCTTGGAATCGCTATCATTTCCACAAACAAGGGCGTCGTAACCGACAAGAAGGCAAGAGAACTCGGCGTAGGCGGCGAAGTCCTCGCATTCGTGTGGTGACATTGAGCACTTAGCGAGTGGCGAGCCGAAGGCGAAGACAGAGCTTAGTGCGAAAGTCGTTCGCGAACCTAGGCGAGAACGAGCGAAAGCGAAGATCGAGCCGTAGTTGAGCGAACACACCTGTCTTAGCGAGTGGCGAGCCGAAGGCGAAGACAGAGCTTAGTGCGAAAGTCGCAGAGCAATAACTGAAAACAGGGCACAGCCCTGAAAATATAAGTAAGGAGGTACGGGCATGTCACGTATAGGAAGAATGCCAATCGCTATCCCGGCAGGCGTAACTGTCGAGATTGCAGAAAATAACAAAGTGACGGTAAAGGGCCCCAAGGGAACCCTTGAGAGAGTTTTACCGGAGGAAATGGAAATTAAGATCGAGGATGGCCATGTGATCGTAAGCAGGCCCAACGATCTGAAGAAGATGAAATCTTTGCACGGATTAACCAGAACTCTGATCAACAACATGGTTGTGGGCGTTGAGAAAGGCTATGAGAAGGTTCTGGAGGTAAACGGTGTCGGCTACAGGGCTGCCAAGTCCGGCAAGACGCTGACGCTGAACCTCGGATACTCCCACCCGGTTGAGATGATTGACCCGGAAGGGGTAGAGGCGGTTGTGGAAGGGCAGAACAAGATCATTGTCAAGGGCATTGACAAGGAGAAGGTCGGACAGTATGCCGCGGAGATCAGAGACAAGAGAAGACCGGAGCCTTATAAGGGCAAGGGAATCAAGTATGCGGATGAGGTAATCAGACGCAAGGTTGGTAAGACCGGTAAGAAATAAATAAGGAGAGTGTGAAGATGGTTAGTAAGGAATCAAGAGCGGAAGTCCGCGCAAATAAGCATAGAAGACTGCGCAACCGGTTCAGCGGCACTGCGGAGAGACCGCGTCTGGCTGTATTTAGAAGCAACAATCATATGTATGCTCAGATTATCGACGATACAGTTGGAAATACCCTTGTGTCTGCATCTACTCTCCAGAAGGAAGTAAAGGCAGAGCTGGAGAAGACCAACAATGTGGACGCTGCTGCATACCTGGGAACAGTTATCGCCAAGAGAGCCCTGGAGAAGGGGATCACAGAGGTCGTATTTGACAGAGGCGGTTTTATCTATCAGGGCAAAGTCAAAGCTCTGGCAGATGCGGCGCGCGAAGCCGGGCTGAAATTCTAAGTGAAGGAGGAGAGAACACATGAGACATGAAATTATTGATGCTAGCCAGCTGGAATTACAGGACAAAGTAGTGTCAATCAAGCGTGTAACAAAGGTCGTAAAAG
This sequence comes from uncultured Lachnospiraceae bacterium, assembly GCA_944381745.1. Lineage (GTDB taxonomy): Bacteria > Bacillota > Clostridia > Lachnospirales > Lachnospiraceae > JAGTTR01. The sequence continues at coordinate 12,808 of CALWMI010000010.1, read as the reverse complement.
GTGGTCGTAACTTCCGCTTCACTGCGCTGGTTGTAGTAGGTGACGGCCAGGGACATGTAGGCGCCGGACTTGGGAAGGCTGCCGAGATCCCGGAAGCTATCCGCAAAGGCAAAGAGGATGCCGCCAAGAAGCTGGTGACGGTGGCAATGGACGATAACAGCAGTATCACCCATGATTTTATCGGAAAGTTCGGCAGCGCTTCCGTGCTGCTTAAGAGAGCTCCGGAAGGTACCGGTATCATCGCCGGCGGCCCGGCGCGTGCCGTGATCGAGCTTGCGGGGATCAAGAACATCCGTACAAAATCCCTGGGTTCCAACAACAAGCAGAACGTCGTGCTCGCCACGATCGAGGGACTGCGCCAGCTCAAGACACCGGAAGAAGTGGCAAGGCTCCGCGGAAAATCGGTGGAAGAGCTTTTAGGCTAAGGAGGATGAGCGAGAAATGGCAGATAAGTTAAGAATCACATTAGTGAAGTCTCCCATTGGGGCGATTCCGAAGCAGAGGGCAACGGTGGCCGCACTGGGACTGCGGAAAATGCATGCTACCGTTGAACTGCCGAACAATGATGCCACGAAGGGCATGATCCAGAGGGTTAGGCATCTGGTCAAGGTAGAGGAGATTTAAGTTTATTCGTAATTCAGATAAGGAGGTGTCACAATGGATTTATCAACATTGAGACCTGCAGAAGGCTCCAAACACAGTGATAATTTCAGAAGAGGACGTGGACACGGCTCGGGGAGCGGCAAGACCGCCGGCAAGGGCCATAAGGGACAGAAAGCGCGTTCCGGCGGCGGCAAGAGGCCAGGGTTTGAAGGTGGACAGATGCCGCTGTACAGGCGTATTCCCAAGAGAGGCTTTACGAACAGGAATACACTGGAGATTGTGGGTATTAATGTAAGCGTGCTCGAGAGATTTGATAACGATGCTGTTGTATCGGTGGAGACGTTGATCGAGGCAGGCATTGTCAAGAATCCCAGAGATGGTGTGAAAATTCTTGGAAATGGAGAATTAACCAAAAAGCTTACAGTTCAGGCAAATGCTTTCAGCGCGGGGGCAGTTGCAAAGATTGAAGCTGCAGGTGGAAAAGCAGAGGTGATCTAATGCTTAAGACACTTCAGAATGCATGGAAGATCAAGGAGATCCGGCAGAAGCTGTTCTTTACCTTCCTGATGCTGATTGTAATCCGAATCGGAAGCCAGATCCCGGTACCCGGTGTCAACAGGGAGTATTTCCAGGCATGGTTTGCGGGCCAGGCCAGTGACGTGTTCAGCTTTTTTGACGTGTTCACTGGCGGCTCCTTCACCCAGATGTCCATATTCGCGCTGAATATCAGCCCGTATATCACCGCATCCATTATCGTCCAGCTGCTGACGATTGCGATCCCGAAGCTGGAGGAAATGCATAAGGATGAGGACGGAAGGAAGAAGATCAACCAGATTACCAGGTACGCGACAGTCGGCCTGGCGCTGGTGGAGGGCGCGGCCATGACCATCGGCTTCGGCGGGAGAGGGCTGCTGGAGGAGTACAATTTTGTCAACAGCGTGGTGGTGGTGGCAGCGTTCATCGCAGGATCCACCTTCCTGATGTGGATTGGCGAGCGGATCACAGAGAGGGGAATCGGCAACGGTATTTCCATCGTCCTGCTGATCAACATCCTCTCCACAGTGCCGAATGATTTCAGCAACCTGTTCCACCAGTTTGTATTTGGAAAGAGTGTTCCCATGGGCGTGCTGGCTGCGGTGATCATCATTGCGGTCGTCCTGGCAGTGATCGTCCTAGTAGTGTTCCTGCAGGGCGGCGTCAGGAAGATTCCTGTGCAGTATTCCAAGAAGGTACAGGGGCGCAAGATGGTGGGCGGACAGGCATCCCACATCCCGCTGCGTGTCAACACGGCAGGCGTTATCCCGGTGATCTTTGCATCCTCCCTGATGCAGACGCCAGGCATTATCGCCAGCTTTATCGGCACAGACGGGGGAGACGGGATCGGCGGCCATATTTTGAGGACTTTGAGCTCCTCAAACTGGTTTGTCATCAGCGAGCCGCTGTACAGCATCGGCCTTCTGATCTATATCGCGCTTGTGATTTTCTTTGCATATTTCTATACGTCCATCACCTTCAACCCGATTGAGGTGACGGACAATATTAAGAAACAGGGCGGATTTGTGCCGGGCATACGGCCTGGCAAGCCAACGACAGACTATCTGACGGGCATCCTCAACTACATTATCTTTGTGGGGGCTGCAGGCTTAGTCATCGTGGCGATTATTCCGTTCATTTTCCAGGGGCTGTTCGGCGCGTCCGTCTCCTTTGGCGGGACATCCGTCATCATCATTGTCGGTGTCATCCTGGAGACGCTCAAGCAGATCGAATCCAGCGTACCGGAGTATTATTATACAAGCAGAAAGTCTATTTTTGGCTGACGGCAAACAACACAGGGGAGGCAGGACAGCCTTCCCTGTTTTGGCAGGCGGAAAGTTGAAGATAGGTATTCCGAAAAACAACCAGATCATGTATAATCATTAGTGGAAAAACGATATTATCTATTGGGAGGATATGCACATGAAGATAATTATGTTAGGAGCACCGGGGGCTGGCAAGGGAACCCAGGCTAAGATGATCTCTGATAAGTATGGGATTCCCCATATTTCCACGGGAGACATCTTCCGCGCGAACATCAAGAACGGGACAGAGCTGGGCAAGAAGGCCAAGACTTATATGGATCAGGGACTGCTCGTGCCGGATGAGCTGGTGGTAGACCTGGTGGTAGACCGGGTGGCGCAGGATGACTGCGCGAAGGGCTACGTGCTGGACGGTTTCCCGCGCACCATTCCCCAGGCGGAAGCACTGGACGCAGCCCTCGAGAAGATGGGTTCCAAGGTTGGCTACGCCATCAACGTGGAAGTGCCGGACGAGAACATTGTCACCCGCATGTCTGGCAGAAGAGCCTGCGTGTCCTGCGGCGCAACCTACCATATCGTACATATACCGCCGAAGACAGAGGGCATCTGCGATAGGTGCGGGGCCAAGCTCATCCTTCGGGACGACGACAAGCCGGAGACGGTGAAGAAGCGTCTGGCGGTATACCACGAGCAGACACAGCCGCTGATCGACTACTACACGAAGCAGAACGTGCTGGTGGAGGTAGACGGGACGAAGGATATGGAGGAAGTCTTTGCGGCGATCTGCAGGATTTTGGGAGAATAAAGAGACATGCCAGTATCGATCAAATCAAGCCGGGAAATTGAACTGATGAGGGAGGCCGGAAGGCTTCTGGAAATTACTCACAAAGAGATGGAGAAGGCGCTGAGGCCGGGAATGTCCACCTGGGAGATCAACAAGATCGGGGAGGATGTGATCCGCAGCTTCGGGTGTATCCCTTCCTTTCTGAATTACAATGGCTATCCGGCATCCATCTGCGTGTCCGTCAACGACGAGGTGGTCCACGGGATCCCTTCCAGAGAGCATATTGTCAAGGAAGGGGATATCGTGAGCCTGGACGCGGGCCTGATCTATCAGGGATACCATGCCGACGCGGCGCGGAGCCATATTGTGGGAGGCACAGGGAGCGAGGAGGCCAGGAAGCTTATCGAGGTGACCAGGCAGAGCTTCTTTGAGGGATTAAAATACGCCAAGGCCGGGAATCATCTCCATGAGATATCTGCGGCGATCGGGGCCTATGCGGAGAGCTTCGGCTACGGGGTTGTGCGGGATCTGGTGGGACACGGGATCGGGACGCATCTCCACGAGGATCCACAGATTCCCAATTATGCCCAGAGAAGGAGAGGGCTTCGCCTGGCTGCCGGGATGACCCTGGCCATAGAACCGATGATCAATGCGGGGACGTGGAAGGTGTGCTGGCTGGACGACGACTGGACGGTGGTCACGGAGGACGGTTCGCTGTCAGCCCACTATGAGAATACAGTGCTGATCACCGACGGAGAGCCAGAGATTTTGACGCTCACGGGAGCGGGGGCATGACGGAGGCGTTGTATGGAGCTTGAACGAGGAATGCTTGTGGAGTCCAGGGCCGGGCACGACAAGGGCTGCCTGTACATTGTTGTGGGACAGGAAGGACCCTACGTGTATGTGTGCGACGGCAGGCTGAAGACGACGGCAAAGCCCAAGAAGAAGAAGGCCATGCATGTGGCGAAGAAGGCCGGCATTCCCGGCCTGCTTCTGGAGAAGCAGGCAGAAGGGAAAGCGTGGACGGACGAAGATATCAAGAGAGTAATGAAAATATGGAGGTCAGAACATGTCGAAGGCTGATGTAATCGAAATTGAAGGTACTGTAGTGGAGAAGCTGCCGAACGCGATGTTCCAGGTGGAGCTGGAGAATGGGCACAAGGTGCTGGCACATATCAGCGGTAAGCTGCGGATGAACTTTATCCGTATCCTTCCGGGGGATAAGGTGACCATCGAGCTCTCCCCCTACGACCTGTCCAAGGGCAGGATCATCTGGAGAGATAAGTAAAGCCGGGCGGAAGGCAGACAATCGGATAGGGCAGATGAGACAGGGCGGCTTTGTGCCGCCCGCTTTTGTGCCAGGGCTGAGGCACAAGGCTCCTTCGCCGCCTGCGTACCAGCCGGTTTTTGGGAGAAAAAAATAAAAATAGTTCTTGCAAAAGCAGGAAGGGTTTGCTAAAATATTATTCGGACATTTTTGTCCGAAGAGAGGAAAGGAGGGTTTTCCATGAAAGTCAGATCTTCTGTTAAGCCTATCTGCGAGAAGTGTAAGATCATCAAGAGGAAGGGCAGTATCAGAGTAATTTGCGAAAATCCAAAACACAAACAGAGGCAGGGATAATCCAAGTACCGGGATGATTTTCTGGCTCACAATTATGCGGCTGCGGTAGGACGCGCCAGGAGGCGTTGTCATACTGACTATCTTATGAAGGAATAGCATTCACGTCTGTATATCGCTGTGCAGACAATGCGGGAGTTAGCATCCCCGCTGAAGATTATTCCCGAGGATATTGCTTAATACCGAGAAGTATAGTATCGGAAAGACCGGATTTTTATCCGGTTGGGCGCTTGGATCTGAAGTGCCTCAATTAGGAACAATATGATGCGGAGCGATGGAAGGGCGCACAACATTTCAGGCACTGTCCCGCAAACAGTGAGCTGCGTGCCGGCTATGGCTTAGAAAATGGAGGAATAATCATAATGGCTCGTATTGCTGGTGTAGACTTACCAAGAGAGAAACGTGTAGAGATCGGACTGACTTATATCTACGGTATCGGAAGAGTAAGCTCCAACAAGATTCTGGAGGAGGCGAAGGTGAATCCGGATACCCGCGTCAGGGATCTGACCGACGACGAAGTTAAGAGAATGAGCGCAATCATTGATGAGAAGTACATGGTAGAAGGAGACTTGAGAAGAGAAGTGGCCATGAACATCAAGAGACTGCAGGAGATCGGATGCTACAGAGGGATCCGTCACAGAAAGGGACTGCCGGTTCGCGGACAGAACACGAAGACAAACGCGAGGACAAGGAAGGGCCCGAAGAGAACTGTTGCTAATAAGAAGAAATAACGATAGAGCGTAACCGGTTGTTTAGAATAAAAGTATAGGAAAGTGTAGGTTAGTTTAGAAAATGGCTAAAAAAGTTACAAAAAAAGTGACAAAAAAGCGCGTTAAGAAAAACGTTGAACGTGGACAGGCACATATTCAGTCTTCCTTTAACAATACCATTGTTACTTTGACCGATGCCGAGGGAAATGCGTTGTCCTGGGCAAGTGCCGGTGGTCTTGGTTTTAGAGGTTCAAGGAAATCTACCCCTTATGCAGCTCAGATGGCGGCAGAGACAGCCACAAAGGCAGCTCTTGTGCACGGCCTGAAGACGGTAGACGTCATGGTGAAAGGACCCGGATCCGGGCGTGAGGCAGCAATCCGCGCGCTTCAGGCATGCGGTCTGGAGGTTACAAGCATCAAGGACGTGACACCGGTTCCCCACAACGGATGCCGTCCGCCCAAACGCAGAAGAGTTTAATTAGGAGGTATAGGAGACAATGGCAGTTAATAGAGTACCCGTTCTGAAAAGATGCAGATCCCTGGGAATGGATCCGATTTACCTGGGAATAGATAAGAAGTCCAACCGCCAGTCCGCAAGGGCCGGCAAGAAGATGAGTGAGTATGCCCTGCAGCTCCGCGAGAAGCAGAAGGCTAAATTCATCTACGGCGTCCTGGAGAAGCCTTTCCGCAACTATTATAAGAAGGCCGACCGCATGAAGGGCCAGACCGGTGAGAACCTGATGGTGATGCTGGAGTCCAGGCTGGACAATGTTATTTTCCGCATGGGCTTTGCCAGGACCAGAAGAGAGGCAAGACAGATTGTCGGACATAAGCATGTGCTGGTGAACGGCAAATGCGTAAATATCCCGTCCTACCTGACCAAGGCTGGGGATGTGATTGAGATCAGAGAGAAGAGCAAGGATTCCCAGAGATATAAGGATATCCTGGAGGTGACCGGCGGCCGTCTCGTGCCGGAGTGGCTGACAGTAGACCAGGAGAACCTGAAAGGTGAGATCAAAGAGCTTCCTGCAAGAGAGGCCATTGACGTGCCCGTAAACGAAATGCTTATCGTCGAGTTGTATTCCAAATAATCGCTGCTGACGGCTGTTAGGCGGAATATGACACCCTCAAATATCGATCACCCATAGAATAAGGAGGGGCTTTGAAATGTTCGATTTTAACAAACCTAAAATTGAAATCGCTGAAATTTCAGAAGATAAGAAATACGGAAGATTTGTGGTAGAACCTCTCGAGAGGGGATATGGCACGACTTTGGGGAACTCTCTGAGGAGGATTATGCTGTCCTCGCTGCCCGGCTGCGCCGTCAGCCAGGTGAAGATCGACGGCGTTCTCCATGAGTTCAGCTCGATCCCGGGCGTCAAGGAAGATGTGACTGAGATCATCATGAATATCAAGAGTTTGGCCATCAAGAATGCCAGCGAGTCCAACGAGCCCAAGAAGGCATACATTGAGTTTGAGGGCGAGGGCATTGTGACGGCTGCCGATATCCAGGTTGACCAGGACATCGACATTGTCAACAAGGATCAGGTTATCGCCACCTTGAGCGGCGGCGCGGACTGCAAGCTGTACATGGAGCTGACCATCACCAAGGGCAGGGGCTATGTGAGCGCGGATAAGAACAAGACGGAGGACATGGCAATCGGGGTGATTGCGGTAGATTCTATCTATACGCCGGTGGAGCGTGTCAACCTGACTGTGGAGAATACGCGTGTGGGCCAGATTACGGACTATGACAAGCTGACTCTGGATGTGTTTACCAACGGGACGCTGGCTCCGGACGAGGCGGTAAGCCTGGCGGCGAAGGTGCTCAGCGAGCATCTGAGCCTGTTTATCGATCTCTCCGAGAATGCCAAGACGGCGGAGGTTATGATCGAGAAGGAGGACAACGAGAAAGAGAAGGTTCTGGAGATGAATATCGACGAGCTGGAGCTTTCCGTGCGCTCCTACAACTGCCTCAAGAGAGCTGGCATCAACACGGTGGAGGAGCTGTGCAACCGGACCCCGGAGGATATGATGAAAGTCCGCAACCTGGGACGCAAATCGCTGGAGGAAGTTTTGGCAAAACTGAAGGAGCTGGGTCTGCAGCTGCATCCCAGCGACGAGAACTGATAACAATTTATGGAGAATAAGCGCCTTGCCAGTAAGCCCGAAGAGCGTGGCATGAGCGTTCCACAAATGGAGGAATAACAAGATGGCAGGATATAGAAAGCTTGGCAGGACTTCCGCACAGAGGAAGGCACTGCTGAGGAACCAGGTAACCGCCCTGTTGTACAGGGGCAAAATTGTAACAACCGAGGCTAAGGCGAAGGAGATCCGCAAGATTGCGGAGGGCCTGATCGCAATGGCAGTGCGCGAGAAGGATAACTTTGACACCGTAACCGTGACCGCGAAGGTGGCCCGCAAGGACGCCAACGGCAAGCGTGTGAAGGAGGTTGTGGACGGCAAGAAGAAGACCGTTTACGACGAGGTGGAGAAGACGATCAAGAAGGATCAGCCGTCCAGGCTCCATGCCAGGAGGCAGATGCTGAAGGTTCTCTACCCGGTGAAAGAGGTTCCCGCGAAGAATGCAGGCAGAAAGAAGAACACGAAGCAGGTGGATCTGGTAGATAAGCTGTTTACAGAGATCGCTCCCAAGTACGCAGACCGCAAGGGCGGCTACACGAGAATCGTGAAGGTCGGCCAGAGGAAGGGCGACGCGGCGATGGAGGTTATTATCGAGCTGGTGTAAGGCTGTGATGCGTGATAGCTGAAGAAGAATATGATGAGTGAAGAAAGGTTTCCGTTGCCGGAAGCCTTTCTTTTTTTTGAAACGCTGTCAAACTAGCTGGAGGAAATAGCATATTTCACTTTCCGGTACAGCCCCTACAATAGGGGCGCAGAAAGATGGGGCTTAACGGCTATATTCTACAACAATATCACCGGTGAACCGCAGTACAGGTATTCCCTGCCCATCGGGCAGTTCTGCTTGCGCGGCTGTTTATATTGAACCGGCTTTTTGCGTGAGTACGCGTTGTAAAATTTGTGAGTAAGAGCTCGTCTTATCAGAAGTTATTGTATATTCTCCCCAAATTTGATATGATTTCTAATAAGAAAAGTTTTGGAGGGTTATACAATTATGAAGACAACACTTGCAATTATGGCGGCGGGGATCGGAAGCCGCTTCGGAGGAGGGATCAAGCAGCTGGAGCCGGTGGGGCCGAACGGCGAGATCATTATGGACTACTCGGTGAAGGATGCCCTGGATGCCGGATTTGACCGCATTGTATTTATCATCCGCAAGGATCTGGACAAGGATTTCCGGGAGATCATCGGCAACCGGATGGAGAAGATCGCAGATGTGGCCTACGCTTACCAGGAGCTTGACGACCTGCCGGAAGGGTTTGTGAGGCCGGAGGGCCGCACGAAGCCATGGGGCACCGGGCAGGCGGTGCTGGCCTGCAGGGACATCATCAAAGAGCCCTTCGCGGTGATCAATGCGGACGATTACTACGGGAAGGAAGCTTTCGTCAAGCTCCATGACTATCTGCTGCAGATGCCGGAGCACAAGACAGACTGCTTCCATTTCTGCATGGCCGGATTCATTCTCGGGAATACGCTCAGCGACAACGGTGCGGTGACAAGGGGGGTCTGTGTCGGAGATCAGGACGACAACCTGCTGGATATCCAGGAGACGCACAATATTGAGAAGATTGACGGGAAGGCTGGCGTGCGCCAGGAGGACGGCAGCATCCGCTGGATTGACATGGCAAGCCGGGTATCCATGAATATGTGGGGCATGACGCCGGATTTCCTGGGCTATCTGGAGAAGGGGTTTGTCAAATTTTTGGAGGAGCTCCCGGAGGGCGACATCAAGAGCGAATACCTGCTGCCCACCATCATCGGCGACATGCTGAAGAGGGGCGAGGTGAAGGTGAAGATTCTTGAGAGCCGCGACCGCTGGTTCGGCGTCACCTACAAGGAGGACAAGGCTGACGTGGTGAAGGCGTTCCAGGAGCTGATCGCGGCAGGCGTGTATCCGGAGAAATTATTCTGATTTTAGGGAGACGTTAGCGCCGGTGTACAAAGGGGGCTTGCCCCTTGCCCGGCGTGCAGAAAACATGATGGGGCAGGGTGTGCCGGAACCGGAAAGGGTTCTCTGGCGCGCCCTTCTTGTTTGCAGAGAAGAGGCGGCAGTTTGGCATCCGGCATCTTACGATTTTATGAAATTTGGGAAAATGAAGGGGTTTGCCTTGAATTCCTCCCGCAAAACAGGTAGAATAAATTGATTATAAAGGAGGAAAGTGCATGGACGAACGGAAGACCCCGGATTACGGAGAGGATATCGAAGTGCAGACGGACCCGGAACAGTGGGAGAATGAGGGGGCTGATGAGGAAGATTACCGGATCGCAGATGCGGCAGAATATATTGACCAGTTTGGAGAGGATTATGGAGCCGAGGATGAGTTCGCTGATGAAGCGCAGCCGGGTGAGGAGCCGGGAGAATGGGCCAGCGGACAGGAGACCTGGAGCGGTGAAGAAGAGCCGCGTCCCAGGATGAGGCGGACAGTTGTGGGAAAGCGCGCCAATGAAGGGGAGGCTGCCAAGGCGGCCCGCCCGCTGGGGGCGTATGGCGAAGAGGAGCTGCCAGGAGGACGCCGCCGCCCCAGAGGCCGTTACGCAGAGCCCGAGCTGGAGGATAGGAGAGAGGGCCGCCCGCACAGGGAGGAGGAACCCATCCGCCAGGAGCGTATGCGCAGGGAGGGGGAACCCATCCGCCAGGAGCGCCTGCGCAGGGAGGAGGAACCCATCCGGCGGGAGCGCCTGCGCAGGGAGGAGGAACCGATCCGTCGGGAGCGCCCGCGCAGGGAGGAGGAACCCATCCGGCGGGAGCGCCCGCGCAGGGAGGAGGAACCTATCCGGCGGGAGCGCCTACATGAGGAGTATGAGCCCGGGCGTAGGGACCGTTCCCAGATGGGATCGGGCGCGGCGCGCCGGGAACAGCCCGGCGAAGGCTATGAGAAGATGCGCCGGGAGAGCCGCCCAAGCCGCCGGCAGCAGGAAGATCGGTATCGCCAGGAGAGGGCGGATTCCGGCAGAAGAGACTGGGAGGACAGAAGCTTTAGGGAAGAAGAGGAAGAGATGGCATCCAGGAAGAGAGCGTCAGGCAGGAGGAAGAACAAAGAGAAGCCGCTGCTGTCAGAGCGGGTGATCAAGCTGGTGGGCGGCCTGATCGGGATTGTGATCATGCTGCTGGTGGTGTTCGTGGTTTTCGGGGACGGCATATTGGAGAGCGTTGGACTGGGAGGGACGAGGACAAATTCCGAGGGGCTTGTCTCTGACAGCGGCGTGCTGAATATCCTGCTGGTGGGACAGGACGGCCGGGAGGATGTGTCCGGGAGCCGGTCGGACTCTATGATGCTGGTGTCCATTGACAAGGGGACGGATAAGGTCAAGATTATCTCCCTCATGCGGGATATGTATGTGTCGATCCCGGGGCATGACGACAACCGCATCAACGCGGCGTACTCTTACGGGGGCGTTGAGCTGCTGGAGGAGACGATCGAGCAGAACTTCAAGGTGGTCATCGACGGGAATGTGCAGATCGATTTTGAGAGCTTCAAGGAGATTGTGGATAAGATCGGCGGCGTGGAGATTGAGCTGAGCCAGGAGGAGGCGGATTATCTCAACACGGCCTACTGGCAGAATGGATGGACGCTGAGCGCTGGGCTGCAGACGCTGACGGGGGATCAGGCGCTGGCCTACTCGCGGGTGCGCCAGGTGGGCAACTCGGATTTTGAGCGTACCGAGCGCCAGAAGAAGGTGCTGATGAGCGCATTCCGCAAAGTAAAGTCCCAGGGCATTGTGAGTATGCTGTCCCTGGCGTCGGATATTTACCCGATGCTCGACACAGATATCGGCATCGGCGATATGATCAGCCTGGGGACGACGGCGCTGGGAATGGAAGAGTCGGACATTGAATCCTACCGCCTCCCGGCAGATGGCATGTATGAGAACCAGACGATCCGGGAGATGCAGGTGCTTGTCCCGGATATGGATGCCAACCGGCAATATCTATATGAGCTGATTTTCGGCACGCAGGACGGGACAGCACAGGAAGGAACAGCCGGGGAAGACGGTGCACAGTAGACGAGGAGGGACAGAAATGGGAAAGATTTATGAAGGGGTAGAGGAGCTGATCGGCAGGACGCCGATCCTCAGGCTGAACCGTTTTGCGCAGCAGTACCAGGCGGGAGCGCAGCTGTATGCCAAGCTGGAGGCTTTTAATCCGGGAGGCAGCGCAAAGGACCGGGTAGCCTGGGAGATGGTGCGGGACGCCCAGGAGAAGGGGCTTTTGAAGCCAGGCTCTGTCATCATCGAACCCACCAGCGGCAATACCGGCGTGGGGCTGGCTGCGATGGCGGCAGCCAAGGGATATCGGGCAGTGATTGTTATGCCGGACACGATGAGCGTGGAGCGGCGAAGCCTGATCAAGGCCTATGGGGCCGAGCTGGTTCTCACAGACGGGGCCAAGGGGATGGCTGGAGCTGTGGAGAAAGCCGAGGAGCTTCACCGGGAGAACCCCGATTCCATCATCGCAGGACAGTTTGTGAACCCGGCGAACCCCAGCGCGCATTATAAGACGACAGGGCCGGAGATATGGGAAGACATGGACGGCGATGTGGATATCTACGTGGCATGTGTCGGGACAGGGGGAACGCTGTCCGGGGCCGGAAAATTTTTGAAAGAGAAGAACCCGCACATCCGCGTGGTGGCGGTGGAGCCTTCCGACTCTCCGCTGTTGTCCAAAGGGTATGCAGGGCCGCATAAGATTCAGGGGATCGGCTCTAACTTTATCCCAGATACGCTGGATCAGAGCGTCTACGACGAGGTGCTGGCCGTGGGGGCGGAAGATGCCTTTCAGGCCGGAAGAGATATGGCCAGGTACGAGGGAATGCTGGTGGGCATCTCCTCCGGGGCTGCTTTGACGGCGGCGGTTCAGCTGTCGCGCCGCCCGGAGAATGCGGGAAAGAAAATCGTCGTCCTCCTGCCAGATACCGGGGAGAGATATCTTTCCACGGAGATGTTTGCGGAAGCCTGAGATAGGACAGAGGGATGGAAGATTGATGCGCCGGCGTACCAAGGGCGTATTGCCCCTTGTACACCGGCGCTGATAAGAAATCAGAGAAAAAAGGAATGCGGCTGCACAGAGAAGTGTACAGCTGCATTCCTTTTTTAGCCCATTTATCCCAAGGTTCTGCATTGCGCAGCAGAAACCGGCAGGGAGCCTTGCGGGAAG
>CALWMI010000009.1 GCA_944381745.1 uncultured Lachnospiraceae bacterium | reverse complement strand
GCAAAAAAAGCCGAAAACCCGCAAATCTGCAAGCCTTCGACTTCCTAGTGCGCCTCCAGGGGCTCGAACCCTGGACACCCTGATTAAGAGTCAGGTGCTCTACCAACTGAGCTAGAAGCGCATATTTCCTTGACGCAAGTTATATTATATTACAGAAGATTTAGAAATGCAAGCACTTTTTTGAATTTTTTGTAAAATATTTTTGGAAGGCTTTCGGGATGGATTCTGGGGCGGAAGGACGTGGGCAGACGGGGCGGGAGAGGGGGCTGGCTGTAAGAAAGAGACTGACCGCAAGGGGAAAAGGCACTGGCCGTGAGAGGAAAGGGTATAAAAAGGGCAGGATGCCGCTATCCTGCCCTGCCATATCTCATATGCGGAAATCCCCATCATAACTACAATTACCTGCAAATTTGCTTTTACTACACCCGCACGAGATACCATCCCTATTATAGCATTAGTGGGGCGCATTTGCCAAGTGTTAATAAAGTATACCAGGTACGCCAGGTATAACAGTGGACGGAAACAGGGCAGAAGAAAATGCCGGACAGGAGGGGAAGCTTGTCCCCGCCTGTCCGGCGGTGCGTGCGCCAGGTTGTGTACGCCGGGCGGCGGTTATGCCAGAGGTTTCTGTTCGCCCTGACGGGATGCAGCGCGGCGGTTATGCCAGCGTCTTCCACAGGCCGTGCAGGTTGCAGTAGGCGTAAGCGGCCTTCACCTGATCGCCAGCGGTGATGGCGAAGGAAGCCTCGGGAGCCTGGCCGGGGGCAAGATATTTCATCTGGATGCCCTGCTCGGTCTCCAGGCAGACCCATTCAATGAAATGAGCCTCCAGCATCGGGTGAGCGACGGAGCTCACAGTAACCTTCACGGCGGTCCCGTCGATGGAGATCACCGGCGTGTGCTTCTCCACAGCGGCATCCACAGAGTTTGCCTCGATCTCACGCATCTTCTGTCCGCAGCACATCAGCGGCACAGGCGTGTCCTTGACGACAGATACAATTTTTCCACAGTGGTCACAGATAAAAAACTTTACATCTTTCATGCTACAGTCTCCTTTCCAAAAGCTGAAACACCAGTTATTGCCGCGCCGGAACTTACTGGCGCTATACAAATAATATCGCATTTATGAGAAAAAATAAAGCAAGAAATTACTGGGCGGCGGATTGCATTTGGAAAAGTGCAAAGCTATACTGGAAGCACAGACTTATGATACGAGGAGGGACGACATGCTGGAACAGATCAGGAACCATAAATCTGGGCTGCTGGATGAGAAGGAATATCGAAAATATGCGGTCTTCATACCGCTCTTGGAGAATGGGGACAGCTATGATGTCCTGTTTGAGGTGAGATCCAGGACAGTGGGAAGGCAGCCTGGAGATATCTGTTTTCCCGGCGGGCGGATCGAGGGGGGAGAGACTGCGCAGGAGGCAGCTGTGCGGGAGACGGTGGAGGAGCTGCAGGTGGCTCCTGGGCAGCTGGAGGTGCTATCCCTGCTGGACATCTATGTGAACAATGCGGGGAATATCATCTATCCATTTGCCGGGCTTTTGTCTGGCTATGAGGGCACCTGCAGCGAGGACGAGGTGGAAGAGACGTTCCGGGTGCCGCTGGACTTTTTCCTGGAGACAGAGCCGCAGGTCTACTATACAAACCAACAGGTGGTGCCGGAGGAGGGCTTTCCATACGATTATATCCAGGGGGGAAAGAATTACCCGTGGAATAGGAGGCGGCAGAAGGTAAATTTCTATTTTTACCAGGACGGGGATAAGCTGCGGGTGATCTGGGGGATGACGGCGAAGATGATGCGCATGTTTGTGGAGATCTGGTCGGAGAAGCCGGGAGGGCTGTAAAGAAGAAGGAGGATGCCCCTTCTATAAATCCAAGAATTTATAGATTTGGGACATCCTCCCCTCCAGCTGGCTGCCTGTCAAGAGAACAGCCTGTCAAGAGAACAGCTTCTGGAACGTCTCTTTGTCTTCCACTGCTTTGGTGAGCTCCGCCATCCGGGAGACGTCTCCGATGAGGATGACGCCGCACAGGCGGCTGTTGACAAAGTAGTATTTCTCATATTCTTTCTTGCCGGGATCCCGGAATTCCACGGTCTTGTATACGAGGTTCGGATTCTTGCCGTTGTCCCCGATGGCGTAGAGGGCGGTGTTCATTCCCTTGAAGGACAGTCCGGCGGCCACGGGCTTGTAGGCCAGCGCCTCGCCCGCCGCGTTGGCGCCTGCCACGGTTCCCTGCTCGGAGGCCTCCGGCCAGATGGCGTAATTCATGCCGTCAAACTGTGCGCAGTCTCCGCAGGCATAGATGCCTGGCAGGTTTGTCTCCATGCGCTCATTGACCACAACGGCCCGGTCCACGGCGATGCCCGTGTCTGAGGCCAGGGCGGTGTTGGCGCGCACGCCGGCGGAGACGATCACCAGGTTCGCCGGGAAGAGTGTCCCGTCCGCCAGCTTGACGCCGGTGACATGCGCGTCGCCCTCGATGGAGGCGATCTGCACGCCTACGCGGATATCGATGTCGTTGCCCTGGGCGATGGCCATGAGCATTTCCCCAGCCTGGGCGTCCAGCTGGCGGCCCATGAGCTGCGGGGCAAGCTCCAGGACGGTTACCTGGCAGCCGCTCTTATGGAGCTCCCAGGCGGCCTCCAGGCCGAGAACGCCGCCGCCGATGACCACCGCATGTTTGGAGGATGGCAGCAGGGCGCTGATTTTCGCCGTGTCCGCGATGCGGCGGATGGCGATGACCTCCGGCTTGTCATGCCCAGGGATGGGCGGGATAAAGCACTCAGAGCCAAGGGCATAGACGAGCTTCGTATATTTGTAATGGCTGCCGTCGTCCAGCACGACCTCCTGGGCCTTGGTGTCGATGGAGACAACCTTGTGCCCCAGGATCTGATAGATGTTCTGCTCCTCGTACCAGGCGGCGTCCTCGATGGCCATATACTGGGGATCCACAGAGGCCAGCAGCGCCTTGGTGAGCATCGGGCGGTTGTAGGACGGGTAGGGCTCGTCGGAGATCAGGACGACGGTACCGGTCTTGTCCCGCTGGCGGATGGCCGAGGCGGCGCTGAAGCCGGCGGTGCCGTTGCCGATGACCACATAGAAGCTGTCCGTGTCCTGGCGGTATCCGGTGTCCCCGTCCTCCACCGGGACGAAATTCTCCTTGCCCACGCCGCATACCGGGCAGACCTCCAGGGAGGCGTCAAAGATTTCCCCGCACACCAGGCATTTTACAAGCTGGCGCTTGCCGGAGGTTTTCTTCGGATTCTCCTTGTTCTGCAGGAGGCAGCCGAAGTTATAGCCATACTCGTAGGCGCTGACCAGATCGCTCTCTCCGGGCTTAAATTTGACGCGGAAGCCGTCGTCCGGCGTCTTCATCCGCAGCTGGCGCAGCCGCTCCAGAATGTGGGGAACGCCCTCTCCGCTCCAGCCGTAGCTGCCGAAGGCGGATGCCAGCTTGCCGCCGTGGGTCTGGGCGAACATGGAGGTGGTCAGATCCCAGATGGGCTTCAGGGCTTCACCCACGATGGTGGGCGTGCCGAAGAGGATGCCGTCCGCATACCCCAGCTCCGCCTGCACCTGTGCGGCGTCCGCAGTGACCATGTCGTAGCGGCGCACGTCGATATCCCCGCTGTCGGCGATGCCTGCGGCGATCTTGCCGGCCAGCTGTTCCGTGTAGCCGTAGGCGCTCACATAGGGCATGACCACAGTCAGCTTCTTGTTGGGGTTCTCCTCCGCCGACCACTCCTGGTATTTGTTCAGGATCAGGTCAATGGCAGGGGGGGTATCCAGCACAGGGCCGTGGCCGGGGCAGACGAGGGAGAGATCCAGCTGCCGCACCCGCTCCAGGGCCTTGCGTACATGGGACTTGAAAGGCCCCATGATGCAGTCGAAGTAATATTTGGTGGCCCGCATATAGCCTTCCTTATCCGTGACCTTGCTTGCCAGCACATCCGGGAGGGCGTAGTGGGAGCCGAAGGAGTCACAGGTCACCAGGATCTGCGCCTCTTCAATGTAGGTGTAGATGGAATCCGGCCAGTGCAGGTTCGGGACGGAGAGGAAACGCAGGGTGTAGTCCCCGATCTTCATCTCCTGGTTGTCCTTGACAGGGATGGCGTAGAAATCCCGGTTGACGATATTCTTGAGGAAACCGATGGCGCAGGGGCTGCCCACGATTTTCATGCCGGGATTCAGCTCCAGGAGCTTCTCGATACTGCCGGAGTGGTCGGGCTCCGTGTGGTTGACCACCAGATAGTCAATGCGGCGGATTTGGGCGATCTCCTGCAGCTTCTGCTCATACTCTTCCCAGAATTTCAGCTTGGCGGTCTCGAATAGCACCGTCTGCCCCTGGGTCTTCAGAAGATAGGAGTTGTAGGAAGTCCCGAATTCCGTGTACATGATGATGTCAAATACCCGGAGGGAGCTGTCCACAATGCCGGTCCAGTAGAAATCATCCCGCAGTTTTAACGTGTTCATAGTAATCCCTCTTTTCCTTCTCATATTTTTAAAAGCAGCGGCGGAAGGCTGGAGCCTGTCCGCTCATTTTGATTATACTCCCTGGACGGGAAAAAATTCAATAAGCAACAAGGGCGCCCGCGGGATTTCTCCTGCGGACGCCCTGGGAAAGGGGTCTGTGGAACGGCGCTATGCCTGCTTTTTGCCGGTGTCCGGCGCGTCTGCCGCCGCCAGGCGGACATAGTGCTCATAGCGCTTCATGGCGCTGTCTTCCGCCATGGCGTACAGCTTTTCTGCGATGTCCGGGAACTCCTTGGACAGGGAAGAATAGCGGACCTGGCCGAGGATGAAGTCCCGGAAGCTCTTGGTCGGCTTCTTGGAATCCAGGGTGAAGGGGTTCTGTCCGGCCTTCTTCTTATCCGGGTTGTAGCGGTACAGGTGCCAGTAACCGGACTCCACCGCGTCTTGCTGGTTTTGCTGGGAATGTCCCATGCCAGCCTTGATGCCGTGGTTGATGCACGGCGCGTAGCAGATGATCAGGGAAGGGCCGTCGTAGCTCTCCGCTTCACGGAAGGCCTTCATCAGCTGCTCCTTGTTGGCGCCCATGGCCACCTGGGCGACATAGACATACCCGTAGGACATGGCCATCATGCCCAGATCCTTCTTCTGGATCCGCTTGCCGCCTGCGGCGAACTTGGCGATGGCGGCGGCAGGGGTGGCCTTGGAGGCCTGGCCGCCGGTGTTGGAGTACACCTCTGTGTCGAAGACCAGGACATTGATGTTTTCCCCGGAGGCGAGCACATGGTCAAGGCCGCCGTATCCGATATCGTAGGCCCAACCGTCGCCGCCCACGGCCCATACGGATTTTTTCACCAGATAGTCCTTGTGAGCCAGGATCTGGCTGACAGGCTCCTGGAGGACGCCGTCAACCGGCCCCAGGGAGTCGATGACGGACAGCAGGTGCTGGCTCTTGGCCTTGGATTCCTCGCCGTCGCCCCGGGCCTCCAGCCACTCGTCGATGGCTTCCTTTAACGAGTCAGGCAGGTCACGCTCCAGCATGTTCTTCATCGTCTGTGCGAGCCGCTCCTGCATCTGGAGGGAAGCCAGGTACATGCCGTAGCCAAATTCCGCATTGTCCTCGAAGAGGGAGTTGGACCAGGCCGGCCCGCGCCCGTTCTCGTCTGTGCAGTAGGGCATGGACGGAGCGGATGCGCCCCAGATGGAGGAACAGCCGGTGGCGTTGGCGATGATCATCCGGTCGCCGAACAGCTGGGTGAGCACTTTCATATAAGGCGTCTCGCCGCAGCCAGCGCAGGCGCCGGAAAATTCAAAGTACGGCTTGACAAACTGGCTGCCCTTGACGGTGAATTTATCCATCGCGTCATGCTTGGGGGAGAGGGACATGGCGTAATCCCAGTTCTGCCGCTCGTGGACGACCTCGGAGAATTTCTTCATCACCAGGGCCGGCTCCGGAGCCTTGCAGATATCGGCGCAGTTGCCGCAGCCCAGGCAGTCCAGAGGGGATACCTGGATGCGGTATTCGTAGCGGGCCAGGTTTTTGCCGGTGGCTTTGATGGTGTCGAAGGCGTAGGGCGCGCGCATTTTCTCTTCCTTGGTCAGCAGGAACGGGCGGATCGCGCCGTGGGGGCAGACAAAGGAGCACTGGTTGCACTGGATACATTTGTCAGGCTGCCAAGAGGGAAGGTGCGTGGCCACGCCGCGTTTCTCGTAGGCTGCAGTTCCCGGCGGGAAGGACCCGTCTTCCATGCCGGTGAAGGCGCTGACAGGCAGGTCGTCGCCCTCGCGCTTGGACATGGGCAGCAGCACCTCGTCGATGAACTTGGGCAGGTCGGTGCCCTCCTTCTTCTGCTTCTCCAGAAGGCCCCAGTCCTCCGGGATGGTGACCCGGACCACATCCTCCACGCCCCGGTCTACGGCGTCGCAGTTCATCTGCACGATGCGTTCGCCCTTCTTGCGGTAGGTCTTCTCAATCCCCTCCTTCAGGTACTTGATGGCGCTCTCCAGAGGGATGACGTTGGTCAGCTTGAAGAAGGCGGCCTGCATGATCATGTTGATGCGGTTGCCCAGGCCGATCTCCTCCGCGATCTGGGTGGCGTTGACAATGTAAAACTGCAGGTTTTTCTTGGCGATGACGCGCTTCATCTCCGTGGGAAGGCGGTCGCTGAGCTCCTTCTCCGTCCAGATGCAGTTCAGCAGGAAGGTGCCGCCCTTCTTCACATCCTTGAGCATGTCGTACTGCCGGATGTAGGACTGGTTGTGACAGGCCACAAAGTCCGCCTGGTTGATCAGGTAGGCCGACTGGATGGGATGCCGCCCGAAACGCAGGTGGGAGACGGTGAGGCCGCCGGATTTCTTGGAGTCGTAGTCGAAATATCCCTGGGCGTACAGGTCTGTCCGGTCGCCGATGATCTTGATGGCCGTCTTGTTGGCGCCCACGGTACCGTCGGAGCCAAGCCCCCAGAACTTGCACTTGATCGTACCTTCCGGCTCCCGGGCAATCCCCTCGATGTAGGGCAGGGAGTGGTTGGTGACGTCGTCCTCGATGCCGATGGTGAAGTGGTTCTTCGGGCGCTTGTGGTACAGGTTGTCATAGATCGACATGATCATGCCGGGCGTGGTGTCCTTGGATCCCAGGCCGTAGCGGCCGCCGTATACCTCCGGGGCGTTGCGCTCGTTGTAGAGCATGGTGCGTACATCCTGGTACAGGGGCTCGCCCAGGGCGCCCGGCTCTTTGGTGCGGTCCAGGACGGCAATGCGTTCCACCGTCTTGGGGAGAACCTCCAGGAAATATTTCGGGACAAAGGGGCGGTACAAGCGCACCTTGATAAGGCCTACCCGGTGTCCCTGGGCGATCAGGGTGTTCATCGTCTCCTCGATGGTCTCGCAGATAGAGCCCATGGCTACGATGACGTTTTCTGCGTCGGGCGCGCCCACATAGTCGAAGGGGCGGTAGTGCCGTCCGGTAATCTTGCCCAGCTCTTCCATATAATAGCAGACCGTCTCCGGAATCTCGTCGTAGAAGCGGTTGGCGGACTCACGCACCTGGAAGAAGATGTCTGGATTCTGGGCGGTGCCGTGGATCGCCGGGTGCTCCGGGTTCAGGGCGCGGCTGCGGAAGGCCTGGACGGCATCCCGGTCCAAAAGCTTTGCCAGGTCGTCGTAGCTGAGCACCTCGATTTTCTGGATCTCGTGGGAGGTGCGGAACCCGTCGAAAAAGTGGAGGAAGGGAACCCGGCCCTTGATGGCGGCCAGATGGGCGACAGCGCCCAGGTCCATGACCTCCTGCACGGAGTTGGAGGAGAGCATGGCCCAGCCAGTCTGGCGGGTGGCCATGACGTCCGAGTGGTCGCCGAAGATGTTCAGGGCGTGGGTGGCCACGCTCCTGGCGCTCACGTGCATGACGCCGGGGAGGAGCTCGCCGGCGATCTTATACATATTCGGTATCATCAGCAGCAGGCCCTGGGAGGCCGTGTAGGTGGTGGTCAGCGCGCCGGCGCTCAAGGAGCCGTGGAAGGTCCCAGCGGCCCCAGCCTCGGACTGCAGCTCTGCGACGCGCACGGTCTGGCCGAATAGATTTTTCCGGCCATAGGCAGCCCACTCGTCTACCTGCTCCGCCATGGGCGAGGAGGGCGTGATCGGATAGATCGTAGCCACATCGGTGAAGGCGTAGGACACATGCGCGGCAGCGGTGTTGCCGTCCATGGTTTTCATTCGTTTGCTGTTGCTCATAACATTTCAGTCCCCTTTCCGTGATAAGTTATGCGGCAGCCCGAAGCTGCTTGTGCAGGATTCCGTGCCTGAAAATGCAAGCACGGGGGCAGAATTTGTAAGGAAGTAATTTAAGCGTAGCACACAATGGCTGTTTGGACTAATTCGCAGAATTCTGCTTTTGCCGGAAGATAATTCATAATAAGGCGTGCTTGGAGTATTTTTCTGAAAATGAGAGAAAAATAATCTTGAATGCGGGAAACGAAAGAGGCTATCCTTTTTTGCGCGAATGTGATAAGATTTTAGACAGAGCAAAGATAAAATGACAGAGCAGGAGACAATTCCTGCATATCTGCGTTGGCAGCATGGAGAAATAGAACACAGGACAGAGGCGACAGGAAAAGGGAAACCAACAAAAGAACAGAGGTTAGGAGGTCATGGAGTATGGAGGATAAGCACATACATAAGTTTCGGAGAGTGATGGTGGCGAACCGCGGCGAGATTGCCATCCGGGTGTACCGGGCGCTGAACGAGCTGGGGATCACGACCATCGGAATCTATTCTAAGGAAGACAAGTACGCGCTGTTCCGCTCGAAGGCGGATGAGTCGTACCAGCTGAACCCGGAGAAGGGGCCGGTGGACGCCTACCTGGATATCCCGGAGATTATCCGCATCGCCAAGGCTAGGAACGTGGACGCAATCCATCCCGGCTACGGATTTTTGTCGGAGAACCCGGAGTTTGTGGATGCCTGCGAGAAGAACGGGATCACCTTCATCGGGCCCAGCAAGGATATCATGAACGCCATGGGAGATAAGATCTCCTCCAAGCAGATCGCGATCGAGGCGAAGGTGCCGGTCATCCCCGGTGTGGATCACGCGGTGAAGACAGCCGAGGAGGCTAAGGAAATCGCGGATATGGTGGGCTATCCGGTCATGCTCAAGGCGTCCAACGGCGGCGGCGGCCGCGGCATGCGTATCGTGAATAACGCTGCGGATATGGAGAAGGAATTTAAGGAGGCCTGCAACGAGTCCAAGAAGGCCTTCGGCGACGATAAGATTTTTATAGAGAAATATCTGCGCAGCCCGAAGCATATCGAGGTACAGATCCTGGCGGACAACTATGGCAACGTGGTGCATCTCTATGACAGGGACTGCTCCGTGCAGCGCCGGCATCAGAAGGTGGTGGAGTACGCCCCGGCTTTCACCGTGCCGGAGGAGACGAGAAAGATTATCCTGGACAGCGCCGTACGCCTGGCGCGCCGGGTGGGCTACCGGAATGCGGGCACGCTGGAATTCCTGGTGGATGCGGACTACCGGCCTTACTTCATCGAGATGAACCCGAGAATTCAGGTGGAGCACACGGTGACCGAGGAGATCACGGGCATCGACATTGTGCAGGCACAGATCCTGATTGCCCAGGGGTACCCGCTGTTCTCAGAGGAGATCAACATCCCGTCCCAGAAGGCGGTGACTGTCTCGGGCTACTCCATCCAGACCCGTGTCACCACCGAGGATCCGGCCAACAATTTCCTGCCGGATACAGGGAAGATCAGCGTCTACCGTTCGGGCTCCGGCAACGGCGTGCGTCTGGACGGCGGAAATGCCTACACAGGGGCGGAGATCCTTCCTTATTATGACAGCCTGCTGGTGAAGCTGGTCTCCCATGACCGTACCTTCGAGGGGGCCGTGCGCAAGTCCATGCGCGCCCTGAAGGAGATGCGTATCCGCGGCATCAAGACAAACATTCCCTTCCTGGTGAACGTGCTGAATCACCCCACCTTCGCCTCCGGGAAATGCTATACCACCTTCATCGAGGAGACGCCGGAGCTGTTCGACCTGGAGAAGAGCCATGACCGGGCGACGAAGATTATCGAGTTCATCGGCGACAAGATTGTCAACGTGAACCGCGACGCGGAGAAGCCGATGCTGGAGAACCGGGTGCTGCCGGTGTACGACGAGACGAAGCCGGTGTACGGTATGAAGGATGAGTTCCGCAAGCTGGGGGCGGAGGGGCTGATGAAGAAAATCCTGGCCTCCGACCGGCTGTATGTGACGGACACCTCCATGCGTGACGCCCACCAGTCGCTGATGGCCACCAGGATGCGGACGAAGGACATCGTGGGGGCAGCGCGGGCGACCAACGCCTTTATGCAGAACGCCTTTTCCGTGGAGGCCTGGGGCGGGGCCACCTACGATACCGCCTACCGTTTCCTGAAGGAATCGCCCTGGAAGAGGCTGCGCATCCTGAATGAGCGGATGCCCAACACCCTGATCCAGATGCTGCTGCGGGCGTCCAACGCGGTGGGCTACAGCACCTACCCGGACAACGTGGTACGGGAGTTCATCCGGATCTCCGCCGAGGAGGGCGTGGATGTGTTCCGTATCTTCGACAGCCTCAACTGGGTGGAGAACATGAAGATGCCCATCGAGGAGGCGCTGAAGACCGGGAAGATCGTGGAGGGCACGATCTGCTACACCGGCGACATGCTAAGCCCGGAGGAGACAAAATATACGCTGGACTACTATATCAAGAAGGCGAAGGAGCTGGAGGCGCTGGGCTGCCACATCTTCGCGATCAAGGATATGGCGGGACTTTTGAAGCCCTACGCTGCGAAGGAGCTGGTGAAGGCGCTGAAGGCAGAGCTGAAAATCCCGGTGCATCTGCACACCCACGATACGACGGGAGCTGGCGTGAGCACCGTCCTCATGGCGGCCGAGGCAGGGCTGGACATTGCAGACCTGGCCATCGAATCCATGAGTTCCCTCACAAGCCAGCCGTCCATGAACACGGTGGTGGCCGCCCTGCAGGGGACGAAGCGGGATACCGGCCTCAACCTGGATGAGCTGTCCGAGCTGACCAGGTACTACGAGAGGGTCCGCAAGCTTTACAAAATTTTCGAGAGCGGCATGGATTCGCCGAACTCCGAGATTTACAAGTATGAGATCCCTGGCGGCCAGTATTCCAACCTGATGGCCCAGGTGACAGAGATGGGGGCGAAGGACAGCTTTGAGGACATCAAGAGGCTGTACAAGGAGGCCAACGACCTGCTGGGCAACATTGTGAAGGTGACGCCCTCCTCCAAGGCCGTGGGCGACCTGGCCATCTTTATGCTGAAGAACAACCTGAACAAGGACAATATCCTGACGGACGGCGCTTACCTGTCCTACCCGGACTCTGTGGTGGAGTACTTCAAGGGCATGATGGGGCAGCCGGACGGCGGTTTCCCGAAGGAGCTGCAGAAGATTGTGCTGAAAGGGCAGGAGCCCATCACGGTACGGCCGGGCAGCCTGCTGCCGGATATGGACCTGGAGGGCATCAAGACCTATCTCAAGGGCAAGTACGACCTGTCTGAATTTGACGAGAAGGCCATGGAGCAGAAGGCGATCAGCTATGCCCTGTATCCGAAGGTGTACGAGGATTACTGCGAACACTTTGAGATGTACAACGATGTCACCAGCCTGGAGAGCCACGTCTACTTCTACGGCCTGGCCAAAGGCGAGGAGATGACGCTGTCCATCGGGGAGGGCAAGGAGATCACGATCAAATACATTGATAAGTCTGAGCCCAACGAGAACGGCATGCGCACCCTGACCTTCGAGGTCAACGGCGCCATGAGAGAGGTGCAGATCCTGGATAAGCACCAGGAGGTGAAGACAGACGGCAGGCTGAAGGCCGACAAGTCCAACCCTTGCCACCTGGGCTCCACGCTGCCGGGCACGGTGGAGAAGATCCTGGTGAAGGAGGGAGACGCCGTGACAGAGAACATGCCGTTGATGGTTGTGGAGGCGATGAAGATGGAGACGACCGTGGTGTCCCGCGTCAGCGGCAAGGTCGATCACCTCTACGTCAAGGAGGGCGACCGGGTCAACACCGACGACCTGCTCATCAGCTTTGCGCTTGAGAAATAGAAGATGGGTAACGGACAGCGGGCGGCTTTGCCGTGAGCTGCCCGCAGTATGGCACTGAGAGGGTGTCCCCAAAGTCATGAAATGACTTGAGGGGGCACCCTTTTTTTGAGGGCGCTGCGCTGCCTGGGCATTGGACGGACTAGCAGCGGCTGGGCGGACGGAGGGCGGGCTCTAGCTGCTGCGCGGCTGGGCATTCACCGAACCCTACAGCAGCAGGGAGAAGAGTACGGTGGACACGCCGCACACGCCGATGGCAAGGCCGCTCATGGCGCCCTCCACCTCCCCAATCTCCAGCGCCTTGGAGGTGCCAACGGCATGGCTGCAGGCGCCGATTCCCAGGCCGGTCGCCACCGGATCCTGGATGCGGAACAGCTTGATCAGGGCGGGGGCGAAAATGCTGCCCAGGATGCCGGTGATGATGACAGCGACGATGGTCACCGGGGCCAGGCCGCCGTGGGCGGAGGAGATACTGATGGCGATGGGCGTGGTCACGGACTTGGGCACGAGGGAGTAGGTGAGGGCCTCGTCCAGTCGGAACAGCCGGCACATGCCGTAGATGCTGCCCATGGAGACAGCGGAGCCCACCGCGCACCCCAATAGGATCGGGAACCAGTACTGCTTGAGGATCTCCAGGCGGGAATAGATGGAGACGGCCAGGCAGGCGGTGGCGGGAGCCAGAAATAGGTTGATGACGGAGCCTCCCTCGTCGTAGTACTCATAGGGAATGTCAAAGAGCAGCAGCACTCCGATGGAGAGGATAATCGCAATGAGCAGCGGGTTGGCGAGCGGGCTTTTCAGCTTCGCCTGTATTTTCACACCGGCAAAAAATGTCCCCAGGGTGAGTGTGATCCCGAAGAAGGGGGAGGAGAAGATGGAAACTGCAAACTCGCTCATGACTTGGCCCTCCTGTTCATCAGCCGGATGGCCAGCTGGACGGTATAGGCCGTGGCCGCGAAGGTGAGGATGGTGCTGACAACGCAGATGGCCAGGATGGGGAGGAGGCTGCTCCTCAGGATATCCAGGTAGTTGACCATGCTGACGCCTGCGGGCAGGAAGAAAAAGGACATATTGCCCAGAAGGAAGTCCGATTTCTCCCGGATGTGCTCCAGGCGCAGGACGCCGGCCAGCAGGAAGAGAAACAGAAGGATCATGCCGATCACCGCAGCCGGGAAAGCGAAGGGCAGCAGCTGTTCAATCACGACGCTGACCCAGCAGATGGCCATAAAAATGCCGATTTGTCTCAAAATTTTCAATGAAACCACTCCTTGTATATTGGCTAAGCAAAACATACACGCGCCCGGCTGGGATGTCAAGAGGGCAGGACACAGTTTTTTCGCAAAGTGTTCATGGTTTGGACAAAGATAGGGCAAATATGAACGCTAAGATGGAGAAGCTGCGCCGCAAAGGGCTTGAGGAGACGCTGGAGGACGCGGGGAACTATCTGACCGATATCGCAGGGCTTCGGGTTATCTGCTATTTTATCCCGGATGTCTACCAGGTGGCAGATGCCCTGGGCAGGAGGCCAGAGGTGGTCAGAATCAAGGAGCACGACTACATCGCCCACCCGAAGGCCAGCGGCTACAGGAGCCGCCATCTGGTGCTGGGGATCCCCGTCTGCCACATGACGGAGAAGAGCTATTATCCGGTGGAAATCCAGCTGCGAACGCTGGCCATGGATTTCTGGGCCAGTATGGAGCACCGGATCTGCTATAAGGGGAAGGGGGGAGCCGGACAGGGGAAGCTGGCGGGGCAGCAGGGATTGACCAGCTGACCGCCCAGAAGCAGGTGGACAGCATCGACATGAAGGCCATGCGGGAGGAACTGAAAGCCGTTGAACGGCTCCGCAAGGCCGCCGACCAACCGGCCCGCCAGGGACAGGACAAGTCCCATGACCGGGGGCCGGAACGGTAACACAAAGCCGGGGCGTCGCGTTTCTCGACACCCCTTTGCACACAGAAAAACCGCCGTACAGGTTTCCCCATACGGCGGCAGCACTTTCATTTATTGAACAGGTCGCTGTGCGTCCCGGTGCGGGCCAGCGTCAGAACCAGCACATCGTCCTCAATGCGGTAGATGAGCAGCCAGTCCGGCTGAATGTGGCATTCTCGATGCCCCACCCAATCGCCGGTAAGTTCGTGGTCTTTGTTTTTCTCTGGCAGTTTTTCGCCTCGTGACAAGGCCCGGATAATATCATCCAGCAGGCCGATGTCCATGTGGCGCTTCATTGCCAGTTTGTAGTCCTTTTTGAACTTTGTCGTCCAAACAATGTCGCGCTTCATTTTTTCAGCTCCCGGAGGGCTTCTTCTACATCAGAGTAGTGCTTCACGCTGGGGTCACGCGCAATCCGTTCTGCCTCCAACATGGCGGCAATGGTTTCCGGTGCATCCCGGCCTTCGGCCACTGCCTCGGCAATGGAGGCCATAAGCCGCTTGGTGGTGACGTCTTCCAGGTCCATATAGTGTTTTTTGCCCATATAATCCAAGAACGCCCGGACCTTGGGATCGTATACAGCGCCCACCACCGGCGTTCCCACAGCGGCGGCAAAAATCAGCGCATGG
>CALWMI010000008.1 GCA_944381745.1 uncultured Lachnospiraceae bacterium | reverse complement strand
GCGGCCGATCCGCCCACAATCCCGCTTCCGATAATGATTACGTCCGCTGTATTATTCATTGCCGTCCACCTCTTCTCCCAAATCTCCTTTCCGTACAGGCGCCCGCCTGGGCAGGCTGCCCGCTCCCTACTGCTGCTTCCCCGCAGCTTTGCCCGCACGCCCGGGGCCATCTTCTCCCGGCGGAACCAGAATTCCTCCGAGAACCGCCGTCTCCAGCTCCTCCAGCCGGGCAAAATCCATCTGGTCGTCCTTCCCCGACCTGGTCCCTTCCACACAGGGTCCGCCTTCCGTCCGGTCTGCCTGCACCAGCCACAGGGCGGACGGGAAATAGGAGAGGACCGTATCCGCAAGCGCCTCCTGGGACAGCCCCCACCAGGACACCTCCCCCGACGGGAAAAGTTCCCGCGTCCTCTGCACCTGCGGCGGCTCCTGCCCCTGCAGGATATCCCCGCCAATCAGGCACAGATGTTCTCCTCTGCCGATGCAGTCCAGGAGCAGGAGGCGTTTGCCCGCCAGCTGCTCCCCCAAGTGCTCCGCAGCCTGCCGGTAGCCCTCGAAGGATGTGATCCCCTGGTCCAGGAACAGATACGCCGTCCTCCTGTCCTTCTGCCTGCGCATCATATCCAGCATCAAGGCGATGGCGCCCCCGCCCCGCCTGAAATTGTACTTGTTCGGTATCCCAAAAATCCACTGGAAAGCTCCGAACAGCACTGCCGCCGTCAGCACAAACAGCCCCAGCCAGACGGCGCCCCCGCCCGCCGCCAGATGCGGATAGGCAGCTGCACAGCAGCCAGCCAGCAGGGCGGCCGCTGTGGCGAACCGGAACAGCATTTCCCGCAGCTCCGCCCTGCTGTTGTGTTTCCTGTCCAACGGACAGTATGTAGAACCTGGCAGGAATACCCGGGAAGGCGTATCATACGGGGCCATGATCACGTTCTTCGCCTTTTTCAGATCCCCCACGCACAGGTGCAGGGCTTTCCTGCCCCCCGCGCCCGGAATTTCAAAGGCCTTGGCGGCGAGCCCGCTGTTGTTGGCGCACCGCTCCAGATACTGGACAAACCTCTGCTTCTGCCTGCGGCGGTACCGTTTGCCATATACCCCGCCGATATACACCATGGATTCCCTCATTGATTCCTGCATCTTACTCTCCTATTTCTCAGACAATCCCAAAGAAGGACAGGATCAGCGACACGACGATGATGGTCAGGATCACGCGGCCGAACTTCTGCCCGCTCTTCTTAAAGTAGAAATACACGCCCAGCACCACGCACAGCGGCAGCAGTCCCGGCACGATGCTGTCCAGAATGCTCTGGAACGTCACGCTCTCGCCGTAGCTTCCGAAGCTTCCAGCCAGTGTCAGGGTCACGTTGCTTGCTGCCAGGGCGCCGATCATGAAGAGGCCCACCATGCTGGCGCCGCTGATGATCCGGTTGACCCAGCCGGACTCCAGCATCTTGATCACCGCTGTACGTCCCAGCTTATAGCCCATGTAGGTCAGATACCAGCTGTAGGCCATGGATACGATCGGGAACAGCAGAAGCAGGAACCAGCCTGTCAGCGCCCCGTTGGTGCTGGCCGTCAGCGCAAAGGTGACGATGATGGGCGCCACGGTCCCCCAGGTGAAGGAGTCGCCAATGCCGGCAATCGGCCCCATCAAAGCGGTCTTGATCGTTACGATCGCCTCGCCCGGAAGCTCCCCGGTAGCTGCCTTCTCTTCCTCCATAGCTGCTGCAAGGCCCACGATCACGCCGCCGCACATACCCTCTGTGTTGAAGAACTGCAGGTGCCTCTGCAGGGCCTCGGAGAACGCTTCCTTCTCCGGGTACAGCTTCTTCAGCACCGGAGCCATGGCGAAGCAAAAGGCGATCGCCTGCATACGCTCGTAGGAATTCGACATTTCGCAGGCCATCTGCCAGCGGATAAAAGTTTTAAATATATCTCTGATTGTGATTTTACTCTCGTTCACGCCTGTCCCCTCCTATTCCTCATCATCGTCGTCGTCATCCGACGGCAGCATCTTCTGTGTCTTTGCGAGCACCTCATCCTGGTTCTCTTTGCTCATCAGCGTGATGATTACCGCGATCGGCGCTGCGAAGCAGACGGCTGCGATCGTATTCAGACCAAGATACTGTACGAAGAAGAAGCCCAGGAAGAAGAACGGGAAAATCGCCGCTCTCCCCATGATCATCAGCAGCAGGCCAAAGCCGATGGCCGGAAGCATGCCGCCCGCCACGGACAGGCCGTTCATAACCCATTCCGGCATTGTGCCGATGACTCCCTCTGCCACATCTGCCCCGAAGTACACGATACAGAAGGCTACCGGGAACTTTGTGATCAGGTTCATCAGGAACGGATAGAGAATCGCGTTTCTCGCGATACCCTTTGTGTCACATTTCAGCGCGCAGGCGTCTGCATTGTGCGCGAACTTTCCGTTGATCATACGTCTCAGAGTGTTCAGGAACACACCGAACACGCCGAACGGGACGGCCAGGACGACCGCCATCTCCGCGTCTGCCCCGATGGCCAAGCCGATGGACACACCCACAAGCCCCGCCAGGGACTTGTCCGCCGGAAGCTCCGAGCCCGGAGCCAGCATGCCCACGTACATCATGCTGATGGAGCAGCCCAGGATCAGCGCCTGGGGCACGTCCCCCATCAGAAGCCCGATGGGCAGCGCCACAAACAAGGGCTCCATGATCGGAATGTCATGCAGGCCGTAGAAAGGCCTCCATCCGGCTATGGCGTACCATAATCCGCAGAATAATGCTACTGGCAACATAGTTCATACCCCCTAAGAATTAAAAATTTTTGTTATCTTATCATAGTCCATGCACTCGCCGCTGGGCGTGATGTGCAGCTCGATCTCCACCCCATAGTTTTCCTTCAGCTCTTTTAGGAGGTTCATCTCCTCCTCATTCAGGGACACCGCGTTGAGGATTACCTTTTTCCCCGCCGCATGGGGCACGCCCCCCAGCTGGATCTTCTTCAGCCCGACACCGTCCTTGATTGCCCTGGAGCAGGTTTCGATGTTCTTGAACAGCACCATCACCTTCCCCGTGCCGAACTGGTTCTTCTCCCATATTCTCTTCGCCTTCTGTTCGTCGTAGACCTTGACCACCACCCCTGCGGGTGCGGCGCTGGCGTAAATCTTTGTCATAAATTCATCCTTCGCCAGCATATCGTCGATAATGACAATCTTTCCCACCTGATAGACTTTGTTCCACGCGATAATAATCTGCCCGTGGATCAGGCGGAAGTCCACCCTGGTCAGTACAACGTCTGCCATATTCCTCTCTCCTTTCCCTGTCCTTGCGTCAGCTTTCCATATAGCCCCGGACATCCACAACCCCGTCGCGGGCCGCCTGGGCGCAAGTCCCCTTGAGCTCTGTCAGGGCCGCCGTCTCCCGTCCCTCCAGCGCCGCCAGAAGCATGGGGAAATTCAGCCCGGTAACGCTCTCGATATGCTTCTGCCGAAGCTGGCAGGCCGCCGTATTGAAGGGGCTGCCGCCCAGGACGTCCACCAGCACTAGGACGCCGCTCCCGTCGTCCAGCCTGTCGATCGCTTCTGCCACCGTCTGCTTGAACTGGTCCACATCGTCCGTCTCTGTCAGGCAGAGCGCCTCCAGCTGCTCCTGCTCTCCCACGAGCATCCTGGCGCTCTCCATAATGCCCTGGGCAAAATGTCCGTGGGTCACCAATAAAATTCCGATCATAGCCTTCTCCTTTCCGCAAAATTTGTATGTGTCTTACCATACGCAAGTTTGGTGCCAAAAAGTGTCGAAAATGTCGAAAGGGCTGCACCTGCCCTTCTGCGCAGATGCAGCCCTCTCTTTTCCCTGCCGTCTCTCATCCCGCCGTCACCGGCCCGCCAGGTCATCGTCATACAGGATATTGTAGATATAACCGATCTCCTCCAAGGGGATCTCCACATGGTAGATTTCCTCCAGCCCGCCGAAAGCCTGGCGGATCAGGTGAATCTCCCGCTGGTGCTTCTCCTTGAACTTCTCCAGCCCGTCAAAGGAATCCACCGGCAGCTGGCGGATCAGCCGTTCCAGCAGGCAGCCGATGTGGATGTACAGGCACGTCTTCATCCGGCCGGTCAGGGAAGTCCTTGCAATTTTTTCATAGCGGAGTATACAGTTCTCAATATTTTTTATCGTCTTCTTAGTGTCAAGAATTGTCAGACTGTCAATGAGCCGCTCCACAGAAAAGTTGCAGAGCAGCTCATTTAAAATGGTCTCCATCTGCTCTTCTGTCGCCACGCTCTCCAGCATATGCTTGAACGTGTCATTTTCCGACTGGATGATCATATCCTCCAGCGGGACATAGGGGATGCCCTGGATGCCCGGGTTCGCCGTGCCCACGATGCCGATCACCCGGTACTGGCGGAACACCTCGTGCTGTGCCCCCTCGCTTTTCAATTCGCCAAAGCTGCAGGAGACAATCTGCAGCTCCAC
Source organism: uncultured Lachnospiraceae bacterium (assembly GCA_944381745.1). GTDB lineage: Bacteria > Bacillota > Clostridia > Lachnospirales > Lachnospiraceae > JAGTTR01. The sequence goes on along the minus strand of CALWMI010000008.1, from coordinate 5,874 downwards.
GCCCTCCGGTATGCTCTCCCGGATAATATTCTCCATCCGCATAGCCGTGGCAATTCCCGAGAAGCAGCTGCACACGATGGCCGGCATCTGCTTCTCCCCCCGGTTGAACAGCGTGTTCCTCCGTCCCGGGCTCTCCCTCAGCTCCCTGCTGATATCCGGCAGCTTCTTCCCCTCTGCCAGCAGCCTGCCGATATCCAATAGGTCGCCTGTGGACACCCGGTCAATGACCAGCGTTTCCATCTTCAGCTTCCTCTCCAGGTACAGCTCGGCACTGTCGGAAATCTCTGTGTCGCACAGGAGCAGGACGCTGCTGTACTGCTCCCGGTCATGGATGCGCTTCTCGATTCTCCTGCACGTCTCCTCCGCGTCCTCCCCGGACAGGACATCCATCGCCTCGAACGCGCGCCAGCCAAGCACGGCATTGGCCGTCTCCGCCATGCTGAGGGCAGTGGCCATCCCGTGGCCCACCAGGAGAGGATATACCCGGTTCCCGTCCACCTGCACCCCGCATCTGCGCAGGTACAGGATCAGGATCAGCTCGTCCACCTCGTTGAAGGAGATCTGGAGCCGCTCGCGGAAATAGTCCGTGAACTCCCGCACCAGCGCCCCTTCCTCCCGGAATTTGCCGGAACAGTAGTGGTATACCTCCATCACTTGACTGCTCCTGGCATCCTCCAGGCGCCGCAGGTTGTGGTAGCGGAAGTACAGGTAGCGCGCCACCGTCTTGCTCACCGCATCCCCTGCGTCACGCTTCTTGAGGAAATGGTTGTCCCGGAGCCACCCGGCAATCATAGATGCCAGCCCAGTTTCCTCCATGCTTCCTTTCTGCGCCTGGTGCGCCAGGAAGTATTCCCGGCTGAAATAGGAGACGAAATAGACGATCTGCTCGATCATCGCCCGGTCCATCTCTTCTATGCCCACGGACGGCCACAGCCCCGAGTAGATCTCCACCAGGTTCTTCAGCACATTGTCCAGCGCCTGGCGGATATTTCCCGACTCCATCAGCTTCTCCGGCACGCTGTCCTCCCGGATCACAATCTGCCGTTCCAGCCGCTCTCCTGTGGAAGAGATGTCCTCCCCAGGTTTCAGGAAATCCTCCGCAAAGTCCCAGTAGCTCACCGTGATGTTGTCTTTTCCCCGGCTCCTGGCGTAGGCGGAGGCGCACAGGTACTTCACCGCCGCCTGCAGCTCTCCCACGTTCGCCTCGTAGTGGTGGTGCAGCAGCACGTCGAAAATATACTCTGGAACCCGGATCTCCCTTTTCAGCAGCCGGCTCTCGGATATGAAGAAGGAGTAGATCATCTGCTCTTTCTCCGCAGTGCTACGCTCATCCAGGGCCGGGATATAAATGTTGATCGGTATCCTCCTGCGGAAGGTTTCCAGGAAGCTGGACTCCAGCCTCTCCGTGGTGGCCAGGATAATCCGCACGTCCGCTGTGTGCCAGCCGCCGGACTCTCCCAGCCTGCTGAACTTCCCGTAGTCCAGGAATGTGAAAAGCTTCTCCTGGTTTTCTTTGCTCAGCCGGTGCGCCTCGTCCAGGAACAGGATGCCGCCGTCCGCCTCGTCGATCACGCCCTTGCTGTCGGAAACCGCCCCGGTGTAGGCCCCCTTCACATGTCCGAACAGCTTGCTGGACAGAAGCTCTGGGTTGTTGGCGTACTGGGCGCAGTTGAACAGGACAAAGGGCGCGTCCTTGGCGATCACCCCATTGTCACAGCAAAACTGATGTACCACCTTGGCCAGGTAGCTCTTACCCACCCCCGTCGCCCCGTGTATCATAAAGGGCAGGCTGTTGCCCGGGTACAGCACCGAGGCCTTCACGGTGCGGATCAGGGCCTGCAGGCTCTTGTCGTAACCGATCAGGCAGGAGAACGCTTCCATATCCAGCTCCCCCGCAGGCTCCGGCCCCCGGCCCGCAAGCTCCCCCTCCAATTCCTTGACGCTGCGGTAGGCGTCCTTTTGTACCTGCAGGCCATGTTCCCGCTGGAACACTGCCCGGTCAATAAAATACACCGGCCTCGTCTCGATTTTGAACAGCTTCTGCTCTTCCACCCCCATATTCAGGTAGTAGCTGACGGTGTTGCGCCTCACCTGGAAGCGATCGGCAAGCGCCTGGGCCGTCAGCGTATCCGGCAGCCGCCCCAGATCCAAGTCCTTTGTATTTTCCGCCACATACTCCAATAGTTTCTCCTTTAATGACACGGTTCCTTCTCCTTCCCCAAATAACCCTTCCGGTTCTCGTGCATTTTTCCCCTATGTCTGCCGCCCGCCATATTTTCGCCGTTGTCTTTCGCCCCCTTGTTGTCTTTCGCTCCCCCTCGCCAGGCGCGCCTTTTATGACAGTATCTTATGGTCTACAGTGTAAACGCAATTTATGTGCCAACTAGTGTCAAAAAATCAAGACAGGCGGCTGCCGTCCGCCATAAGCAGACAACAGCCGCCTGTCTCTCTCCAGTCCTTTTTCGTATATTATGTCCTACAGCGAACTTCCGCAAGCTTCCCTTCAAACAAACAGCCCTCTCACCTGCGCGTTGAGCTCCCTCTCCAGCCGCTGCACCGCCCCGGCGTCTAAAGCCGCCGCAGCCTGATGGATGCGTCCGGACAGCTCCGCAATCGCCCGGTGGGCTGGTTCCTCCCGGTCAAACGGCGGGATGGCCAGATAGCGCAGCACATCCACCCCCCGGTTGGTGGAGATGGCGTACCCGTCGATCACCGCCACAATATCCTCCGCGTTCAGTATCCCGCACACATAGTAGGCCTCCTCCCGGTCCTGAAGCCCCAGCATCAGCACCTTGGAATCCACCACAATCACCTTGTCCTGCCTAAACAGCGTCCGGTCTGCATCCGGCACCGATTCATAGTAGGAGCCTGCCACAACGGCGGACATACTCCCCGTCTGCTCCTTCCACAGCACCTTGTAGGGCGCATAGGTGTACTCCCCCACATTGTCCAGCCGGTAGTAGGGCTGGGTATCGGGATTGAAAAATTTGCCGTTCTGGATACGGCTGGCCAAGAGCTCATCATGGTAGAAATCCAGCCACTCCTTCGTCTTGGGCGCAAGCCGCGCCAGCTCCTCCTCTGGAATCCCGTACTTGTATTCCGCCGTGTGGGGCACGAGGATAAACTCGTTGGAGCGAATAACCCATCTGCCGATGTTGCGCCCGCCCAGCATCGGGTACACATAGTCCTCCTCCACCTTGCCCTTGTGCACCCCTTTCGCCAGGAAGTCCTTGCGCCGCTGCCGCTCCAGGCAGTTCTCAATGAGCAGGAACCCATCCCTGCCCCGCACAGGCTTCTTCAGAAGATAGACCCCCTTGGCTCCCGCAGGCTCGATACCCTTTCGCCCACTGTAGTGCCGCGGCTTCGACGGATCCAGCACCCGGTTGGCAAAATCCATGTCCCCCATGGTCAGCCAGGCGGACTGGCGGTCGCTGCCATCCACGGGCTGGGCCGAGAGCACTTTTAAATCCAGCAGCCCCTCCACCTGGGCCCACTTGGCGTGGGAGTCGATGGGGGACTTCTTCCCCCGCTGCGTCCACACCCGGTAGTTTGCCATGGGATACTCCGTGGGCGTCCCCTTCGTGAGCTTCAGCACGATCGTGGGCACGGTGAACAGGCGGACGCCGGAAAAGTCGTCCACCGCCTGCACCGCGAAGGGAATGTTCTGCCCATAGCGCGTGATGGAAAATTTCCGGAACCCTTCCCCGCCCTTTGTGGACTTGAGGAAGGAGGCCGGGAGCAGGAACACCATGCTTCCATTTTCCTTCAGATATTTATCCACCGCCACGTAGGTAACTGCCATTCCAAAGTCATCGTGGGTCGTCTTCTTGTCGTAGGCGCTTTTCTCGAAAATGCCGTAGCTCTTCCAGATCTCCAGCGTCCCCTCCCGGTAGCTCTTGCTCATGGACTTCCAGGCAATCCACGGGGGATTTCCCACGACGAAGTCGAACTTGTCCCCGATCAGGATCGGCGCAAAGCTGTTCTTGAGGATTACCGTCCAGAAGGAGTCCCGCCCCGCCCGGTGAAGGGTATACAGCCGGTCGAAGAGCTGGTGCACCTCCACATAATATTCCGGGTCGATGAGCCTGCCCTCCACCTTGTTCCAGAACTCCCCGAAATCGCACCGGTCGTCGATGCTGCCGCTCAGCGCCTGCAGGAAATCCCGGGCCGCGCCGTAGTCCGAAAATTTGGGGATATGGAAGGTGCCCACAGACGTGTTGATGGCCAGCATATTTCCACTCTCCTCCGAGTAGACCACCGGCGCCAGGATAGAATCCGCAATATAGATCGGGATGTCCACCGGGTCGGCAAAATTTTCAAACACGCTGTCGTCACAGGAAGAAAACACAGCCAGGATATAGTTGGCCTTGGCCGACACCACCGATATGGGATTGATGTCAAAGCCTATGATATTGTGGGTGATCTTCTCCACATCCCCCCGCGTCAGACGGCCGCCCTTCCGCCTGATCACCCGCTTGATCGCGTGGGTGAGGAACGTGCCGGATCCCGCCGTGGGGTCGATGAGCTTCTTGTCCATATCCCCGTCATAGCCAGCCATATCCAGGGCGTGCTCCACAATCCAGTCCGGGGAAAAATACTCGCCCATCAGATGGCGCATCTCCGCCGGAATCAGCTCCATGTACACCTCCTGCAAAATATCCTGCAGCTCCTCCGGCTTCAGGATGTAGGTGCTCAGGTCAAACTGATCCACCACCTGCAGAATCTCATTGACCAGATCGGTGTCGAAGCCGCTGTCGGAGCAGGTATAGGTAAACCACTCCATAAAGTGGGACTCGAAAAAATTGTTCACCAGAGACTCATACCGGTCCAGCTCCCCGTCAAACAGCTTGTCCACCTGGGCCTTCGTAAAGCTCTCGTGCAAGACAAAGGCCGGGCTTACCAGCTGCGCCAGGAAGGAATAAATCAGCAGCTTCAGGAACATGTTGAAAAAGGTCTGGAGGGCAAACAGATAAATCTTGCTGTCGATTTCCTCGTCCTCTTCATACCCGTAGGTAGCCTTGATCACGGAGGACACCTCAGTGAAGGACGTGGCCTCCTCGTCCTCCCCGTACATCGTGCCAAATACCCGATCCCACTCATCATAGAGTGTCTGCACCCGGGTGCTCCCCCTGGTGCCGGTCAAGTTCCGCACAAGCTCATCGTACAGGCTCTTGATGCTCTGGCGCACAAAGGGGCTCTTGGGGTTGATCCTGGCGATCAAATTCCTCTTGTTCAGGGCGACCTTGTCCTGCTGCCGCAGAAGCAGGGCCAGCTTCTTAAGCCCCGGCCAGAAATCCCGGGCCTCGTAGATGAATTCCAGCTTCAATTCCTCCGGAAGCTGCAGTTTCTCCGCTTTCAGCTTGGCCGTATCGATTTTGTGCGCCACTGCCGTGGGCACAAAACGGGCGAACAGGAACTTCTTCCCGTCAAACCCCACGCCGATGCCCTGGGCAATTTTCCTGGCGGCCTCTTCCTCCCCGTCTGCCTTGGCTGTCCCCGCGTTGGCAAGGATATAGTGGTACAGCCCGTGATCCCGCGCGTTGCGCCCATAGAGCGCTTCCTCGATCCCCTTCTCTGTGCTGAAATGGTTCTCCTTCTTCAGCTCAAAGGAAATATTCTGGAATGTGGCATCCGTGCGCCCGCCCGCCAGAAGGGCGTCCTCACTCCTATACTGCCCCGCCATCTGGGGATTCAGCTCCTCCAGGAGCGGCTTAATAATGTCTGCGTGAAAATGTATTTTAACGTCGTCCTCATTCCGAAAAATCCGGCTCTGGAACGCCCGCCCGATCTGCTGCAAGTCCATCGGCGTACCTCCTCCTATCTTCGGCTATTATAGCATAAAGTTTCCCAAAAGAAAAAGGGAACCTTGCCGCC
>CALWMI010000007.1 GCA_944381745.1 uncultured Lachnospiraceae bacterium | reverse complement strand
AAAATCTCAAGATCCCTCCGTAATTCTCTCCACCTGGTTCCCCCAGGCAGATCATAATCACAGTCATCAAATCGTAATTCTTTTGTTCCTCGTCTGCGATTCCCACCATGTCTTCCTTCCGGATGACGTACCGTGTAATGGTATTCCGGCGGCTCTTCACCGGGTGGGTGCACAGCCAGATAGAATAGACCTTCTTGATCTTCCCATATTCTGCCTTGGTAAACACCGAGCCGTACTGGGCGGAAATCATGCGGGCACAGTAATAGATCCCTCTCTTGATCAGCGGATAGCCTGGATAGAACTGGTTCTGCGCCTCCAGGTTGAGGATCAAGCTGAGCCGCCCCTCCTCTCCCGGTACCGAGGCAAAGAATCTCACATCATAGCGGACGGTTCCCTCCGTCCTGGCGGCATCCTCTGCAGATGCCCCATGGATGATATCCGATGAAGCGTCCTTCCCTCGTTTCCTTGGATGCCTCCGGTTGGTGTTGGTTGTATCTGGATGGACGCCCACCTCGCCGGTCTGCGGCATCCCCTCGATATACACCTGCACGATCTCCTCCACTGTGCAAGCCTGATACTCCTCCAGGCAGCCTTTCATAATTGCCGCCAGCACGTATTTGTTTGATAAAAGACGCTTGACTGTCTCATCGTACTGTATGTGCGTCCCTGCCTGCGACAGGCTCTGTGCCAAATAGTTGTCTTCTATGCCGGTTACGACACATCCCTCCTTTTTCAAAAGCAGCTTGGCTGCTTATCAGTCCCCAAGCTATAGGGAAACACCGATGCTCTCAGTGCCCCTGCCGTATCTTCTGTCAGACATGTATCGTTTCGCTAGGCATAGATTCTCTGTATATTTATCTTATCATCCGACGGCAGTGATGACAAGGCAGACTTTTCTGACTTCTTTACTCCAGGCAGACTTTCCTGGCTTCTTTACTCCCGCTTCCCGGCTGTCAAATTTTGTATTTTATCGAAAAACTTTTCTCGTGATTGCCTCTATTTTCTCCTGCTTTTTCCAAGTTTTTCTGCTGATTTCTCAATTCTTTTTTCATTTAATTCCATTTTTCTATCAATTCTTTGGAAAGTCAAAGTAAGTTTCATTGAGGAATTTTTCCTGGCATTTTATAATCCTGTATAGCACGGTAGGGGGACGGATAAGCCCGCGGATGTTCTCCGGTTTTGGTATAATATCTATGCCTTTTCCCTGGAACCCGGTACCTTTTCTCCTCTATATTTCTATTGTGAAAGGAGCGTAACAGAAAAATGAAACAAGCAACACTTTTACTAAAATCTCTGGGGATGCCCAGCACCTACAACGGGTATCACTATCTGCTCTACGGGCTGTCCCTCGTTCTAGGGGACTGCACGTATCTGCTCAGTGTGACCAAGCGTCTGTACCCGGACATCGCCGCCCACTTCCATACCTCTGCGGCCTGCGTGGAGCACTCGCTGCGCACGGCGGTCAACCGGCTGTGGGCAGACTGCGCCCAGGAGACGCTGGCGCACATTGCCGGGCATCCGCTGCATTCCAAGCCTACGGTGAGCGAGTTTATGGATATCCTGGCGGGATATCTCCAGCCGGATTACACCGTGCGCTGATTATTTTTCCCATTTACCTTTTACCCACAGGCGAGGCGGGCGTCTGATTATGTCGAAGGGCGTCTACTTTCGTCTAAGTCCTTCTATTTTTTTATGCCTTTTTGTAAAATATTCACATCGCTAAATTTACAAAAGCAAAGGAGAATACAGGATTATGGAGAAAACGTTTCCGTTGCTCCGGGCATTGGGCATCCGTGCCACCTACCAGGGCTACTACTATGTTGCTTACGCGGTCAGCCTTGTGCTGGAAGACCGCACCTATCTGCTGAGCATTACCAAACGGCTTTATCCGGATATCGCCTCTCATTTCCACACGAACGCTGCGTGTGTGGAGCATGCCATCCGCACAGTCGTGACGCAGCTGTGGGATCACGGCAACCGGGATTACCTGGACAAGCTTGCCCATTGCAGGCTGAAGGTCAAGCCTGTATCCAGTGAGCTGATCGACATATTAGCCACATATCTGCTGCTGGAGCATAAAGCTTGAGCAGATGGCGGGCACTACCATTTCGGGGGCTGTCTGCAATCGCTGACAGCCCCCGATTCTACGCTTCTTCCTATGCTTCTTTTTTCTCCTCGTGGTATTCCTTCTCGGTATTGACGCTCCAGATATTGCTCTTGTCCTTCGCGCCGCTCAGGATATTCTTCACCGTCTCGAAGGAGGTCACCATGGAGTGGTCGATGTTGTTGTACCGGTGCTGGCCGTTCCTGCCCACGCAGTACAGGTTGTCGATGGTGTTCAGCCAGGCCACCAGCTTGTCCATGTCCTTGTAAGTGTCGAAGTAGGCCGGATAGGCCTTCTTCACCTTCTCCATGTGGTAGTCCAGCACATCCTCCCGCTTGTCAATCAGCCCCATCTTCACCATCTCCCCGATGGCGAACTTGGCGAACTGATCCTCGGTCATGTTCCAGTACTCGTCGTTCTCATATACAAAATATTCCAGCCCCACCCAGACGGTGTGCTCCAGATCCTCCACCATGTAAGGCGACCAGTTGTTGTAGATCTGGAAGCGCCCCAGCTTCACTGTGCGGTCGTGGACATATACCCAGTTGTCCGGCACAATGTTGCCCACAGTCTTGATCTTGGTTAAATTCCTCAGGTTCAGCTTCGGCACCAGCACGCCCAGGGTCATGTAGTCCCGGTACGGCAGCCCCGCCGCAATCTGGGCGATCTCCTCAGGCACGTCCTGCATTCCGGCCACCAGATCCTTCACCGGCATGGAGGAGATGACGATATCCGCCTCCTCGGTGATCCGCTCGCCGTCCCGCTCATAGATGACCGCCGTGATGCGGTTGCCTGCGTCCCGGGTGAAGCCCACAGCCTTACAGCCCTTCCGGATCGTGCCGCCCAGCTTCTCTACCTCCGCCGCCGTCACATCCCACAGCTGGCCCGGGCCAAGCTTTGGGTACTTGAACGACTCGATCAGGGACGTCTCCACATGGCGGTTCTTCTTGTTCGGGAGCAGCTTGCCGAACATGTCCTTGATGATGGCCATCACCGACAGCCCCTTGGCTCTCTGGGCGCCCCAGCTGGGATCGATCTCGCTGGGATGGCGGCCCCACAGGTTTTCCGTATAATTCTCGAAAAACATGGAGTACAGCTTGCGGCCGAAGCGGTTGATGTAGAAATCCTCCAGGGAATTCTCCTTCCGCTTGAAGAGCGTGGCCTTCAGGTAGCTGAAGCCCGCCACGATCGTCGTCCCCAGCCCCATGTTCTTGAAGGTATCCAGCTTCAGGGTAATGGGATAATCAAAAAACTTCTTGTCAAAGTAGATGCGGGACACGCGGTTGCGGGTCAGCATCACCCGGTCCTCCTTCTCCGGATCCGGGCCGCCCTTGGCCACCTCCACGCTGCGGTGCAGGTAGATGTCATCCCAGGCGGGCGCTCCCTGCTGGGGAAGCATCTTATTCCACCACGCATTCACCTCCGGTACCTTGGAGAAGAAGCGGTGTCCTCCCATATCCATGCGGTTGCCCTTATAGCGGACAGTCTTGGAGATGCCCCCCATCTCCTGGCTCTCCTCCAGGACCGTGACGTCCATCTCCTCTGATTTGCTCAGCAACTCATAGGCCGCAGTGAGCCCCGCCGGCCCCGCGCCGATGATCATTACCTTCTTCATTATCGAAAAGCCTCCTTGCCTCCGGCATACAGCCACAATTTTCCCATTTCTATATCATACAATAATGAGTGCGCTTAATCAAGCGCTTTTGCTCATAAATATTTGCCCTCTGCCTGCGGACATGCTATAATAGCCACAAAGTGGCTATGATACCTGCGCATTCCAGGCTGAGCGTTCACCGCTCAGGTCCGGGCGCATAAAAATAGCATGTCCGCCTGCGGGCGGGTGCCGTGCAACTATAAATTTCGGAGGTTTTTTGTTATGCCAGAAAATACAAATGCGATAGAGCTGACCATCCTCATGCCCTGCCTGAATGAGGCGGAGACGCTGGAGACCTGTATCCGGAAGGCCTTCCATTTCCTGGAGGAATATCAGGTGCAGGGGGAGGTGCTGATCGCTGACAACGGGAGCACCGACGGCTCCCAGGATATTGCCCGCCGCTGCGGCGCCCGGGTGGTGGATGTGCCGGTCAAGGGCTATGGCGCTGCCCTCATGGGAGGCTGTGATGCAGCCCTGGGCACTTATGTGATCATGGGGGATGCGGACGACAGCTATGATTTCCTGCACCTGATGCCCTTCCTGGAGAAGCTGCGGGAGGGCTATGACCTGGTGATGGGCAACCGCTTCAAGGGCGGAATTGCCCCGGGGGCGATGCCGCCCCTGCACCGCTATATCGGCAACCCGGTGCTTTCCTTCATCGGCCGCCTCTTTTACCCCAGCGCCATCGGCGACTTCCACTGCGGCCTGAGGGGCTACAACCGGGAGGCCATCAAGGGCCTGGATTTGCAGACCACCGGCATGGAGTACGCCAGCGAGATGGTGGTGAAGGCCACGCTGATGCACCTTCGGATGACCGAGGTGCCCACCACCCTCTCCCCGGACGGGCGCTCCCGTGCCCCGCACCTGCGCAGCTTCCGGGACGGCTGGCGGCACCTGAAATTCCTCCTGATGCACAGCCCCAGGTGGCTGTTCCTCTATCCGGGCGCCGTCCTTTTTGTGCTGGGGCTGATTCTCATCGCCGCCCTGCTGCCCGGCCCTCTTCGCATCGGCTCTGTCACCTTCGACATCCACACGATGCTGGCCGGATCTGGCTGCATGATCCTGGGCGCGCAGATGATTCTGTTTTCCCTCTACACCAACGCCTACGCCAAGGTATCCCGCTTCATCCCGGTGACGGAGAAGACGGAGAGCTTCCTGGAGAAGGCCACCACGGAGAAGGGGGCGCTTCTAGGCTTCCTGCTTGTCCTGGCAGGCATTGTCATCGCCGTGCTCTCTGTCCTCCTGTGGAGGGACACCAGCTTCGGCGACCTCAACCCCCAGCAGGTGATGCGCTACACGATACCGGCCATGACCTGCATCGTCATCGGCGCACAGATCATCTTCGGGAGCTTTTTCCTGGGGATCCTGCAGATCCGGCGCAAATAAACAGCTTAAGGAGCTAGGGCGCGCCGCCTCCCCCACACCGGACGATGACGGCGGCAACGGTATCGCGCTGGATGAGCGCGGGGCGCATTGCCCCTATATGCCAGCGCTGTCACAAAGCTATAAGAGAGAGGGTTCCTAATAATAATGAAGAAACAACTGCTGTCCTACATCGGCGCGTTCGTCGGGCTCATCGCTGTCTACATGCTCCTGATGACCGCCGTCTATACGATTCCCAATTTCCTCGTGGAGGAGAACGTGGATCTTTCCATCAAGTACATTGACCTGGAGGGCGACGGCCCCCACGTCACCTTCTACCGTCCATCCTCCCGGGTGGACAACTATTCCGACCGGATTATCTACCAGGAAGTGCTGCGCAGCGAGGACGCCTCTGTCCTGTACAGCGCCATGGACAACCAGAACTATGCCCGGTATTGGCACGGGCACAGCGTGTACATGCGGCCCCTGTCGGTATTTTTTGACATCACCCAGGTGCGCTTCATCCTCATGGTGGCCTTCTACTCCGTGGCGGCCCTCCTGCTTGTACGGGTAGGGAAGCGGTTCGGCGGCCCCGTGGCGGCGGTGTTCTTCATCGGCCTCATGGCCATCTATCCCAACACGGTCTCCACCTGCCTGCAGCTGGCGGCTGTCTTTCTCGTGGCCTTCATTTTTGCAATGCTGGCCATTCCGGTCTACGACCGGCATCCCGGCAAAATCGACCTGCTGCTCTTCGTGGCAGGGTCGGTGGCCAATTTCTTCGATCTCCTGACCGTCCCCCTGGTGTCCCTGGGGATTCCGCTGGTGGTGATCCTGCTCATCGAGGCGGAGCGCTCTCCCCTCACGCTGCCAAGACAGGGCAGCCCAGCGGCTGCCCGCGCAGGCGCCGCAGCAGGAAAGGCGGCAAACGGTACGGCGGGAGATACAGCAAGCCATGCGGCAGGAGATACGGCAAGCGGCGCTTCCCCCTCCCTCTGGCGGCAGATTGGCGGCAAAATCCTGCTCCTGGCGCGGGTGTGCATCGCCTGGGTGCTGGGCTACGGCGGCACCTGGCTGGCAAAATGGCTGATTGGCTCGGCGGTGCTTCAGCGCAATGTGCTGGCGGACGCCATCCAGACCGTGCTCTTCCGCACGGAGGGCAAGGTGGACTGGTTCGACATCACCTACCCCAACATGTTCCGCTACAATATCGAGAACATCCTGCTGCCCATCCCCATGAAGTGGAATGCGGTGCTGATCCTGGCGGTGCTGGCCCTGGCCGCAGCGGCTCTCGTGCGCAGCGCCTCCGCCCGGGAGCGGATGAAGGGGCTCTGGGTTCTGCTGCCGGTGGCGGTGATGCCTTACTGCTGGTACACCGTGCTTCTGAACCACTCCTGCATCCACTCCTGGTTCACCTACCGCCTGCAGATTCTCACGCTTCTCAGCCTGGGCATCTGCGTCGTGGAGATTTTCCGGGCATACCGCCGGGATTATCCCGGACGGCGGGCAAGGCGGCTGGCGGACGCAGCCAGGCGCGCGGACAAGCCCACCGGCAGGCATACAGGCAGCGGCGCAGAGGCGGAAGGCCCCGGGCAAATCCCTGGCACACAGGCCTGCGCCCCTGCGGAATGCCAGGCGGCCGGCGATGACGGCAGGGGAGGTGCGGCATGACGGGCAACAAGACGGACGGCAGGGCGGCCAAGGCCAAACATGTCCTGTACCTGCTGTCCATGGCCTGCGTGCTTCTGGTCTTCGGCCTTGCCTTCCTGCTGGCCTTCCCGGACAGCACCCACCTGGACTTCTTCTCTTCGTTTCTCGGCAAATGGCAGATTGGCCTGCTGTATGCGGGGGGCGCCATCCTTCTGGCCTCCCTGCTTTTTGCCGTGTGGCGGGCGCTCCTTCGCCTGCAGCCGCGCGCGCGGCGCTTTGTCCTGCTGGGGCTCTTCCTCCTGGGGATTGCGCTGCAGCTTGCCCTGCTCTTCACTCTGCGGGCATCTCTGCGCTACGACCACCTGAAAATTTTCGACCAGGCGCTGGAAATCTTCGAGACAGGGACCATTTCCCCCACGGCCTGGGACGGCTGCTATGAGAAGTACCCCTTCCTCATCCCCATCACCCTCCTTCTCCACGGGGTACTGGCCATCTTCCGGGCGGTGGGGATGCCGGAGGCCTCCTACATGCTGGGTGTTCAGTGCGTGATCCTGCTGGGGCTTGACCTGGCAATCTGGTGTTCCTACCGGCTCATTGCCATCCTCCGCTCCCAGGATACCGCCCTGCTCTTCGCCCTCGTCTGCTTCCTGAACCCGCTCTTCTACATCTACGGCTTCATGTGCTACACCACGGTGCTGATGCTGCCCTTCCTCATGGGCGGCCTCCTGCTGCTGGCCCGCACGCTGGCGGAGAAGAGGTGGAAGCGGAAGGTGCTGCTGGCCATCCTCACCGGCATTGTCTTCCAGTGCGGCCTGCTGGTGCGCACCAACTACCTCATTGTCTTCGTGGCGCTGGCGGCCTATGTGCTTCTCCACGTCCGCAACGGCCATACCTTCGTGGAGAAAAAAATCCACGGCCTTTATCTGGCCTGCGCGGCTGCGGCAGCTATGGCGCTGTGCTCCTTCGCCTACCAGGCTGTGGAAGACCGCTATGTGGACTTTGACTACACAGACACCCAGTTCACCGCCCCCTACTATTTCATGTATTCCTCCAGCATGGAATACGGCGGCTCCTTCAACACAGCGGACTACCAGTTCATCCAGCAGTTCCCCACAAAGGAGGAGAAGAACGCGGCGGCCTGGGAAGAATTCTTCCGCCGCCTCCGGGAAAACGGGGCTTCTGGCAACCTGTGGCTGTTCCAGCACAAGCTGGCCTACACCTGGAGCGACGGCATCGACGACTACACGGAGTTTATCGCCACCCTGCCGGAATACTCCACCTTCCACAGCTTCCTGGGCGGCTCCCGCAGGGATCTCTTCGTCCTGTACTGTCATATCTTTAACCTGATGGCGCTGGGCATGGCGGTGTACGGGGCCTACCGGGCTTTCCGGCGCAAATGTGCGGATCCTTTCTACATCGTCTACCTGTCCCTGCTGGGCTTCATGCTGTTCCACACCCTCTGGGAGGCCGGGTGGGCTTACAGCATCAGTTTCTGCCTCCTTGTGCTGCTGTGCTGCGCAGACGGCCTGGCTCAAATTCGAGCGGACAGGGTAGGGCTCCCTGCGGCTGTGCCCCGCACAGGAAGACGGGTATTTCTCACGCCTGTCCTAGGACTCGTCCTTGTGCTGGCTATGTCCCTGCCCTATGCGGGCAGGCTCTTCACCCAGCCCTACGGGCAGGTGGAGTACGCCGCCGTGCAGGATATGTACGAGGGAGAACTGCTGCCGCTGTCCCAGGGCGAGGTGATCACCCAGACGTTCCGCACAGACCGGCCCTTCACCCACGCCGGCTGCAAGATCGGCAACGAGATGGGCAATGCCAACACCTCTGCCTACCGCATCCAGGTGCTGGACGCAGACGGCAATGTGCTGGGCAGCAAGGATTTCTCCGGCGGGGAGATCCTGAACCTGGACTACTGCTATGTGCGCTTCGACTCCGTCGTGCCGGAGGGCATGGAGGAGTACACCATCCGCATCACCGGCCTGGCCACAGACGCAGACAATTATCTCACCTTCCTCTACTACCATACCGGCAACTGGGACATGTATCCCGCCGGGCATATGGAAGGGCTGGACGCTGGTGAGAAATCCGACCTCACCTTCGTCGTCTACGATTCCGTGACCAAGTGCTTCTTTAACTAAGGAGTAACGATAAGCGTCTATTTTTTGTGGAGGTCTATATGATATTTCGGGAAATGAGACGAAAAAAACAGGAACTGCCGCAGCAAGAGGTTTTGGATATCCTCCATAGGGGGACATCTGGCGTGCTCGCCCTCCTGGGCGACAACGATTATCCCTACGCCGTCCCTATCAGTTATGTGTATGACAACGGGAAAATCTATTTTCACAGCGCCAAGAGCGGCCATAAGATAGATGCGGTTCAGAGAACTGCAAAAGCGTCGTTTTGCGTGATTGATAACACCGGCGTACCAAGGGCAATACGCCCTTGGTACGCCGGCTCCCACTCTAATCTCTTTCGCTAAGCAAATACTCCAGGATCTCCTGCGCATTCGTGTCCGGCTTCACCCTCCCGTAAGCCTTCTCGATCACGCCCTCCTCGTCGATGAGGTAGGTTGTGCGCACCACACCCATGCTCACCTTGCCGTACATCTTCTTCTCCTTCCACACGTCGTAGGCCTCCAAGACCGCCTTCTCCGGGTCGGAAAGCAGATAGAACGGCAACGCCTGCTTGGCCGCGAAATTGTGGTGGGACTTGACGCTGTCCTTGCTGATGCCGATCACCGGCACGCCCAGGCGCTCATAATCCGCGTATGCATCCCGGAAGCCGCACGCCTGCCTGGTACAGCCGGGTGTGGAATCCTTCGGGTAAAAATAGAGGACCACCTTGTGTCCGAGGAAATCCTGCAGGGATACCTCGTTCCCATCTTTGTCCGGCAGGGTAAACGCCGGAGCCTTCGTCCCTTCCTTCAGCATATTTCTCCCATCCTTTCCTTGTCATCTATCTCTCATGGAATGCCCACAGCTTGTTCAGAATAAAATTCAGCGGGATGGTCACCAGCAGGTTGATCACCGGCCCCAGATAGCTGGAGATGCCCAGCACATCCACCCACACATAGAGCAGGACCGCCCCAATGCAGAAAGTGAAGCCGTAGGAGGCGAACACCTTGGCCAGCGCCTTGACATGGTTGCGCCTCTGCCCCTCCTCCTCCTGGAACACATACTTGTTGTTCCAGTAATAGGAATTGAATATCCCCGCTGCGTAGCTGATCACGTTGCTGAGCTGGTAGTGCAGCCCCAGCGTCACCAGGATGGCGTAGACCACGTAGGTCAGCAGCGTGTTGGACAGGCCCACAAGGCCGAACTTCACGAACTGCATGAACGCTTCCCACTGGCTGTCCGTCAGCTTCTTATGAAAAATCCCCAGGAACCCGAAGACGAAGAAATGGGCGGTCTTCTCAATCAGGTTCCACAAAAACGCTCCTATCCGGTTCACGGTTCTTCCTCCGTCCGCACCTCTTCCGTCTCTTCCTCCCGCATGTTCCTGCGGCTGTCCCGCACCTCGTCAATGAGGAAAGGCGGCCGGTTCCTGGAGGCGTCCAGGGCCCGGTACACATACTCGCCCAGGATGCCCAGCATCAGCATCACCAGGCCGAAGGACAGGAGCATGACCACCATGATCGTCGCCCAGCCCTCCACGTCCACGCCGTAGATGCACGTCTGGGCCACCAGCACCACTGCCCAGACAAAGGCCAGGATAAAAAAGGCGAAGCCCGTTATGGACATAAAATGCACCGGGGTGTAGGAAAAGCTCATCATGGAATCCAGCACCAGCTTGATCTTCTTGGACAGGGTCCACCGGGACTCCCCGATCTCCCGCGCCCGCCGGTGGAAATAGATCTTCTCAGACTGGAAGCCCACCCACAGCACCTGCAGGGTGAGGGCGGAATTCTTCTCGTCCAGCATCAGCAGCACCTGGATCACCTGGCGGTCCAGCAGGTAACAGTCAAAGCCGCCCACCGGCATATTTTTCATCACGAACTTCCGCACCAGGGCGTAGTAGGCATTGGCGAAAAACTTCTGCACAGCGCCCTCGTCCCGCTCGGCCCGCACAGCCAGCACCACCTTGTTGCCCCGCTTCCAGCTGTCGTACATCTCCAGGATCAGCTCGGAATCCTCCTGGAGATCCGCCTGCTTGGTCACCGCGCAGTCGCCGGTGCACTGGGCAAGCCCGGCCAAAATCGCCGCGTGCTCTCCAAAATTGCGGGACAGCTTCACCAGCTTCACCCGCTCATCCATCTGACGGATCTGGTTCATAATCTCCCAGGAATTGTCCCCGGAGCCGTCGTCCACGAACACAATCTCATAGTCGCCGATCTTGTGGAGGATCTTGGCCTTCATATCCTCGTAGAGCAGCATCAGGGTATCCGAATTGTAATATACCGGGACGACAATGGACAGCTTACTCATCTTTGTTCCTTACCTCTTTCAAAAATTCGTCGTAGTTCCTTATGTACTCGCTGGCATCGTAGTGGGTGCTGGCGAGCACGAGCAGGATGGAATCCGGGGAAAAATCATACATATCCTTCCACATCATCGTGGGGATATAAAGTCCCATGCGCGGCTTGTTCAGCTCGATGATGTCCGTCTCATAGCCGTTGTCCACCTTGACCTTGGACGTCCCGCCCACATTGATCAGGACGAACTCGGACTGCCGGTTGGCATGCTGTCCCCGGATGATATCCGGATCCGAGCCGTACATATAGAACACCCGCTTGATCTCGAAGGGGATGTCTTGGTTGCCCTCAGCGATCACCAGGTTGCCCCGCTCATCTCCGTGCTCTGCAAACTCTAAAATTTTGTACTCGTCTTTGATACTCATAAAGCTTCCTCTGACCCTCTGTTTCTATCATAAATTCCAGTGCCTAGCTTCTTCCCTGCCATGGGCACGGCAAATGCCTGCTATAGGTTATCCAGCGCATTCCAGAAGCCTGGTTCCTCCGGCCTTGGCTTCTCCAGCCCTGCGGCCCCGGAAATGGCTTCTCCGGCTCTGTCAGCCCCGGAAATGGCTTCTCCAGCTCTGTCAGCCCCAGAAATGGCTTCTCCGGCTCTGTCACCCCTGGAAATGGTTCAGTGCCTCGATCACCTGCGTCTGCTCCTCCTGCGTCATCCCGCTGTACATCGGGATGGAGAGGACCGTCCGGGCATAGTGCTCTGTGATGGGGAAGTCCCCCTCCCGGAAGCCCAGGTAGGCGTAGGCCTCTGACAGGTGCGGCGGGATCGGGTAATGGATGATCGTTCCAATCCCCCTCTCCTCCAGGTAGCGGATCAGCTCGTCCCGCGCCTCGCAGCGGATCACATACTGATGCCAGACAGCTGTGGCCTTCTCCCGCACTTCGGGGAGCACAAGCAGCGGATTGTCCAGCTCTCCCGCATAGCGGGCAGCAATCCGTCTCCTCTCCTCCTCCAGCTCCTGGATATGGGAGAGCCGCACCCGCAGCAGTCCGGCCTGAAGCTCATCCAGCCGGGAATTGGCCCCCACCACTTTATTGTAATAGCGCTTCTCGCTTCCGTAATTCCGGTACATCCGCATGTCCCTGGCAATCTTCTCATCGTTGGTGACAATGCCGCCGCCGTCCCCGAAGGCTCCCAGGTTCTTGGACGGATAGAAGGAAAAGCAGCCGATATCCCCGAACGTGCCTGTCATCTGCCCGTCAAAACAGGCGCCGTGGGACTGGGCACAGTCCTCCACTAGGCGCAGGTGATACCTGCGGCAGATCTCCACGATCCGGTCCATGCCGGAGGCCTGTCCGTACAGGTGTACCACCAGGATGGCCTTCGTCCGCTCCGTAATTTTCTCTTCTATCTTCTCCGTGTCCATATTATAATATGCGTCTGGCTCCACAAACACCGGGGTTGCCCCGTTGATCGTGATTCCCATCACGCTGGCAATGTAGGTGTTGGCCTGGACGATCACCTCGTCCCCCGCGCCGATACCCAGCACACGGAATGCCAGCCACAGGGCGTCCAGCCCGCTGGCAAGCCCCACGCAGTACCGGGCACCTGTGTAGGCCGCGAACTCCTCCTCGAAGCTCTCCACCTCCCTGCCCAGCACATACCACCCGGAGCGCAGCACCTCCAGTGCCTTGTCCTCAAACTCCCTCTGGTATCTGTAGAACCCTCTGTCCAAGCGGTTCGGCATAATCTTCATAAGCCTGCTTCCTCTCTCTAAGCCTCTTCCAGCGCATAATTCAACACATTATTCTTTATTTTATCACGGGGTGATAGGTTCGTCAAACCTTATCTTCCCCCGGCGCGCCTTCTGGGCGCCTTCTTATCTTCCCCCAGCACGCCTTCTGCGCAGCCAAGCCCAGATGCTGTCTTTCTTCCCATACAGCACATAGTTGACGGCCGGCAGGAATTTCCCCGCCAGCACCACCAGCGCCGTCAGCCCGGCCATCAGGAGGAAGCTCTCCCCCACGAACAGGAACCACCGGGGGCTGTACACCGCGAAGGTGAGCACACCCGGATTCAGAAGCCTGGCAAAATGATAGTGGATGGAATAGATCTCCAGGGTGTACCGCCCCAGCCATGCGAAGAAGCGCTTGGCCGGATTGTCCCCCATCCCGTAAAAAGCCGCGAACACAGCGGCGCAGCCGCCGAAGGAGGCCGCCGTCTGCAGCAGGTAGTCCCAAGTGCTCTCCATCACCATCAGATCCTCCCGCACCACCACGGCCAGGCAGAGGACGCCGCCCGCAGCCGCCAATCCATAGCGCAGCTTACGGTTTACATAACGGAAAATTATCGTCTCCTGTGAACCGAACACATAGGCCGCCATATAATAGGGGATATAAATTCTGGTCAGGTGCGGCCCCAGCCAGGGGATACCCGCCCGCAGCTGCAGCAGCACCAGCAGCGCCAGCAAGCCGTAGCAGCCCCAGAAGGCAGCGGCGGCGGCCGCCTTTTTGCTGCGGCCTCCCGCTTCGGCTGCCTTCCCTCCAGGCTCTCCCGCCCCATGGACGGCCAGCTTCCCCCAGAGCCTTCCTGTCCAGGCGGCAGCCAGCTGCGCTGTGTACGCCATGACGGTCAGCACGAACAGCGTCACCAGGAACCACATGCCCCGCTCCGGCTGCTCCAGATAGGCCGGGAATGCCCAGGTAAAATCGTCCAGGTGGAACACCAGCGTCCACGCAAAAAAGGGCAGCATATAGCCCAGCGCCCTGCGCCCCACCATCCTGCCATAATCCCGGATATTTCCCACCTTGGCGGAACGGCCGCACAGGTAGCCGGACACCATCATGAAAAGCGGCATCTGCACTGCCTTGATCCCGTCGTATACATACGGGTCGTTGATCTCATTTAAGACGAGCGCATGTCCCAGCATCACGAGAAGGATTGTAAAACCCTTCACCGCATCCAGGGAAGAATTTCTCTGCGGCATAGCTCCTCCTTCTATCTCCAAAACTGTCTCTATCATACATCCTTTGGGCGGCTCTGGCAAGGCCTAACCCCGGCCCGGTTCCCCCGCGCATGATCCCCGCCGCCTCTTGGGAGGTTTGGCGGCGCGCCCGTTGGCCTTCGTATCCGTGAAGCTTCAGTTCCCCTCTGATTATGGCTGACGCCCTTTATTTCCCGGTGCTTCTGTGATAAGATAGGGGTAACGCCGGTGTCCCAAATCCATATGGGACGGTACGGCCAACATGTGAGGGAGGCGTCCTATGCAGACCCTGATTTTGATTGTGAACAAGATACCCTGCCTAAAGCAGCTGGCCCAGGCCGTCCTGCGGTTTGTCGAAAGGCTTCACCAGCTGGTGCTCCGGCTGTGCTGGCAGCTGTTTGTCCGCCTGCCCATCCACGAGCGCAAGGTCATTTTCTGCAATTTCTACGGCGGCGGCTTCGGCGACAACCCCCGGTTCATCGCGGAGGAGATGATCCGCCGGAACCTGGGCTTTGAGATGTACTGGGTCTGCGCCCACCCGGAGATGGTGTTTCCTGCGCCCATCCGCCAGGTGCGCCCCAACAGCATCCCCTTCGCCTACCACATGGCCACGGCTAAGTTCCTGGTGGAGAACACCCGGCGGCAGTACTACTACATCAAGCGGCCGGAGCAGTTCTACGTGCAGACCTGGCACGGAGGCCCCGGCCTCAAGAAGGTGGAGAAGGACGTGGAGGCCGCGCTGAGCAAAGAATACATCGCCTATGCCAAGCGTGACTCCGCCTGCATCGACCTCTTCCTCTCCTGCTGCCGCTGGTGCACCGACCTGTACCACCGGGCTTTCTGGTACGACGGCCCGGTGCTGGAGCGGGGCATCCCCAAGAACGATCTCTATTTCCGCGACCATGGGGAGGCCCGGGCCAAGATTGAGGCGTACTATCAAATCCCCAAGGGCAAGAAGCTCGTCCTCTACGCCCCCACCTACCGGGACGACCGCTCCACCGACATGTACAATCTGGACTATGTGCGCTGCCTGCAGGCGCTCCACCGCCGCTTCGGCGGCGACTGGTATTTCCTGATCCGCCTCCACCCCAACCTGGCGGCCCAGGCCGGCATTGTCCCCCAGGGGGAGAAGCTGCGCAACGCCACGCTGTACCAGAATATGCAGGAGCTCCTGGCGGCCAGCGACATCATCATCAGCGATTACTCCGGCTGCGCCTTCGACTACCTGGTGCTGGAGCGACCCGGCTTCCTCTACGCGGAGGACTACGAGCATATCCGCAAGGTGAAGGACTACTACTTCACCCTGGAGGAACTGCCCTTCTCCCTGGCCCAGAGCAACGACGAGCTCATCCGCAACATCGAGTCCTTTGACGAGGAAGACTACCGCAGGCGCTGTGCCCAGTACCGGGAGCGCATCCAGTTCTTCGACGACGGCCACGCCTCCGAGGCGGCGGTGGACGCCATGCTGGCGCAGCTTGATCAGTGATTTTATCGCATATATTTTTCTATTTTTAAATATTTTAATTTTAACTCTATTGATTTATGTGAAAAAATCACTTATATTGGTAAGAAAGGAGTGAATAGCTATGCTTATTCGATTCAATGTAAAAAACTTCTTATCATTTGCTGACAGAGATAACAACCAGTCGGAAGAATTTTCCATGATTGCTGGCAAAGTACGCAATAAAAGGGAACATATACAAGACGATGATAAATTAAAGCTTCTAAAATTCGCTGCTGTATTTGGTGCTAATGCCTCTGGCAAATCAAATCTCGTAAAGGCTTTAGCTTTTATGCAGAAAACTGTTCACTCTGGTTTACCCGACGGTTATTCCGAAATGTATTGTAAAACCTCCGAAGGAAACCAGTGGAAAAACAGCTATTTTGAACTGGAGATGGTTCTAAAAGATAAATATTATTCCTATGGGTTTGAAGTCATACTGAGTGAGGGAAAATTCGTGTCCGAATGGCTCATAGAGCTTTTACCTGACGGCAGAGAAAAAGTAATTTTCAACCGCGATATCCATGCTGGAACATATAAGCTGGGCAGCTGTCTGCATACAAAGGGGCTCTCGCAAAAAATGAACGTATATGCAGAAGATATCCAGGAGGATGGCCACGCACTTTTATTAAATATTATGAATCACAATAAGGGAAATCTGTACCGGCAATACAAATCTGCCGCTATCCTAAAGGAGATTTATTCCTGGATTACGGAATCTCTGGACATCAATTATCCAGATGAACCTATTTCCAGTTATTCCTATATGGCAAACACAGAAAATATTGAGACGGTATATAAGCTGATTGCTGCATTTGGAACCGGCATTCATGGTTTTCAGCTAGTAGATATCCCTATGGAAACGGTTATTTCTCACCTCCCCAAAGAGAATAAGGAGAGATTGCTTGCCCATTTAGAGGAAACTGCTGTCAAGCTAAAAATGAATTCTGCACTGGAATTTAACATGATTATGCGCAGCAGAGCAGACTTTTTTATTATTTCCATTGCTCCGGATGGCAAGATCAAATGTAAAACCATTAAATTCTCTCATAATAATCCGAACATTTTATTTGACCTATCAGAAGAATCCGACGGCACCATACGAATTCTGGATCTGTTAGAAATTCTGTTATCTTCTGGAGGCAAAACTTACGTCATAGACGAATTAGATCGATGTCTTCATCCTAATTTGACATACCAATTTGTCAAAACCTATCTAACCTTAGCAGCCAAAAAGGAAATCCAGCTAATCGTAACGACCCATGAATCACGGCTACTGGATTTCGATCTGCTCCGGCGCGACGAAATTTGGTTTATCAATAAACGGGAAAGCGGCGAAAGCGATATTTATTCACTAGAAGAATACAATGCCAGATTCGATCAGAAAATCGACAAGGCATATCTGGAAGGCCGCTATGGAGGCGTTCCAGTATTCAGCACAGTATTTCCACTGCAGGAGGCATAAATGCGGGAAAGTAAATTATTTGCACAAAGGACAAAAATATTGCCATCTAACGAAGTGCGGCGCAAATATTTCCTTGTCTTTGAAGGCTCAGAAACTGAGATTATATATTTTCAAGCAGTCAATCAAGCGCGGAAAACTTTGGGGATTCATCCCCTTATAGAATTAGTACCTATCATGCGTAGCCACAGCGAGCAGGGGATGAGCAATCCTGTAAAAATATTGGAACGCCTGATTGACCGCCTGGAGAAATCCGGAACAGATTTGCTCAGTTATGAGGACTTACTTGACCGGATTATGGATTATCTGTATGAGGAAAAATTTGTATCCATCCGTTCTATGCAAGCTTCTTCTATATGGTCTCTCCTTATTTGGATCTGCCGCGAAAAGCTACAGGTATCCTTGGATGACCAGGCAAAAGAGACAAAAAATGTATGTGAGCAGATATCAAAATTTCTTTCTTCGAGCTTAAATATTACCGACATATCACAAAATATCATTTCCTATATTGCATCGTCGGACATTACATATTCTCCTGGCTTTGATGAAATTTGCCTTTTTGCCGACCGCGACTGGCACAGTTTTAAGAAAACTCAATATCTACAAGTCCTGCGTGTATGTGCAGAAAAATCTTTTCGTTTCTACGTTGCCAATCCCTGCTTTGAATTCTGGCTCCTTCTTCATTTTGATGAAGTATTGCAGCTTGACAGGGAAAGTCTTCTGCAAAATGACAAAGTATCGGCGAAGAAGAATTTTACAGAGCAGGAACTTTCCCGTCTGTTCAGTGGATATCGAAAATCTCATTATCAGGCCGAAAAGCTAATGCCTCTGCTTCCAAAGGCTATCCGTAATGAAACTTTCTTTTGTGAAGACATACATCTTTTAGAAAGGTATCTAGGAAGCAACATTGGATTGTTGATGAAAGAACTTGGAATCAAATCTCTCTAAATGAATTCCTTCAGTCCTCATTTTTTTCCCTCTCCCCTTCTCTCCGCCAGGATGTACGCCAGCACGGGCAGGCACACAGCCAGCGGGTACATGTACCGCATGTTGGACACCGGCCCCAGCAGCAGGGTGCCAAAGTACGCCCACAGGGGGATCAGCACCCACAGCCGCCTCCAGTTCTTCTTCCAGAATAGGTACAGCGTTACGAAGAGCAGATACCAGAGGAAGGAGGCGCCGCTGAAGAAGAAGCCGATCACCGGGATATGCTGCAGGGCAGCCTCCTGGCAAATCTGATAATTCACCTCATTCATCCATTCCCACAGGGGTGCCCTGCGGATCTGCAGGATCTCCTGGATCTCCGTCCCGTAATTGTACTCCACGAACGTCTGGGAGGTGGCTGCGTCCGGATATTCATGCCACGGATACCAGAGCCCGTAGCTGGTGGACAGGACGGCGTCCACGTAGATCACCGGGTGCTCCAGCCCCTTCTCTATCCACATGGAAAGGAATTCCCCTGCGTGCTCGTTGAAGGCCGGGGTGTCAAAGCCCCAGCGCACCGGGTCAGACTGGCGGGCGACGTAGCGCTCCAGATATTCCTCCGGGATCACCTCATACAGAAGCTCCCGCTCTTCCGCAGAAAACGTCTCCGGCATGAGAAAGTAGAGCCGTGCCAGCGGCTGGATGATCACGCTGTAGGCCTCCCGGGCGTCCCCCGGGATAATGCCCATCGCCTTGTAGAACGGCCCCTGGTACACCTTCAGCAGGCACATGGGGATGAGCATCACCAGCAGCAGCCGCTTCCAGTGCCTGCGAAAGCCCGCCAAGAAGAAGGGCAGGGACGCCAGCAGCGTGTGGAACGTATTGTTGCGGAAAATCATCAGCAGGAACATGGTGGCGGCAAAGAGCGCCAGCTGCCCCTTGGAGGCGAAGAACCGGTCTGCATCCCGGGACATCAGAAGGAGCTGAGCCGCGAAGAAGCAGAACAGCGCCGAGAACAGGCTGTCCTTTGTCGCCGCCATGGCAAAGTAGCCGTTGGCCACATACAGGCCATAGAACAGCACGCTGGCCGCGATCAGCCAGCGGGGGGCGCGGCAGGCGGACAGATACATGCAAGTCCCCGCGAATAGTCCCGCCATCAGCACCATCTGCACAACCGTGTACAGCACCGCCCCGGCCTGGTAGGAGCCGAACAGGGTATGCCCCAGCTCCACCAGCCCTCCCAGCATGGCTGTGTGGATCACAGCGTGGTGGGCGCTGCGGTAGTCGGTGATAAACCAGGTGATCTGCAGGTTGCTGTCATAGGAGAAGATTCCCGGGAACGCGCCCAGGAACAAGGGAAGCCAGCACAGCAGGATAATCCCCCAGAAGGCAAAGAACCAGCGCAGGCGAAGCCCCTGCCCCTCCCGCCAGCGGATTTTCTCCGTCAGGAATAGAAGGGCAGCCAGCGCCAGGGCGAACAGCACCGTCCCTGCGGCCAGGCACGCCAGCAGGAGCAGATAATTCCCTCCCGGAACCACCGTATTGTGCTTTTCCAGGTTATAGCCCAGCACGGTCATCGCGCTGTAGAGGAAGGCCGCCGCCCATACCCAGACAGCTCCCCATCTTCCCAGCTGGGTTTTTACCCACCGCGCCATATGCACTCCTCTCCCTTCTCCTGCGGAAGGCTCTCCTCCCGCACCCGCATCCTTTCAGGCGGGCACCTGACTCCCCCATCTCTCCGGGCAGCTATCTGACGCCCTGTGTCCGCCTCAGCGGATCCGGCACCTGCAGGCCGGTTCGCCATCCAACCACTTGACAAAATCAAAGTGCTGCTCCACGATCGTCCTGTCGGTGAGGGCGTTTTTGCCCAGGTAATAGCCCACATACTCCTCGTGGGCGTACTCCGGCAGCTGGAAGGTATAGTCGATGTTCGGGTAACACTTTGCCGTGAGCACCACCCGGTTGCGGCACTTGACCTCCCCCAGCTTCAGGATATCCTCCTCCGTGATCCCATCCCGGTCGCACATGAGGATGAACAGGTTGTCCATGTTCATGCGCTTCTTGCGCTCCTCCCACTTGTCCCGGGCATCCTCCTCCGTGGCATAGTGGTTGAAGTACAGCTTGATATCCCCCAGCAGGGCCACGGGGTAAGGCTCCTCCGTCTTGATAAACTTCAAGTTCAGGCTCAGGTAATAGTCCAAATCCAGGACAAATTTCAGGAAATCGTCCTGCCAGATAAACATATTGATCGTCGGGGATAAGAACCGCATCCCCAGCCGGTGGTAGATGATACCGGCCGTGCAGTTGGAGGCCAGGAAGGTAAAATCCTTGTTCTTCAGCCGCCTGCGCATCTTATTCTCATAGGGCGGCACAAAGATCTTCTGGCTCAGCCGTATGACTGCCTCTTTCATATCGCTTTCTTCCTTTCCGCTCCCGCCTTCTCCCGGTGGGAATGCTGCCAGCCCCCTCACTGCTGGGAGGCCTTCTGTTTTCCCCTCACATAGTCCACAATTCTCTCGTAATCCTCAATGTAATCAATCTCCGACCAGAAGTACGGCGCCACATCCAGTGTGTGGATCGGGAACTCATCGCAGTGGGAATAGAGAATCGTCTCCCACCACGTGCCATACTGCTCCGCGTCCACCATCTGCCTCATCACTTCCACAAAGTGAGGCATGTAGCCTCTGCCCACCTTGGCGAAGCCCACGTACTCGCAGGTACGCTCGCTCACCGGCAGCTCCTTGCCGTACTTTCTGACCAGGCCATCCTCGCAGTGGAAAAAATAGTCCCCCGTCTCAATTTTCCGGTAGTCCGCCAGCATGGTGATGTCCTCCTTCGACTCCATGATCCGTTCCAGGATCTCGTCCTCCAGGAAAACATCGGCGTTTCCGAACAGGTAATCCTCCCCGCAGTCCAGCTGCTCCTTGGCAAACCAGAGGGAGGCAATGCTGTTGGATACCCGGTAGAAGGGGTTCTCCACAAAGGTGACCTCCAGATCTTTCAGGGCCTCGTAGAACAGCTCCTTCTGGAAGCCCACCACAATGGTCACATCGATGCCGTGTCGCCGCAGCATCTTTACGGTGTAGCGCAGAAGCACCTCGCCGTTGCCGATATCCAGGAGGCTCTTGGGCTTCTTAACCTCCCGGCTGATGCGGCTGCCCACGCCTGCCGCCAGCAATACTGCTCTCATTGGTTATCTACCTCCAAAAACACATCCAGGAAATGCTCCATCACGCGCCGCGACCCGGTGGAAATACGGATATAGTTCCTCAGAAGTTCATAGCTGTAGGACTTCACCAGGATGCCGCGCCCGTGAAGGGCGGCCTTCACCTCCGCCACCGGCCTTCTGGGGCGGATGAAGAAGAAATTGCTGTTCTGGGAAACATAGTCATAGCCCTCCGCCTCCAGCCGCTCCCTTGTGTACTGCCTTCCCTCTCGCTCGATGGCCGCCAGCCGGTCAAACAGCTCCGGATGATCCATCATGCGCTCCCCGAATAGCAGCGCCACGGAGTTGGTGTCAAAGCTTGGCCTTGCCTTCCACAGATAGCCGATGATCTCCGGGGCAGACACCACGACGCCCAGCCGCAGCCCGGCTATCGAACACAGCTTGGAAAAGGTTCTAAGAAGGATCACATTGTCATACGCTTCCAGCAACGGCAGGAAAGTCTTGGGGTAAAAGTAATGGTACGCCTCGTCGATCACCACCACTGCTTGGCAGGCGGCAGCCTTCTCGATCACCGCCCGGGTCTCCTCCTCGCTGTACACGTCGCCCACGGGATTGTTGGGGTTTAACAGCACAACGATATCGGTCTCCTCATCCACGGCGTCCAGAATATCCTGCACGTGGATTCTCAGATTCTGGTCGTAGCTCACCGCCACATGGCGCAGCCCCAGCATGTGGCAGTTGACCCCGTACATCTCAAAGGAGGGCGCCACCGTTACCACCTTGGAGCCCGACGCAGCAAAGGTTTCCATAATATAGCGGATCGCCATGTCCGAACCGTTGGTCACGCACAGATTCTCCCGGCGCACGCCCAGGTATCTGCCGTATTTGTCCAGGAACCGCCCCGGCTCCGGGTAGGTGGCGAGAAATGCCGGTGTGAT
>CALWMI010000006.1 GCA_944381745.1 uncultured Lachnospiraceae bacterium | reverse complement strand
GCTTGGGCGTTCCGTCCAGCATCACCCTGCCCCGGTTCATCACCAGGATGCGCCCCACATATTCCGCCACATCCTCCATGCTGTGGGATACCAGGACGACCGTGATGTGTTTTTCCTGGTGCAGCCGGGAGATCAGCCCTAAGATTTCCTTTCTCCCCCGCGGATCCAGGCCAGCTGTGGGCTCGTCCAGCACCAGCACCTCCGGCTCCATGGCCAAAACCCCGGCGATGGCTGCCCGCCTCTTCTGTCCGCCGGATAAGTCAAAGGGAGACTGCTCATAGCAGCCTTCATCCAGCCCCACCAGCGCCAGCGCGGCCTTGGCCCGCTCCTGAGCCTCCTGCTCCCCAAGGCCCAGATTTTTCGGGCCAAAGCTGACGTCCTTCAAGACGCTCACCTCAAAAAGCTGATATTCCGGATACTGGAAGACAAGGCCCACCTTCGCCCGCAGCTGCCGCATCGGATAGCCTTCCTCATAAATATTTTTCCCATCCACGTACAGCGCCCCGCTCGTGGCGCGCACAAGGCCGTTCAGATGCTGGATCAGCGTGGACTTGCCCGAACCGGTATGGCCGATCAGCCCCACAAACTCCCCATCCTGGATGTCCAGGCTGATATCGGACAGCGCCTGCTTCTCATAGGCGGTGCCCGGAGAATAGATATAATTCACATGCTCTAATTTTATTGACATAGGATCTTCACCAATTCATCTTGTAGTTCCTGGATTGTTAAAATGCCGTCCGGCAGCGGCAGGCCGTCCTTCTTGAGCTCCCATGCCAGGAGCGTGGCCTGCGGCACGTCCAGCCGGTATTCCTTCAGCTTCTCCACCTGGGAAAAGATCTCCCGCGGCGTCCCCTGCATCACAATCCTGCCGCCGTCCATCACAAAGACACGGTCTGCCCATACGACCTCTTCCATATAGTGGGTGATCAGGATGACCGTCACATTCTCCACCTGGTTCAGCGCCCGCACCGTGCGGATCACCTCATGGCGCCCGCTGGGATCCAGCATGGCTGTCGGCTCATCCAGGACAATGCATTTCGGATGCATAGCCACCACCCCCGCGATGGCCACCCGCTGCTTCTGCCCGCCGGACAGCTTGTTGGGAGAATGCTTCCGGTATTCCAGCATCCCTACCGCCCGCAGGCTTTCCTCCACGCGGTCCCATATCTCCAGCGTCGGTATCCCGAGATTCTCTGGCCCGAACCCCACATCCTCCTCCACAACGCCTGCGATGATCTGGTTGTCCGGGTTCTGGAAGACCATCCCTGCTGTCTGGCGTATCTCCCACAGGTATTCATCCGCCTTCGTATCTCTGCCGCCCACCCACATGGTTCCGCCGGTGGGCGTGAAAATAGCGTTCATATGCTTGGCCAGGGTGGATTTCCCCGAGCCGTTGTGGCCGAGTATGGCGATAAATTCTCCCGGCTGGATGTCCAGATCCACCTGGTCAACCGCCCGCTTTACCTCCTCTACCCTGCCCTCTTCATCCTTCTTCGTGTATTCAAATATGAGCTTTGAAGATTGTATAATGCCCATTTTCTGTTCTCTCCTTAGCACCGCCCCTTGGATACAGCAGGGGCGCCATCCCTATTGTAGCGGACTTGCCCTCATTTTGCAAGACTGGACGCCGCTGGCTCCACCTCCAGGCGCGCCAGGCCTGCAAACCTCTCGGCGAGCTTTCTGGCTGTCCTCAGAGAAGGCAGGTTATCCTCCCTCACCCGGATGAGAATGTCTTGAAGCCCGAGCCGCTCACCGGCGTATTGAAGGATGGCTGCACACGCTTCCCCTGCATAGCCCTTCCCCCGCTCCCCGGGCGCGATCAGGTACCCCAGCGTCACCTGCGCCTCCTGGCCGCCGGACGTCTCCTGGCTCTCTTGGAACCCCTGTCCCTCGGGAAGCCCCTGTCTTGCAGCCCTTCTCTGGCCGCCAGGCGTCTCCCGCTCCCCGGACATTCCAGGCTCCACATCCAGGCCAGCCAGCCCCAGAATCCGGCCTTCTCTCTCCAGCACATACATGCCGAAATCATAAAACGGATACATATGGCGGATATAGCTCTCCAGAAAAGCGCTTTCGTCCTCCGCCGCCAGGAAGCTTCCCCAGCCTGCTTCGCCCTGCCGCTGCGCGCACAGCTCCTTAAGCTGCGGCAGATCCTCCATCCGGATCTCCCGCAGCCGGAAGCGCTCTCCCTCATAGACCGTCACCGGCAGCCCACAGGCACGGCAGTGCACTTTCTCCACAAACCGCCGGTCCAGCTCCTCAAAGCCCTCCACAAGGATATCCGCCAGACCCAGATCCTGGCTGCCGGAATCCGGGTTGGAAAACCCGATGCAGGCGGCTCCTGCGGCCTTGGCCGCCCGCACTCCGTTGGCGGAATCCTCCACAATCACACACTCTTCCGGCCGGACGCCCAGCTCCTCCATCGCCTTTTGGAACACGTCCGGCGCAGGCTTTGGCTGCGGCACATCCTCTCCGCTCACCAGCCGGTCAAAATACGGCTCCAGGCCGATATCCCTCACCGTCCGCACAATCATGGAATAGGGAGAGGAGGACGCCACCGCCAGCCGAAGGCCGCTCTCCTTGAGATTTTTTATAAAGGAGGCCATCCCGGGGATCTCCCCATAGCCGTCCCTGTCCAGGATTTCCCTCTCATACCGGGCAATCCGCCGCTGGTTTTCCGGTGTAAAAATATCCACCCCGTACGCATCCATCAAAAGCTTCTGCAGCAGGCGGGTGGTGGAGCCAATACACGGAGCATAGACAGCATACTCCATCTCCTTCCCGTAATCCGCCAACAGCCTCTGGTACATTTTCAGATGTACCGGCTCCGTATTCACCAGAACCCCATCCATATCAAAAATCACGCTTTTCAAGCAGGCCATGCGCCCGTCCCTCCTTATCCCCGCATTCTTCCTTACTATAGCATTCCGGAAGCCCTCATGACAAGCGCCATTTGATGGCCTCCCCGGTTCCCTGCGCAGCTCCTTCCGGTTCCCCCATAGCCTCCCCGGCCTCCCCAAAGCCTTCCCGGCGGCCTTCCCGGTAAGTATCTCTTGTCCTTCTCCCCTTCTTCTAGTATACTATTAGCATCGGCGTACCAAGGGTACCATACGCTCCCTTGTACGCCGGCGCTAGGAAAAAGTGAAAAGGAGTGCTGTACAATGGCTGCAAACCCAATCGTAACCATCACAATGGATAACGGCGACATCATGAAGGCGGAGCTTTATCCGGATATTGCCCCCAATACGGTCAACAATTTCATCTCCCTTGTAAAGAAGGGATTTTACGACGGCCTGACCTTCCACCGTGTCATCAAAGGCTTTATGATCCAGGGCGGCTGCCCCCAGGGAACCGGCATGGGCGGCCCTGGATACGAGATCAAAGGGGAGTTCACGATGAACGGCTTCCCCAACAATCTGAAGCACACGCCCGGCGTCCTGTCCATGGCCCGCGCCATGGATCCGGATTCTGCCGGCTCCCAGTTTTTCATCATGCACAAGACCTCTCCCCATCTGGACGGACAGTACGCCGCCTTCGGCAAGGTTGTTGAAGGGCTGGATGTGGTAGACAAAATCGCCTGTGTCCGCACGGACTTCTCCGACCGTCCCCGCGAGAAACAGGTGATCCGCTCCATGACCGTGGAGACCTTCGGGCAGGAATACCCGGAACCCCAGACACACTGAGCGGCCCTGTGGCTTCCCGCAAGGCTCCCTGCCGGTTTCTGCTGCGCAATGCAGAACCTTGGGATAAATGGGCTAAAAAAGGAATGCAGCTGTACACTTCTCTGTGCAGCCGCATTCCTTTTTTCTCTGATTTCTTATC
>CALWMI010000005.1 GCA_944381745.1 uncultured Lachnospiraceae bacterium | reverse complement strand
CCTTCCCGCGAAAGGGCGCAGAAAGCTACAGCAGGCTGTCCATCAGATAGGCGTAGATCTCCTGGCTCTTCTTCTCCCAGTTGCCGCAAATCACCGCCGCAGTCTGCTCGTCCGGGACTGTCAGCGCCAGGTCAATGAGCGTTCCCTTCCCTTCCAGCACCTGGAGGCGCGCCGTGTAGTCCGTGCCCATCCCCGGATAATAGTTGCTGCGCACAGACACCTCGCTCTTCAGCTCGTACCGGTGTTCTTTCAGATACGACACAATATCCTCGATGATCGCCTGGGGAATCCTGTCCTGGAAATAGGACAGCGTATCCCTTCCCTCCTGGGTTGGCGAGAGATAGGTCGTCCCCCTGGCTTTCCTGGAGGAGACAAGCCCGCTCTGCTGCAGCTCGTTGACCGCCTGCTGCACCGCAAAATAGTTGGTGTAGCCCTTGTCCAGGATAAACTCGGAGATCTGGCTGTTGGTCAGAGGAAAATCCACTCTCTCCAGCATGTAAAGGATCATCAGCTTATACAATGTAAGTGCTTCTGTCATCATTCTCCTCCTCCCGCAGGTGGCAGGTGTTTCCCGCCGGTGCTCCGTCCGCCAGCGCCTTGCCCTGCCACGTCCCGCGCACCTTCATCTCATGGTGGATGCGGTTGAGCACCTTTTTCTTATCTGCGCTCCAGACAGGAGCCACCAGCAGCCCTTTGGGGCCGTCCCCGGTAATCCGGTGCACAGCCACCGACGGATCCAGGTTCTCAATGCAGGCGATCAGCACATCCACATATTCGTCCAGCGTCATCAGAGGGAAATCCAGCTTCTCCAAATCCGTCCCCTTCAGCACGTGCATGAGCTGGAGCTTGATGCCGTCGATCCTCCTGTCTGACAGATAGCGCACCGTCTCCAGCATATCCTCCCTGGTCTCCCCCGGAAGCCCCAGGATGACGTGGACGATCACCGGGATCCCTCGCGCCTGCAGCTTGCAAAGCGCCTGCTCAAAGACCGGAAGCGCATAGCCCCTGCGGATGAGACGCGCCGTCCGCTCGTGGACTGTCTGCAGGCCAAGCTCCACCCACACTGGCTTCTCCGCCTGCAGCTCTTCCAGAAGGGCCAGCACACCAGGCGGGAGGCAGTCCGGCCGGGTTCCCACCGACAGGCACACAATATCCGGGTGGCGGATGGCCGGCCAGAAGACCGATTCCAGGTAGGGCACCGGCGCATAGGTATTCGTATAAGATTGGAAATAGGCGATAAACTTCTGACCTGCATACTTGCCCTTCACAGGCCGGCCTCCCAGGTTCCGGTCGCGAAACACCTGCTTGCCCGCCTCGATCTGTTCCGCAATGGACAGGCCCGGGGGCGGGGCGAAGTCCCCGCTCCCGCCGGCGCTGCAGAAAATACAGCCCCGCGTGTCCAGCGTCCCGTCCCGGTTGGGGCAGGTCATCCCGCCGTTCAGGGATATCTTGTACAGCTTCTGCCCAAATATGCGCTTGCACTCATAATCCAGGGAGCGGTACGGCTTTCCGCCGAAGTCCAGGGGCTGCCCGCCCCTATCTGCGCCGGCCTCCCGGCTCATCGGATATGTTCCTTCACCGCCCGGCTGACCACCTCTGCCACCCGGGGATCAAAGACCTCCGGCATGATATTGTCCGCATCCAGCCTGTCTGCCGGCACCAGGGCGGCGATGGCCAGGGCGGCGGCCAGCTTCATCTCCTCCGTGATCTTTCTCGCCCGTCCTTCCAGCGCCCCCTTGAAGATTCCGGGGAAGGCCACCACGTTGTTGATCTGGTTGGGGAAATCGGACCGCCCGGTGCCCACGACCTTCGCCCCGGCAGCCTTCGCCGCATCGGGCATGATCTCCGGGACAGGGTTCGCCATGGCAAAGATGATGGCATCCCGGTTCATGGAGCGCACCATCTCCTCCGTCACAATGTTGGGAGCCGACACGCCCACAAACATGTCCGCCCCCTCCAGAGCGTCTGCCAGGCTTCCGTGGGCATTTTCCAGGTTTGTCTCCTCCACCATGCGCTTCTGCATCCAGTTGAGCCCCTCGCTGTCCTTGGCCAGGATACCCGCCCGGTCGCACATGGTCACATGGCAAAAGCCGTAGGAGAGCAGAAGCTTTGTGATGGCGATACCAGCGCTGCCCGCCCCGTTTACCACAACCCGGCAGTCCTCTTTGCTCTTGCCGGTCACCTTCAGGGCGTTGATGGCCGCCGCCAGCACCACGATAGCCGTCCCGTGCTGGTCGTCATGGAATACTGGGATGTCCAGCTCCTCCTTGAGCCTTTCCTCAATTTCAAAGCAGCGGGGGGCAGAGATATCCTCCAGGTTGATTCCTCCGAAGCAGGGAGCGATATTTTTCACTGTCTGGATGATCTCCTCCACGTCCTGGGTGGCCAGGCAGACCGGCACAGAATTCACCCCGCCGAATTCCTTGAACAGGCAGGCCTTCCCCTCCATCACCGGGATCGCCGCGCACGGCCCGATATTCCCCAAGCCCAGTACCGCGCTGCCGTCCGATACCACCGCCACTGTATTGCCCTTCATCGTATATTTATAGACATCCTCCGGGTTCTCGGCGATCGCCTTGCAGGGCTCCGCCACCCCCGGGGTATAGGCAAAGGCCAGATCCTCCCTGGAATGGATCGGCGCCACCGATACCGTGGCCAGCTTCCCGTGCCATTTCGCGTGCAGCTTCAATGCTTTCTCTTTCAGTGTCATCCCTAAATCTTCCTCCACTCTCTGTTGCAGAATCCTAAAACATACGCTACGACGCTACCTATTATAAATGCAGCGCCCGCAGATTACAACCGGTTATTTTTCTTCTTCCGCCTGCCCTCTCAAAAATTCCAGCCATTCGCCGATCTGCTTCTCCCGGCCGCTGCCGGAGGGGATATAAAATTTTCTCCCCAGGAGCTCCTGCGGCATGTACTGCTGCTTCACATAGTGATAGGGATAGTTGTGGGCGTACCGGTACCCCACCCCCCTCTCCAGATCCTTGGCGCCTGCATAGTGGGCGTCCTGCAGGTGTGCCGGCACAGTAGTCCTCGTCTCCTGCACCGCCTGCATCGCCTCCGTGATGGCGTTCACTGCCGCGTTGCTCTTGGGCGCGCAGGCCACATAGGCCACCGCCTGGGCCAGGATAATCTGCGCCTCCGGCATGCCCACCCGCTCCACCGCCTGGGCCGCCGCCACCGCCACCGTCAGGGCCATGGGATCCGCATTCCCCACGTCCTCTGCGGCGCAGATCATAATCCTCCTAGCGATAAACTTCACATCCTCCCCCGCATAGAGCATCTTGGCCAGGTAGAAGACCGCCGCGTCCGGGTCGGTCCCCCGCATGCTCTTGATAAACGCGGAGATCGTGTCGTAGTGGTTGTCGCCCTTCTTGTCATAGCCCACCGCCCGCTTCTGGATGCACTCCTCCATCACCTCCAGCGTCAGGTGGATCCTGCCGTCCGCCGACGGCTCCGTGGTCAGCACGCCCAGCTCCACAGCGTTCAGCGCAGACCGGGCATCCCCTCCGGCCACATCCGCCAGGAAGCTTGCCGCCTCATCCGTGATATCCGCCCGGTAGGCTCCCATGCCCCTCTCCACGTCGTACACCGCCCTGCGGATGATCCGCTCCATACTCTCCACGGACAGCGGCCGGAGCTCAAAAATCGCCGAGCGGGAGAGGAGCGCCCGGTTCACCTCGAAATACGGGTTCTCGGTGGTGGCCCCGATCAGGATGACCGTGCCGTCCTCCACAAATGGGAGGAGGTAATCCTGCTGCCCTTTGTTGAAGCGGTGGATCTCGTCGATGAACAGGATTGTCTTCTTCCCGTACATCCCCAGGCTGTCCTTGGCCCGGGACACCACCTCTTCCATATCCTTCTTGCCCGCCGCCGTGGCGTTGATCTGGCAAAAATCTGCGCTGGTGGTATTGGCGATCACCTTCGCCAGCGTCGTCTTGCCTGTGCCTGGCGGCCCGTAGAAAATCACTGACCGGAGCTTGTCAGCCTTGATTGCCCGGTACAGCAGCTTATCCTTTCCCAGGATATGCTCCTGCCCCTCCACCTCGTCCAGCGTCCGCGGCCGCAGCCGGGAGGCCAGCGGCGCCTCCGTCTCCATCCTGCTCTCCCGCATATAGTCAAACAAATCCATCTGCCTGTCCTCCTGTTCTTCTCCTCCTGTTCTTCTCCTCCCGTATCCATGCCTGCATTCCCGGCCTGCTTTCCTGGCCTTTTTCCTTCCTCTTTCCCGGCCTACTTTCCTGGCCTTTTTCCTGCCTCTTTCCTGGCCTTTTTCCCGGCCGCACTGTCCTCCTGCCCAGCCTTTCCGAAAGGCCGGGCGGTTGACAACCTTTCTTCCTCCCACTATAATAGCGTCAAAACCCATACCATGTCAAAGGAGTATCGAAGATGATGCCGAAAGACCCTTTTATCCTATTGAGCTATGTCAACACCCAGCTCCGCGACCATTACCCGTCGCTGGACGACCTGTGCCGCAGCCTGGATGCAGATCGGGAGCAGCTTGCCTCCGCCCTGGCCTCCATCGGCTATGCGTATGAGCCCGGGCAGAATCAGTTCGTGTAGACCCTCCGGCAAATATCCGTCCATGCGGGCACGATGGCCGCTTACCGGGTGTATCACGGATCGGATAGGGACATTCCGTCCCCCTATCCGATTCGTGTGATACTGTGGACAGCTCACGGCAAAGCCGTTCGCTGTCCGTTACCCGGCAAATGTCCGTTCATGCAAGCATGACGGCCGCTTGCCGGGTGTATCACACAAAAAAATCACGGGGACTGTCCATGAATTCCCCGTGATCTGCCAGCGCCGGCGGGGGAGGGGCTATCTAGTCCCTTCCCACCGGCGCGCTGTATCCATACTATGTGCTGTATCGATCGATATGCGCTTTCTCAGGCCTTGCCCTTCACCCGCGCCTTCAGGCTGCCGGCGCCATCCACATAGATCTCGATGGTGTCTCCCATGTCCACATCGCCGGACAAAATCAGCCTTGCCGACAGCGTCTCCACATATTTCTGCAGGTATCGCTTCAGCGGCCTTGCCCCATATACCGGGTCATACCCGCCGTCGATGATGTTCTGCGCCGCCTCCGGCGTCAGCTCGATGGTAATCTGGCGCTCCTCCAGCCGCTTATTCAGATCCGCCACCATCAGCCTGATAATCTCGCCAATGTCCGCCTTTGTCAAAGGCTTAAACAGGATCGTCTCATCCAGCCGGTTCAAAAACTCCGGGCGGAAATGCGCCCGCAGGTCGTTCATCACCAGTTCCTGGGCTTCCGGCGTGATCTCCCCGTTCTCATTGATGCCGTCCAGCAGGTAGGCGGAGCCGATGTTGGAGGTCATAATCAGGATCGTATTCTTAAAGTCTACTGTCCTTCCCTGGGAGTCTGTAATCCGGCCGTCGTCCAGCACCTGCAGCAGCACATTGAATACATCCGGGTGGGCTTTCTCGATCTCGTCGAACAGGACGACGGAGTAGGGTTTCCTCCTCACAGCCTCCGTCAGCTGGCCGCCCTCCTCGTAGCCCACATATCCCGGAGGCGCTCCGATCAGCCTGGAGACCGAATATTTCTCCATATACTCGCTCATGTCGATACGCACCATGTTCTGCTCGTCGTCGAACAGGCTGGCCGCCAGCGCCTTGGCAAGCTCTGTCTTGCCCACGCCGGTAGGCCCCAGGAACAGGAAGGAGCCGATGGGCTTGGAAGGATCCTTGATCCCGGCCCGGGAACGGATGATGGCATCCGTCACCTTCTCCACCCCTTCATCCTGGCCGATCACCCTTTTATGCAGCTCCTCGTCCAGGTGCAGCGTCTTGTTGCGCTCGCTCTCCGTGAGCTTGGTCACCGGGATGCCGGTCCAGCGGGAAATAATCTTGGCGATCTCCTCCTCGGTCACCGCCTCGTGCACCAGGCTCATGTCCCGGTTCTTGACCACTTCCTCCTCATGCTCCAGCTGCTGCCGAAGCTGCGGCAGCTTGCCGTACTGCAGCTCCGCCGCCTTCTCCAGGTCATAGTTCTGCTGCGCCGTCTGGATCTCCTTGTTCAGGGCCTCGATCTCCTCGCGCAGCTTCTGCAGCCGCTCCACCGAGGATTTCTCGTTGTCCCAGCTGGCCTTCCTCGCGTTGAAGGTATCCCGAAGCTCTGCCAGCTCCCGCTGGAGCTCCGCCAGGCGTTCTTTGCTCAGATTGTCCTCCTCTTTTTTGAGGGCAGCCTCCTCAATCTCCAGCTGCATGATCTTCCTGCGCATCTCATCCAGCTCCGCCGGCATGGAGTCCAGCTCTGTCTTGATCAGGGCGCAGGCCTCGTCCACCAGGTCGATGGCCTTGTCCGGCAGGAACCGGTCGGTGATATACCGGTGGGATAGGGTGGCCGCCGACACCAGGGCGCCGTCGGTAATCTTCACCCCGTGGAACACCTCGTACCGCTCCTTGAGTCCACGCAGGATGGAAATGGTATCCTCCACCGTCGGCTCATCCACCATCACCGGCTGGAACCTTCTCTCCAGGGCAGCGTCCTTCTCGATATACTGCCGGTACTCATCCAGCGTCGTGGCGCCGATGCAGTGCAGCTCCCCTCGAGCCAGCATGGGCTTGAGCATATTCCCTGCGTCCATGGCCCCGTCGGCCTTGCCGGCTCCCACAATCGTGTGCAGCTCGTCGATGAACAGGATGATCTGCCCCTCGCTCTTCTTCACCTCTTCCAGCACGGCCTTCAGCCGTTCCTCAAACTCGCCCCTGTATTTCGCCCCTGCCACCAGGGAGCCCATATCCAGGGCAAAAAGCTTCTTGTCCTTCAGCCCTTCCGGCACGTCTCCCCGCACAATCCGCTGGGCCAGCCCTTCCACGACGGCCGTCTTGCCCACGCCAGGCTCGCCGATCAGCACCGGGTTATTTTTCGTCTTCCTGGACAGGATGCGCACCACGTTGCGGATCTCGCTGTCGCGGCCGATGACCGGGTCCAGCTTCTGATCCCGCGCCCGCTCCACCAGGTCGTATCCGTATTTATTCAGCGTGTCGTAGGTGGCCTCCGGGTTGTCACTGACCACCCGCTGGTTGCCCCGCACCGTAGACAGGGCCTGCAGGAAACGCTCCCTCGTAATCCCGTATTCCCGGAGAATCGCCTTCATCTCCCGGTTGGGCTCCTTCATCAGAGCCAGGAACAAATGCTCCACGGAGACGTACTCATCCCCCATCGCCTTGGCCTCATCCTCCGCCCCCAGCAGGGTCTTGTTCAGATATTGGCCAATGTAGGCCTGCCCGCCGGACACCTTCGGCCGCTTCTCAATGGCTTCCTCCACCCGGTTCACGAAATGCTGCTGGTTGATCTCCATCTTCTCTATCAATTTCAGGATCAGGCTGTCCTCCTGCGTCAGCAGGCTGTACAGCAGGTGCTCCTGCTCGATCTCCTGGTTGCCGTAATCATAGGCTAATTTCTCGCATCCGTTGACCGCCTGAAGTGATTTCTGTGTAAATTTGCTGATGTTCATAAAATCTCCTCCTCACCTGTGGCCTTTCTCTGCTCTGCCTCCACTTTATCTCCACGGCGGCAGGCTCCCGGGGCAGGCTTTTGTGGCCCCGCTGCCCCCGCCGTTTTTGTTCTATTTGGAATATAACATTTATTATCAGCACTGTCAAGCATCGAGTGCTAATTTTTTATAAAAAAGCCCGCCCAGGGGCTTACGGCAGCTGCCTTATACTCATGCCGCGTGTCCCCGGTGGGCATTTTTATCCCCCGGCTGTCCGCCCTCCTGCAGCTGCTGGAACTCCCGCAGCTTCCGGGCAGCCTCCGGGCTTAATTTCTTCGGTACCGCAATCTCCACCGTGGTGTACTGGTCTCCGCGCACATCCGGATGTCCCATGGACACGATCCCTTTTCCTCTCAGGCGGATTTTCGTGCCTGACTGTGTCCCGGCCTTGATCTTGCACATCACAGCCCCGTAGATCGTGGGGATCCGTACCTCCCCGCCAAACACCGCCGTTGTGAACGGAATCTGCACCGTGGTATACAGGCTGCTGCCTTCTCTTCGGTATCCCGGCTTCTCTTGGACACGGATTTTCAGCAGCAGGTCGCCGGCCGGCCCGCCCTTCCTTCCAGGCATTCCCTTGCCTGCCAGCCGCAGGGTCTTGCCTGCCTCGATGCCTGCTGGAATCTTAATCTCCAGGGACTGTGTCCTGCCCCCGCCCTGGAAGTGGATTACCTTGCTCCCGCCGAAAGCGGCCTCCTCGAAGGTGACCTCCGCCTCCGCGTGGAGATCGGCCCCTCTGCCCGCGAAACCATCCTCGCCGCCGGAGAAGCCGCTCCTGCCAAAACCATGTCCGGCAAAGCCGCTCCCCGACGAGAAACCACCTCCCGACGAGAAACCGCTCCCTGACGAGAAACCGCTCCCGCCAAAGAAGCCGTCCTCCCCGAAGCCACTGAAGCCATGGCCGAACAGGTCTTTCAGGATGTCGTCCACATCGCCTCCCTGGAAATGGTACTCCTGGTACCCCTGCCCAGCGCTTCCGGGGCCTGCTCCCGCCCCCTCCTCAAATGCCGCATGGCCGTACTGATCATACAGCTTCCTCTTCTTCTCGTCGCTTAAGATATCGTACGCCTCTGTGGCCTCCTTAAACCGTTCCTCCGCCTGGGCGTTCCCAGCGTTGCTGTCGGGATGGTACTTCTTCGCCAGCTTCCGGTACGCCCTCTTGATGGCGGCGGCGTCTGCATCCCTGCCCACGCCCAGCACCTGGTAGTAATCTCTCTTGCTGCTCATCCCTTCCACCTCCTATCCTGCCGCTCCTGCATTTTGTTTCCTTCCTGCATTCTGCTTTCTTCCTGCATTCTGCTTTCTTCCTGCTCTCCTGGGAATCCTGGCCTGTACAAATTTCCCTGTGCAGCCAGAAGCGGGAGGCAGCGCCCTGCCTCCCGCTTCCGGTTCCTCCCGTTATCCTTCAATGGAAATGTAATGGTTCTGTTCCACCGCCGGGCGCGCTTCCCTCTTCGGTATGAACAGCTTCAGGATTCCGTGGCGGAACTCCGCCTTGATGTCCTCCTTCTGCACCGCGTCGCCCACGTAGAAGCTCCTGCTGCAGGCGCCCTCGTACCGCTCCTGGCGGATGTAGCGTCCTTCCTCCCCGCCGCTCTCAGCCTCCTGGCCCTTGACGGCACTGACGGTCAGGCACCCGTCCTCCAGGCTTACCTGAACCTCTTCCTTCTTGAATCCCGGCAGATCCATGATAATCTCGTAGGAATCCTTCTTCTCCTTGATATCCGTCTTCATCATCCTGGCTGCCTTCCTGCCGTACAGCTTCTTCTCCAGCTTCTTCATATCCCTGTCGTCATAGAACGGGAAATCATTAAAAAATGTATCAAATAAATCTTCACCAAACAGTCTCGGCATCAACATAGGTCATCTCTCCTCTTTCTCAATTGTATATATGTGAACCTGTTTCTCTGAACCAGGGAGCCGGCTTCCCACAGGATTTCCTCGATCCTTTCTTTCCTCTCCCTTGTTCTAGATGTAATATAACACTTATTGTTAGCACTGTCAAGAGGTGAGTGCTAATTATTTTGTGAAAAAATTGTGAAGGATTGGTCTCACAGGCTTTGCACAGGGCCATCTCCAAAAAAGTCCTTTTTCACAGCGGGAGCTCCCTTCTTCTTTGCTCCCATAGAGAATAGAGGAAAAACAGGGGACGTTTCCCTATCGAGGCAAATTCCGCTTCCCGGTGACGCTCTCCAGCGTAATCTTCCCCACGGCCAGCTTGTCAAGGCTCCCGCATTTGTCCAACTGGAAATCGCCGTACCCGTAGTGCTCATTCAGCAGCAGAAGCCCCTTGCGGATTTCCTCGGGGCTATCCACCAGCTCGCACACGCCAAAGCCGATGACGCTCTCATACCTGGCCGTGATGCCGTGCTTGATCAGCTCCGTCTTGATAAAGATATCCCCCTCCACGCACACGTGGGGGTCGGCCTGCAGCATATCGAGTTTCTGCCCCTCCCTTGCGCAGTGGAAATAGATCACCGGCTTGTCTCCCGCCGTATCCAGCCCGAAGGACACGGGGACCACATAGGGGTAGGGCTCCCCCTTCACGCCGATGCGCAGCGTGCTGCACCTCCACAGGATATCCATGATCTCCTTCTTATCGGTTACCTCCCGGTCTGTTCGCCTCATAAGCCTTTCCGCCTCCCCTTTCTGAATCTCCTTCCCCCTGTACATGGCCGCCTGCCTCCCTGCGCTCTGCAGCGGGCCCCGGCGGGTGTGCGGGGTGCAAAAATATATTCCTATTATAGCATCTCCATCATCCGGCACGCCACCTTTTCCCCACTGCATCCGCGCTTTTTTCTTCCCGGGAAGCCGCCGCGCCGTGTTTTTACAGGTTTTTACGGACTTTGCGCTTTATGGAGGCTGCCGATTGACAGGCGAATTCCCGGGGACTAGAATAGAAGCTGCTGACAGCAAACGAATCTGCAAGAGAAAGAGATGAACAAATGATGAAGAAGGATGGCAACGGCAAAACAGCAAAACTTTCACAGGAGGATATTTTCCGGAACCTCCCGGTGCCCTCGGCCCTGCGGGTGATGATCGTCCCTGCGGTGATCAGCCAGCTGACGGTGCTGATCTACAACATGGCAGACACCTTCTATGTGGGACAGACGGGCAATCCCTATATGGTGGCGGGGGCGTCCCTCATCCTTCCGGTATTCAATATCACCCTCTGCCTGGCCGGCCTGGCCGGAATCGGCGGCGGCGCCCTGATCTCCAGGCTCCTGGGGCAGAACCGCCCGGAGGAGGCCCGAAGGGTCAGCGCCTTCTCCCTGTGGCTGGGCATCTTCATCTCCGCCGCCTTCGCGCTGGGGATGGGCGTCTTTATGGAGCCTGTCCTGGGCTTCCTGGGCGCTGGGGAGAACACCTACACCTTTGCCCGGCAGTACGCCTTCTGTGTCATTGTGGCCGGCGGCGTCCCCACCGTTCTGTCCAACGTGCTCTCCAACCTGGTGCGCAGCATCGGACGCGCACGGGAGGCCGGGGCCGGCATCGTGCTGGGCGGCGTCCTAAATATCATCCTAGATCCCCTGTGCATGTTCGTCCTGATGCCTGACGGGTGCGAGGTGCTGGGCGCCGGGGCCGCCACCGCCCTGTCCAACTGCGTCGCC
>CALWMI010000004.1 GCA_944381745.1 uncultured Lachnospiraceae bacterium | reverse complement strand
AGGACCGCTACCATATGATCAATGACATGCTGATCTGCTGGGATTTGAGCGACAGCCTCACCTACCGGGAGCTGGAGGAGGATTATCAGCTCCAGGAGGCTATGGCGCAGGCGTTCTTCCCGCTGGAGAAGAGCGTGGAAGCTGGGGAAGCCCTGAAGCCGGATGCCGGCTCTGCCCGGGAGG
Organism: uncultured Lachnospiraceae bacterium; assembly: GCA_944381745.1. Classification (GTDB taxonomy): domain Bacteria; phylum Bacillota; class Clostridia; order Lachnospirales; family Lachnospiraceae; genus JAGTTR01. Next base: position 5,980 of record CALWMI010000004.1, on the reverse strand, counting down.
CCGGGCCGGATGCGAGGGAAAGCTGAGGGCATGCCGGGGGAGCCAGGCAGGAAGGAAGCTAAGGGCGAGCGGGACGCGGAGGAACTTTCGGCGGAATACAGGAGAGTTTTGGAGAGGAGGAGAGCGCCGTGGCGGGGGAATGGATACTAGGCTATGAGCTGACCAGGAGATATGCCCAGATCTGCTGTTACAATCCGAAGACGAAGGAGCCGGAGTCTGCGGATCCTTCCATGGGGCTGTCCAAATTCCAGATTCCGGCGGCCCTCCTAAAGCTGCCGGGCTCCGAGGATTATCTGTACGGGCACGAGGCTGTGCGCGCGGCGGCGGACGGCCGGGGCATCCTGACGGACAACCTTTTGTACCGTGCGTCCCAGGAGGATGCCCGGGCGGTGGAGGAGCTGGCGGTCTTTATCCGTAAGTCGCTGCGCACGGTGAACACAGGATTTCGGCCGGAGGATGTCCGCCGCATCACCTTTACGCTGCCGCAGATTACCGGGAAGCTCCTGGAAGGCCTGTACCGGGCGGTGGATCTCCTGAAGATTCCCCGGGAACGGGTAGGAGTCCAGGACTACCGGGAGAGCTTCTACACCTATGTGATGCATCAGAAGCAGGAGCTGCGCAGCTATGCGGTGGCCCTGTTCCTGTATGAGAAGAACCTGATGAGCTGCTATGAGCTGTCAATCCACCGGAAATCTTTCCCCAAGGTGGTGACGGTGTCGAAGACTGGGGAGATGGCCTTCCTGCCGGAGGACAAGACCTATCTGGGCTATGCGGGCGGCTCCTATGCCAGGGAGAAGGACCAGAAATTTTCCCAGTTTGCCCAGGAGATGTTGCGGACAAAGCTGTACTCGTCCATCTATCTGACGGGGGATGGCTTTGAGGAGCCGTGGTTCCCGGAGACGCTGAAGCTCTTGTGCAGGGGGAGGAGAGTGTTCTCAGGCAGGAACCTGTTCGTGAAGGGAGCCTGCTACCGCTCTATGGAAGAGCTGGAGAGCGGGCAGGGGACGGAGTTCCTCTACATGGGACAGCACAAGATCACCTACAACATTGGTATGGAGGTTCTGCGCAACGGCAGGAAGGAGTATTTCGGCATCATCTCGGCGGGGGTCAACTGGTACGAGGCGTCGGGGAGCTGTGAATTCCTCCTGGACGGGACGAATGGCATCGAGCTTCTGATCCAGTCCATCGACCGCTCGGACGCCAGGAAAATCCTGATCCCGCTGGACGGGCTTCCCGAGCGGCCGAACCGTACCACCAGGCTGCGCCTGTCCATCGAGTTTGGGGCGGTGAGGGAGTGCCAGCTTACGGTGGAGGACGTGGGCTTTGGGGAGTGGTATCCGTCCTCGGGGAAGACCTGGACAGAGAAGCTGAAGCTGTAGCTGCGGCGCCGGCAGGGGGCTTCGGCGGAAAGGAGCAGTATGGGAAATTATATCTTGTGCCATGAGCGCAGGGCGAAGCGCCCCTATTATATCGAGGCGGCGGGCGTGAATATCTGGACGATCGAAGAGCTGTGCTATTTCCTGTGCGAGTATGTGTGGCTGGTGGACCGGTCGCTCCTCAGCGAGAAGCTGTGCGACTGGGTAGACAAGGAGCTGCAGATGCCGCGGCTCGCCAAGCTGCTCTACGCCCAGTGCTACCGGGGGGGCAGCCTGAAGGAGTTCAGCCAGGTGATCCTGGAAAATACCGGATACTGCAGCAAGAATGAGATATACCGCATTGCCAGGCTGCTGGACGGGATGGAGCATGTGTCCGAGCCGGAGAGGCTCAAGCAGAAGGGGGACTATCTCCTGAAGGACCACAAGTACCGGCGGGCCATCGGCATGTACAACCAGGTGCTGGCCATGCGCCGCCGGGGCACGCTGGACGGCCATTTCTACAGCGAGGTGTGGCGGGGGAAGGGCAATGCCTATGCCAGGCTCTTCCTGTTCCGGGAGGCGGCCAAGTGCATGGATATGGCCTGTGAACAGTGGGCCTCCAGGGAGGCCAGAAGCTCCAGGCTGGCGGCTTTGTATCTATCCTACACAGAGGAGGAGTTCCAGGAGCAGTGCCGGCAGCGGGGAATCCCGCAGGAGGAGAGGGAGGAATTCCTGCAGAAGGCCCGGGACGTCTATCCCAGAAGCAGGCATCTGGACGCAGCCAGGCTGCGCAGGGAGTATGGAAGGGACAACGTGTGAGGCATTGCGCACGTTTGGATATTGCTTTTCCCTCCAAAATCGTATATGATTAAGAACGGTAAACCGGCTGACGGCCCCAGGGCCTAACGCCGCACAAAAATATAAAGGATAGGTGGAATTCAAATGAAGAAATTGGAAATGCTCTATGAAGGCAAGGCAAAGAAAGTATTTGCAACCGATGTGGAGGACGTTGTCATTGTGGATTACAAGGACGATGCGACGGCGTTCAACGGCCTGAAGAAGGGGACGATCGTGGGCAAAGGCGTCGTGAATAACCGCATGAGCAACCACGTATTCAAGCTGCTGGAGAAGGCCGGGGTACCCACCCACTATGTGGAGGAGCTGAGCGACCGGGAGACTGCAGTGAAGAAGGTGGAGATTGTCCCTGTAGAGGTCATCGTGCGCAACGTGGCCGCAGGCAGCTTTTCCAAGAGGATGGGCGTGGAGGAGGGAAGAGAGCTTCTGTGCCCGATCCTGGAGTTCAGCTATAAGAACGACGACCTGGGCGACCCGATGATCAACAGCTACTATGCCCTGGCCCTTGGCCTGGCTACTCAGGAGGAGCTGGACAAGATCAAAGAGTACACCTTCAAGGTCAACGATGTGCTGAAGGAGTATTTCCTGAACGCGGGCATCAAGCTGATCGACTTCAAGATTGAATTCGGAAGATATAAGGGACAGATTATACTGGCGGACGAGATTTCCCCGGATACCTGCAGGCTTTGGGACGTGAACACGAACGAGAAGCTGGACAAGGACCGTTTCAGAAGAGATATGGGCAACGTAGAGGAAGCATACAACGAGGTGTTTAACCGCTTAGGACTTTAAAGAAAGGCAGCACAGACAGATGACAGGCGATAACCAGATTTACGCGCAGGCCGGTTTTTCTGACAGGCTGCACGAAGAGTGCGGCGTGTTCGGCATGTATGATTTTGACGGGAACGATGTGGCGTCCACCATTTATTATGGGCTGTTCGCCCTGCAGCACCGCGGCCAGGAGAGCTGCGGCATCGCGGTCAGCGATACGGACGGGCCGAAGGGCAAGGTGCTGTCCTACAAGGACATGGGGCTTGTGAACGAGTGCTTTACCCCCGAGATCCTGGAGAAGCTGAAAGGAGATATCGGCGTCGGCCATGTGCGGTATTCCACGGCCGGGAGCAGCACGCGGGAGAACGCGCAGCCCCTCGTGCTCAACTATGTGAAGGGCACGCTGGCCCTGGCCCACAACGGGAATCTGATCAACGCCCTGGAGCTGCGCCGGGAGCTGGAGTATACAGGGGCGATTTTCCAGACGACGATCGATTCAGAAGTCATCGCTTACCATATCGCCAGGGAGCGTATCCGCTGCGCCACCGTCGAGGCGGCGGTGGCCAGCGCCTGCCGCAAGATCAAAGGCGCCTACTCCCTGGTGGTCATGTCGCCCAGGAAGCTCATCGGAGCCAGGGATCCCTATGGATTCCGGCCTCTAAGCATCGGGAAGAGGGACAACGCGTACTTTATCGTGTCGGAGACGTGCGCCCTTGACACGGTGGGGGCGGAGTTTGTGCGGGATGTGGAGCCGGGGGAGATTGTGACCATCTCCCCGGAGGGCGGCATCCAGTCGGACCGCTCCATGTGCCTGCCACCCCAGGAGCAGGCGAGGTGTATTTTTGAGTATATTTATTTTGCAAGGCAGGACACGGTGATGGACGGGGTCAATGTGTACCAGTCCCGGATCCAGGCCGGCCGGTATCTGGCCATGGATGCCCCGGTGGAGGCAGACCTGGTGGTGGGCGTGCCGGAGTCGGGCAATGCGGCTGCCCTGGGCTACTCCCTGGAGTCGGGGATCCCCTATGGGACGGCCTTCGTCAAGAACAGCTATGTGGGCCGCACCTTTATCAAGCCAGGACAGAGAAGCCGGGAGTCCAGCGTCCGGGTGAAGCTGAACGTCCTCCGGGAGGCTGTGGCCGGGAAGCGGGTTGTGATGATCGACGACTCCATCGTCCGGGGAACCACCAGCGACCGGATTGTGGGCATGCTCAAGGAGGCGGGAGCCACGGAGGTGCATGTGCGCATCAGTTCCCCGCCGTTCCTGTGGCCCTGCTATTTTGGGACGGACGTGCCGGAGCGGGAGCAGCTTCTGGCCTACAACCGGAGCGTCGAGGAGATCCGCCAGGTGATCGGGGCGGACACGCTGGCCTACCTGGAGATCGGAAGGCTCGCCCAGATGGTGGGGGGGCTGGGCATCTGCACCGGATGCTTTACAGGGAAATACCCGATGGATCCGCCGAAGGACGACATCCGGGGAGAATACCTGCGATAGGATTGTGAGGAGAGGAACCTATGAGAGACAGATATGTCAGCCCGCTGTCAGAGCGGTATTCCAGCAGGGAGATGCAGTACATTTTCTCGCCGGATATGAAGTTTAAGACGTGGAGGAAGCTTTGGATTGCCCTTGCGGAGACGGAGAAGGAGCTGGGGCTTCCGATCACGGACGAACAGATCGCGGAGCTCAAAGCCCACGCGGAGGACATCAATTACGAGGTGGCCCAGGAGCGGGAGAAGCTGGTGCGCCACGACGTCATGTCCCATGTGTACGCCTACGGGGTGCAGTGCCCCAAGGCAAAGGGGATTATCCACCTGGGAGCTACCTCCTGCTATGTGGGGGATAACACCGATATCATCCTGATGAGGGAGGCCCTGCGCCTGGTGCGCCGGAAGCTGCTCAACGTGATCGCTGAGCTCGCCAGCTTCGCAGAGAAGTATAAGGCCCAACCCACGCTGGCCTTCACCCATTTCCAGCCGGCCCAGCCCACAACCGTGGGCAAGCGGGCGACGCTGTGGCTGCAGGAATTCCTGATGGATTTCGAAGATCTGAACTATGTGCTGGGAAGCTTAAAGCTTCTTGGCTCCAAGGGGACGACGGGAACCCAGGCAAGCTTCCTGGAGCTGTTCGAGGGGGATCAGGAGCGGATCGACAGGATTGATCCGATGATCGCCCAGAAGATGGGATTTGAGGCCTGCTATCCGGTGTCGGGGCAGACCTATTCCAGGAAAGTGGACACCCGGGTGATGAATGTGGTGGCGGGTATCGCCGCCAGCGCCCACAAGATGTCCAATGACATCCGCCTGCTCCAGCATCTCAAGGAGGTGGAGGAGCCCTTCGAGAAGAACCAGATCGGCTCTTCGGCCATGGCTTACAAGCGCAACCCTATGAGAAGCGAGAGGATCGCGTCCCTCTCCCGGTATGTGATGATGGACGCCCTGAATCCGGCGGTGACCTCGGCCACCCAGTGGTTTGAGCGCACGCTGGACGACTCCGCCAACAAGCGGCTGAGCATCCCGGAGGGATTCTTAGCCATCGACGGCATCCTGGATCTGTGCCTGAACGTGGTGGACGGCCTGGTGGTCTATCCGAAGGTGATCGAGAAGCACCTGCGGGCAGAGCTGCCCTTCATGGCCACGGAGAATATTATGATGGATGCAGTGAAGGCCGGGGGAGACCGGCAGGAGCTGCACGAGAGAATCCGCCAGCTGTCTATGGAGGCCGGGCGGAACGTGAAGGAGCTGGGGCAGGAGAACAACCTGCTGGAGCTGATTGCAGCGGATCCGGCGTTCAACTTAAGCCTGGAGGAGCTCCAGAAGGCGATGGATCCAGCCAGGTACACCGGCAGGGCCGAGGTACAGGTGGACGCCTACCTGGACAAGGTTGTGCGCCCGCTGCTGGAGGAGAACAGGGAGCTTCTGGGCATGAAGGCGGAGATTCACGTATAGAGACAACTGGGCATGGAAGGCCTAGATGGACGATGGGCGGGCAGGAGAGGATG
>CALWMI010000003.1 GCA_944381745.1 uncultured Lachnospiraceae bacterium | reverse complement strand
AGGAAAATCCAAAAGTTTAGATTTTCCCACAATGCTTATCTTTTGGTCTTTGGTTCGGAATAGTGTAGTGCTGGCGGTCTATCTCTTGTTTTCGGTTGCTTGCTTCCTTACCGTACATGAGCATTCGCGCTGGGGATGGGCGTCTTTATGGAGCCTGTCCTGGGCTTCCTGGGCGCTGGGGAGAACACCTACGCCTTTGCCCGGCAGTACGCCTTCTGTGTCATTGTGGCTGGTGGCGTCCCCACCGTTCTGTCCAACGTGCTCTCCAACCTGGTGCGCAGCATCGGACGCTCCCGGGAGGCCGGGGCCGGCATCGTGCTGGGCGGCGTCCTAAATATCATCCTAGATCCCCTGTTCATGTTCGTCCTGATGCCTGACGGGTGCGAGGTGCTGGGCGCCGGGGCCGCCACCGCCCTGTCCAACTGCGTCGCCTGCCTGTACTTTCTCCTCGTCCTGGCCCGCCTGGGCAGGCAGCCCCAATCGGTCCTCACCTTCCGCCTGGCAGGCGGGCTTCCCCAGCGCTCCAGCATCCTGGCTATCTTCGGCGTGGGTATCCCCTCCGCCATCACCACCTTCCTGTTCGACCTGGACTATGTGGTCATCGACAAGCTGATGGTTTCCTACCACGACCTGGCCCTGGCCGCCATCGGCATTGTGCTGAAGGTGGAGCGTTTCCCCCTGAATGTGGGCATCGGCATCTGCCAGGGCATGATGCCCCTGGTGGCCTACAACTATGCCGCCGGGAATCACCGCCGGATGCAGGATACCATCCGCCTCTCCCGAAACCTGGGGCTTGTCATTGCGGCCGTCAGCATCACCCTGTATGAGATCTTTGCCTTCCAGTTCGCCCGCCTGTTCATCTCCGACGCCCAGACGGTGGAGATGGCCTCCCAGTTCCTGCGCATCCGGGTACTGGCCACGCCGCTGATGTTCCTGAGCTTCTTCACCGTCTACCTGTTCCAGGCCTTTGGGAAGGGGCAGGTCTCCCTCTTCCTCGGCGTAACCAGATGGCTCGTCTTCAACATTCCGATGCTGTTCCTGCTAAATAGGATCTTCGGCATGTACGGCATCGTCTGGTCCCAGGTGACGGCGGACACCCTGACCGTCATCCTCTCCTTCGCCGTATACCATCTGTTCGGCCCCAAAGCCCCGCAGGACGGGGAAAGGGACTGCGCCTGACCGGCTGCAGCCCCCTTTTTTGTCCTTATTCTATTCGATTTCCCACGCCGGTGTACACAGGGCAACCGGCCCTGTCACACCGCCGCTATGTCTATTTCTGCGCCTGCGCCGGCTGGCCGCTGCTGGCAGCGGCTGTCTTCTCCCGCCCGGTTCCCAGGCTGTCGATGATCGTGATAACCAGCCCCTTGATGCTGTTCTCCGTGGTGCGGTACGGAGCGATACGCAGCGTGTAGAACTGTCCGTTGGTGGCGATGACCTCCCGGTCGATGGGCGTCAGGTTCCGCAGCACGTTCTGGGCATCCTCCACAATCTTCTCATAGGGGAAGCTGTGGGCAAAAATCTGGATGGAGCGCCCGATGTCGTGTTCCATCAGCTGGAATTCCCTGCCGATATACTCTGTGAACTTCCGGATATTCAGGTTGCCGTCCACGAACAGGATGCCGATCATCGTGGAGGACAGGAAGTTGGACAGGTCGTTGGTCATCGTGGTCAGCTCGTCCACCTTCTGCTGGAACTCGGTGTTCACCGTGTACAGCTCCTCATTCACCGACTGCAGCTCTTCGTTGGAGCTCTGCAGCTCCTCGTTGGCCGTCAGCAATTCCTCGTTGGCCGCCTGCAGCTCCTCGTTCACCGTCTCCAGCTCCGCGATCGTCTTGCGCAGATCGTTCTGGGACTCCTGCAGCTCCTTCTCCAGGTCTGTGATGCGCCTCGCCGCTGTGCGGTCGATGTCATACTTCTCGGATATTCCCTCCGTCTCCTCTGTATGTCCGCTCTCCAGGAAGAGCATCGCCGTCAGCCCGCTCTCAGCCTTCCCCGCAATGGGGATCGGATACACGCTCAGGTCGATGGATTTCCTGCCCTCCGCCGTATCCACCGGTATGCCGGAGTAGGTCACCGCCGTATGCTCCGCCCGGCACCTGCTCAGGGCTGTGGACGCCGCCAGGCCGATGTCTTTGTTGATGATGTGGAACAGGTTGAAGGATGCCTTCCCCGGGGCAATGGACACATAGTCCAGGTAATTCCCGAAGAAATGGATCACGTCATTGCTCTCATTGAGCACGATGCAGGCCGGCATGAACCGCTCCAAAAACTGTGTATACGCCGTCTCCAGCCCGTAGTCCTGCCCCTCGTTGCCCGCCTGGCTGGCCGTCCTGGGCATCAGCGTCTGGACGCTGGGGATATTGAAGGTGGGAACCGTCAGGTTGTCGCTTCTGCCTGAGCCGTCATGGATATAGATCTTCTCCGTGCTGCAGGCCGGCTTAAACACGCTGGAATACTCGTTCGCCGTCTCGCTCTTGCCCAGGAACAGATAGCCCCCGTTCTTGAGGGCGGAGTGGAAGATGGCAAACAGCCCCCTCTGCAGGATTGGCTGGAAATAAATCATCACATTCCTGCAGCTGATCAGATCCAGCTTGCCAAACGGCGGATCCGAGAGCATATTGTGGGGGGCGAAAATAATCATCCGCCGGATCTCCTTGATGATATGGTACTGATCGTTGCGCTTGACAAAATACTTCGCCAGGCGCTCGGTGGTCACATCGTCGATAATATTGTCCGAGTAGACTCCCCTGCCCGCCTGCTCAATCGCCTTGACATCAATATCCGTGGCAAAGATCTTCACGTCCCTCTTCAGCCCCAGTTCCTCCAGCGCCTCCCGGAACAGGATCGCCAGGGAATAGGCTTCCTCGCCGGTGGAGCAGCCCGCGCTCCACACGCGGATCGGCTCGTTCTCCCTTGCCGCCTGCACAATCGGATACACTGCCCGGCTCTTCAGCTTCTCAAAGAACACCGGATCCCGGAAGAAGTTGGTCACACCGATGAGGATTTCCTTGACCAGGATGTTGATCTCCTCCGGGTTGTCGTCCAGGTTCCTGGCGTATTCCGCCAAGCTCCCGCTGTGGGTCACCACCATCCTGCGCTCGATGCGGCGCAGCACCGTCGTCCGCTTATAATAAGTAAAGTCAATGCCCTTGGCCTTCTTCAGCACGGCGTAGATGTGGGAGAAGCTCTCGTCGTCCGAGAGAAATACCTCCTCCTTCTCCGGCTCCATAATCGTGCGGTACTTGGAGAAGTGCATCAGCTCGCCCGCGATCTCCTTGGGTGAGAGCACATAGTCCACCACCCCTGTGTTGATGGCGCTGCGGGGCATCCCGTCAAACTTAGCTCCCTCCGGGTTCTGCACGATTGTGAGCCCCCCGTGCTCCTTCACCGACTTGATCCCGTTCGTCCCGTCAGACCCTGTGCCGGACAGGACCACCGCGATGGACGCCTCCTTCTTCTCCTCCGCCAGGGAGGTGAAGAAGATATCGATCGGATGGTTCAGCGTCCCGTGGATATACTCGCTCAGATACAGTCTCCCAGCGCGGAACGTGATGTTGCTCTTGGGCGGGATCAGATACACCTTGTTGGGCTCCACCAGCATGCCGTCCTCCGCCTGCACCACATCCATCTCCGTGTATTTCTTGAGGATATCCGCCATCAGGCTCTTGTAATCCGGGGACAGGTGCTGCACGACAACAAAACCCAAGCCGCTGTCGGAGGGCATGTTCTGGAAGAACTGCTGCAGCGCTTCCAGCCCTCCCGCGGAGGCTCCAATTCCAACCACCGATATGCCGCCCCACAATGGCCGGCTCTCCGACGTATTTTTGTTCGCCGTCTCCTTCTGTGTCATTGCCATCCATCTCCTTTCTCCCCCTGGATTAAATATTCCCTCTCAAATTCCCTTACCGGCATCGGCCGGTCATAAAAATATCCCTGGGCATAGGTGCACCCGTCCTTCAGGAGCTCCTCCACCTGTGTCTGTGTCTCCACGCCCTCCGCGATGCAGATCATGCCGCAGCTGTCACAGATGCGGACAATATCCTTCACCATCATCTGGCTGACCTGGTTGTCCGCCACGCCCCGGATGATGCTCCGGTCCAGCTTCACCGAGTGGAAACGGATATCCGCCAGCATAGACATGTTCGAATAGCGGGAGCCGAAATCATCCAGCGAAAACTGCAGCCCGTATTTCCCGAAATGCTCGATCAGCTCCGACAGTGTGTTGTTCTCGAAGTCCCCTGCCGTCTCCGTGATCTCCAGCTCCACCATATCCTGGGATACATCCGGGTACCGGCTCAGGATTGCCAGCAGGGACGCCAGCGCCGACGGGTTCAGCAGCGTCTTCCGGGAAAAATTCGAGGATATCCGGATATCCTTGTAGCCCTTCGCCTTCCAGCGGCTCAGCGTGGACAGCACTTTGTCGAACACAAAGTAATCCAGCTCCCGTATCGTCCCCTCCTTCTCCATCCGGTCGATGATCTGCCCGTGGGGGAGAAGCGCCCCGTTCTCGTCTGCAATGCGGGCCAGCGCCTCCGCGCCCACCAGTTCCCCCGTCTGCATGTTGATCTTCGGCTGCAGGTAAATCAGGAAACTGCCCGACGAGCCTCCCGGCTTATGCTCCCATGTGCGCAGGCCGTCCCTCACGAAAGCAAGGCCCTGCTCCTCCCTCTCGAAGGAGTTGTCGCAGTCCATGATGGAGCGGGCCTTCCCCACCAGATCCTTGGCGCTGAACACGCCATCCGACCAGGTAAAGCCCATGCGGAACTGCCTGGAATACTGCTGCCGCAGCAGGATCTGCACCCGGCTGCAGCGGGCATAGAACACTTCGTACGTGGTGTTGGCGCACAGGACGACAAACTCTGCCTCCTGCGTGTGGAACAAGAGTCCCTTCCCAAACACATCGGAGAGCACCTCCGATATCCGCAGGAGGAACTTGCTCCCATACTCGTATCCCTTCCAGTTGTTGATGTCTGGGAAGCGGGGGATATCCACTGTCAGCGCTCCCATGGAGCTGTACATATCTGAATCCAGGGAGTAGACCACATCCATGTAGGAGCGGAGGTTCGGCATGGCCAGCATCTTCTCCTTGGACTCCTCCTCCCGGCCCAGAAGGTAGGGCCGGCTTCCCCGGATGCCCAGATACTCCACCATCCTGCTGATCAGCGCCGTCCTCTCCGTATTCCGCGTCGGGTTCTCCATGCACAGGAACGGATAGGTGTCGTCCTGCCACTTCAGCGGGAAGACGGAAAATCTCCAGGAGCTCCTCTCCATGCCGGATACGCGGTCCATCCCCGCCTCCTGGGAGAAGAACACCGGCGCCCCCATCGTGGCACACCGCATCAGTAGCGGGAAATCATAGAGGCGCTTGCCGGAAATCATCTGCTGGATGCTGTGCTTCCCGTCCCGGTACCACTCATAGAGCATGGTCACAACCTTCCCGCTCTCCGTGTAGGTCAGCACATAGGCCCGGTCCGCGCCGTAATAGCTGCCCAGCTTCGCCAGCACTCCCTCCACCTGGCTTCCCTTGCCGCCATCCTGTAACAGCAGCTCCAGGCACTCCAGGGCCACGTCCTTCTCCTCCTCGCTCATATCGCTGGAGCTTCTGGCCTCGCTGGCCTGGGCGTCCGCCAGGTCTGTCTCATTCAGCTTGATATCCTCCCAGCGGGACTCCTCCTCGTCGCTGTGGAACACCACCACGTCGTCCGCCTGGCCCTCGTGGATCCGGCACAGAACCTCAGCCCGGCTAAGCAGAAGGTCATAGCCTGCGCTGGCTCTCTCCTGCCCAGCAGTCCCCACGATAAACCGCAGGGCTCCCATCTCCGGCAAGTCCGCCATGGACAGGCGCACGAAGGCGATGGCACTCTCCAGCCGCCTGCGCAGCTCCAGCTTTGTCTGCCCGCCAGCGAAAAAAACGGCGATCCCGTCCTCCCCGTGCCTGCCCGCCAGGCAGTTCTCCCCCAGCGCCACGCGGAAAGCCGTCTCGATGGCCTCCTTCTTCTGCCTCTTCTGCTCTCCATCCAAGGCTTCCCTGAGCCCTTCCATGCGGATGAGGGAGAGGGCATAAGGCTTCTCCCCGCCCCTGCTCACCAGCACGTCAGCGATGGCCCGCAGCGTCCACTCTGCGTACAGCCCGGAGGACGACTCCCGCAGCGCCGACGGGGGGATGGCGCTCTCCAGCCTGCGCCTGCGCCCGATGAAGCACAGGTAGGCGAACAGGTTGATATCGCCGGTCTCCTCATCCCTGATCAGGTTGACACCCAGGCTGATCCAGCGGATGCTCCCCTGGCCGTCCACCACCCGGCATTTCTCCAGGATCCACCTGCGGCCGTCGGCATACTCCTCCATCAGCTTCTTCCTGCGGAACCGCCGGTGCAGCCGGAGCTCATCGTCCTTGGAGAAGACCTTGCTGACGCCCAGGCGCATAATATCTGTGTACCTGCGGTACTTGTCCTGGCCGATCCCGCTCCTGCCCTCGAGCTGGAGCTTCTCCACCCGGTCCTGCGTCAGGTCTGCCTGCAGGTAGCAGTACAGATCCGGGTACATGGCCTCCGGGATCGTCCTGCGCAGGGAGCCGCCCAGGGCGGCGTCATATAAATTTTTCTTAATGCCAATCGCCCGGGAAGGCCTCCCATCCTTGTCAAAAATCATCCGGTAGGACATGGAACACCACGCGTAGGAGCTGGAATTCCTCAGCTGGACAATAAAATTGCCGCTGTCCTCCCCGTTGCCCTCCATCATCCGCCCGGCAAACTCCCGGAAACGCTCCGCGCACTCCCGGTGAATCTTGCCGCTCTCAATGAGAGACTCTGGGAAATTGCGGTAGATAGACTGGTTGCCCTCCGGCTGCCCGTACGTCTGGAGCAGCCGCAGCGTCCTCGTCCGCACGTCCACGTCCCACAGCTGCACATCCGACCGCTTCAGCACAAAATCCAGCCACTCCCGGCACAGGCCGTACTGATCCTCCAGCTTCTCCAGGCCTGAGATGTCGTGGCTGATCTCCAGGACGACAGGGCTGTCCCCAAAGCCTGAGGACACCTTCACCACCCGCACCGAACAGGGGATCCAGGCGGTGTGCACCCCCCGTATCCGATACCGGCACTCCACTGACCGCCCTCCTGCGGCCGCTTCCCGCAGCGCGCCGTCATAGGCCTCCTGGTCGTCCGGATGGATGGCATACTGCTGGTCAATATCCGCGCCGGTATTGGCCGACACGCGGCTGTAGAAGCCCGGCCCCGCATAGATCGTCTTAAGCTTCTCCCCCGTCTCGATGAGGCGGGCTCCCTCGTCGATGTAGGTCAGCAGCGTCTGCACAGACAGATCCCCTTCCGCCGGGGCAAACCGCTCCTGCAGCATGCTGGGATCCGTGCTGATATGGCAGCGCTTCTCCTCCTCCCTCCTGGCAATATCCACCGCCCTCTCCGCAGGCTTCAGGATGCTCTGGAACGTCTCCGTGCAGTCCTCGAAGACAAAGACTCCCATATAGCTGCTCAGGACCGTCCCCTGCAGCTCCTCCCCGGCCAGGCGCAGCACATCGCTCAGCGTCCCCGCCTTCTCCCGGATCTCCTTCTCCGTAATCTTCCCTGATATAAACACGATAAAACGGCCGTCGTCCAGCTCACCCACCACATCCGTGTCGCGGAAAAAGCGGGACAGGATCTCATCCATACGCCTCTTGATCCCGCTGCGGTCCTCATCTGCCGCTTCCTCTCCGCTCTCGAGCTGACGGCTGACGGAAATCAAAAAAAGGACAGACAACTCCCCCGCCTTCATCCGCCGGATACGGCTGTTGATTATCCCTACTGCTTCCTCTTGCCTACGCATACCCTCACCCAATTGCCTATCATCAAAAAAAGGCTCCGGAATGTCCGAAGCTCTCTCCTCACGCCTATTTGTCTGTATAAAATCCCCTCTGCAGAGCTATACACAGACATTCGCCCTGTTCATTCTACACTTATCTATAATATAAATCTTTTCCCCTCCCACTGTCAACTCAAAACATTACAAAATATCACTTATTAAATATCAATTTCTGCCAGCTGCGGCCGCACAGCCGCCGCCCGGCAAATATCCGCCTGCGCAGGCGCGAGGCTCTCTTCCCAGTCCTAACCGCGCAAGAAAAAAGCACCCTGCTGGATGCCCTTCCCTTATCAACGCTTCCTTAGCGCTCCCTTCGCCCACTCGTAATCCTTCTTCTGGACGTAGACCACATACTCCAGATCCTGCTCGTCCACCTGTCCGTAGCTGCCGCAGGTCAGCCTGCCAAACACATTCGTCCCTGTCTGGCTTACGCATTTTACCTTGTAGGGTATGCCCTCCGCTACAAGTGCAGACCGGATCGCCGCCTGTTCCTGCGTGCCAAAGACAGCGGCGACCTCTCTCCGATTAAAAACCGTAATCATATGTCCGCCTCCAATACTACGTTCTACAATAATTTTACTTTATATCTCTGTTAATTACAAGTAAAAATACTGTGCCGCGGCCTTAATATTTTCGAAAATCATTGATATCCCTCGCGATCTCCTTGACGCTTCGGATGATGCCGTTGAAGGCCCCGATCTTGTAGAGGTTTGCCAGGATCACCCCCACAGGCACGGCGATGATCATGCCGATGACCCCTTCCAGTTTGTAGCCGATGTAGATACAGACCAGCGTGGCCGCCGGGTTCAGGCCCACGGTGTCGCCGATCATCTTCGGCTGGATGAGCTGGTGCACGCCCTGGCTCACCACATAGATCACCAGAAGCCCCAGCGCATAGCGGTAATCCCCTGTAGCCAGCTGGTACAGCCCCCACGGGATGAGCGCAGTCCCCGTCCCCAGGAAGGGCAGGAAATCCAGGAGGGAGATCACCAGCGCCAACAATACGGCATAGTCCACCCCCAGCAGCCAGAAGCCCGCCAGCAGGATGAAGAAGATGATGAACATAATTTTAAACTGCGCTTTGAAATAGCCGCCCACCGCCCGCTTGAACGAACCCACCACAAAGACGTACCGCTCCTGGATGCCAGCCGGCACGTGCGCCCGGCAGAAACGGCTGATGTTCTCCTTGTCGGCGATGAAAAAGTAGGCCGCCAGGATGGTGAAAATCACGTTCAGCAGATAGGAAGGGATGTTTCTCGCCAGCCGTCCCGCCGCCGACACTGTAGGCTTTCCAATGCTCTCCGCCACGGCCCCCAGATAAGAGTCAATCTGGAGCGCCAGCGAGTCCAGCGCCGTGCGCACCCCCGCTGGGAGGCGCTGGTAGAATCCGGCCATATTGTCGCCCACGGAGCGCACCTGCATCTCCACCTTCCCGTACAGCTCCGGGAAATCATAGACAAAATCCACCAGCTCTGCCCCCAGCCTGGACACCACCAGGTAAATGCCCAGCACCACCAGGCCGATGGACAGGATGATGATCAGCATGGAGCCGTGCTTCCGCACAATCCGCAGCCGCCTCTCCAGGAAGCGTGCGAGGGGATTGGCCATCACCGCGATCAGCCAGCCCACCACCAGCGGGAGGAAAAACACGATCAGCCTGGGCAGCACCAGCACTGCCAGCAGCACACCGGCCACGCCCAGCACCAGATTCACCAGCATCTTCTTATATTTCTGCCTCTTATCCACGGCATTCCCCTCCCGTCAGCCTGCCGCCTGCCTGTACAGGAAGGTGGCGAAAAAAATCACAGCGGAGATAATCACGATCATCGGCCCCGTGGCGATATTGATATAGAAGGACACCAGAAGGCCCATCACCCCGGAGAACACGGAGAACAGCACCGCAAAAAAGTGGTACTCCCGCATATTGGCCGCCATGTTCCTGGCCGAGGCCACCGGCAGGATCAGCAGGGCATTGATCAGCAGAAGGCCCACCCAGCGGATGGACAGCATCACCACGCAGGCGATGAGCACGGCGAAGAGGTTGTCCATCAGCCGCACCCGGATCCCCTTGCTGGCCGCCAGAGAGCGGTTGATGCTCACCGCGTTCAGCCGGTTGAAGGCCAGCAGCCAGAACAGAAGGGTTCCCAGGAAGACCAGCAGCAGGGAGCCGATTTCCCCCGGAGAAATGCTCAGGATATCCCCCACCAGCAGGCTGGAGTACTCGCTGAAATTGCCTCCCCTGGACAGGATCGCCAGCCCCAGCGCCACGCTCAGGGAGGAGCACACGGAAATGATGGTGTCCGTATTCTGGGTCTGCCTCTCCCGCAGCTTGTTCAGCGCCAGGGCGAAGAGCACAGCGAAGGCCAGCATGGGCAGGCTGCTGCCCCCCACGCCCAGCAGCACGCCGGCGGCGATTCCCGTCAGGGCGGAATGCCCCAGGGCATCGGAGAAAAAGGCCATGTGATTGCTGACAATCATCGTCCCCAGCATACCGAACAGCGGGGTGATCAAGAGCACGGCCAAAAGCGCATTCTTCATGAAGTCAAAGGAAATCCACGAAAACGGAAGGAGGGATTCCATGACCTGATACACCAGTTCCATCACAGCATTCCCTCCTTCTCCTCGTAGGCAATATTCCCAAATATATTTTTGAACTCCCTGCTGGCGTACACCTCCTGCGGCGTCCCCCGCGTCAGTATGCGGGAATCCAGGAGGATCACCTCGTCCGCGTAGCGGCGCACATACTCCAGGTCGTGGGAGATCAGGATCACCGCCATGTCATAGTGCTCCTTCAGGTACTCGATCTTATCGTAGAACAGCTCCATGCCGTTCTTATCGATGCCGGACACCGGCTCATCCATGATGAGCAGGTTGGGAAAATCCATCACAGCCATGGTCAGCAGCACCCGCTGCAGCTCCCCGCCGGAGAGCTTGCCCACCTGCCTGTCGATCAGCTCCTCCGCCTCGAAGACCGCCAAGTGTTTCTTGATCCTTTCATACTCCCTCCTGGAGCGGTGCAGGAACACCGGCGTCCTGGAGGAGTAGCTGGCGATCATGTCGTAGACGCTCACCGGCGTCTCCCGGTCGATGTTGATTTTCTGCGGCACGTAGCCGATCTTCATTCTGCGCAGCTTCCCATCCTTGATATCCTTGAACTCGATGCTCCCTGTGTGGGGGATCTCCCCGAGGATTGCCCGCACCAGGGTAGACTTGCCCGCACCGTTTTTCCCGATGATCACGTTCAGCTTCCCGCAGTGGATGTGGAGGTTGATATCCTCCAGGATTTTCTGCCCGTCCAGTTCCACGCCCAGATGGCTCACCTTGACGCAGTGGAGCCCGCAAGGCTTTCTATAAGGCACCGTCACTCTCCAAACGCCTCCTCCAACACATGGATGTTGCGGTCCATGCCCTCCAGATAGCTGTCCGCATCTTCCTCCCCGTCCAGCAGCGCGTCCAGCATGTAGACGGACGCCCCTGTCTCCCGGGCTACCGCGTCCGCGATCTGCGCCCCGTACTGCTCCTCCGCCAGCAGCATGGTGATCCCTTCCCTGTGGATCCGGTCAATGATCTCCGACACCATGTTGGCGCTGAGGCTCGCGTTCTCATCCATATTCACCGCCCCCCGCACGTCAAGGCCCAGGGCTTCTCCCAGATAGGCGAACGCCTCGTGGAAGATCATAACCTTCTCATTCCCTGCTTTCTCCTTCACCGATTCCATCTCCAGGCGAAGCCTCTCCAGCTTCTCCAGATAGGCCGCCGCATTGGCCTCGTAGAAGGCCTGGTGGGCGGGATCCGCCTCGGACAGCCCATCCCGGATATTTTCCACCTCCTGCATATAGCGCGCAATATCCATCCACACATGGGCGTTCTCATCCCCATGGACGTGGACGTGGCCTGCCGCCTGGCCGCCTTCCCCGCTGCCTGCCTCCAGGCCAGCCTCGTCTGCTTCCTGCTCAGCTCCGTCTGTTTCCTGGCCAGCTCCGCCTTCTTCCGTCAGGAACACGGTGCCCGGCTCTGTCTCCAGGAGCTCAATGCCCTGGCTGGCTGTGACAATCTCCAGGGACGGGTACTGCTCCGCCACATCCTCCAGGAAATTCTCGATCCCGCCTCCATTTACCACGAAGATATCAGCCCCAGACAGAAGGATCAGGTCACTGGGGGTGAGCTGGTAATCGTGCAGGCAGCCGGCAGACGGCTGCGCCATATTCTCCACCGTCACACCCGGCACGTCCCCTGCCACATTCCAGGCCGCGATGTACATGGGATAGAAGGAGGCGGCGACAACCACGTCCCCCGGCCCTTCCGCCCCTCTCTCGCTCCCTGCGCGCACAAGCAGCGCGCCGCCCAGGGCAAGCGCCCCCAGAAGGACTGCGGTAAACACATATTTTTTCCCTCTCAATTCGCCTCACCTATCCTCCAGGCATTCCTCGATCAGCGCCCACAGCTCCTCCCGCCCTTCCTTTGTCTGGGCGGAAAATGGAAGAAGCACGGTGCCCGGCCGGGCCTTCAGCCCCTCCCGCACCATCCGCACGTGCCTCTGTCTCTGGCTGCGGTTGATCTTGTCCAGCTTCGTGGCCACAATCACCGGCTCATAGCCGTTGTGGACAATCCACTCGTACATCATCCGGTCGTTCTCCGATGGCTCATGGCGGATATCCACCAACAGGAACACCCTTCTCAGCTGCTTGGAGGTGTGCAGGTACCGCTCGATCATCTTTCCCCATTTCTCCTGTGTCTGCCTGGACACCTTGGCATAGCCGTATCCAGGCAGATCCACCAGGTAGAGCTCCTGGTTGACCTTGTAGAAGTTGATCGTCTGGGTCTTTCCCGGCTGCCCGGACGTGCGGGCCAGCGCCTTCCGGTTCAGCAGCGCGTTGATGAGGGAAGACTTGCCCACATTGGATTTTCCTGCAAAAGCCACCTCCGGCGCAGAATTTGCGGGCAGGGTGCTTGTGATCCCGCACACCGTCTCCAGGCTTGCCTCTCGAATGACCATCCGCCTGCACCTTCCTTTCCTATTTCGTCCCGTCTCCTTTTGACAGGGCGTGCTCCAGCACTTCCTCCATGGTATCCACGAAGAGGATCTCCAGCCCCTTCTTGATCTCCCCGGAAATCTCCTCCACATCCTCCCGGTTCTTCCCCGGCACAAGCACTGTGCGGATCCCTGCGCTCTTGGCGGCCAGAAGCTTCTCCTTCAATCCGCCGATGGGCAGCACGCGCCCCCGCAGGGTGATCTCTCCGGTCATGGCCACATCTGCCCGCACCGGCTGCCCCGTGATGGCGGAGAGCATGGCGGTGGCCATCGTGATTCCTGCGGACGGGCCGTCCTTGGGGACGGCGCCCTCCGGAATATGGATATGGATGTCGTGCTCCTTGAAAAAGCTGTCGTCGATCTGGTACTGCCTTCCCACCGAGCGGATATAGCTGATGCCCGCCCGGGCGGACTCCTTCATCACGTCCCCCAGCTGTCCAGTCAGGGCAAAATCTCCCTTGCCTGGCATGACGTTCACTTCAATCTGCAGGGTATCTCCCCCCGCGCTCGTCCAGGCCAGGCCGCGCACAATGCCCACCTCGTCCTTGTCGTTTGCCATAATGTAGGAGTATTTCTCCCTGCCCAGGAATTTCTCCAGGTTCCCTTCTGTCACCCGCACCGCCTGGCGGTTGTTCTCCAGTATTTCCCTGGCCGCCTTCCGGCAGATGGCGCCCAGCCGCCTCTCCAGCGTGCGCACGCCCGCCTCCCTTGTGTAATAGCGGATGATCCGCTCCATCGCCCGGTCACTCAGATAGAGCTGGCCTTCCTTCAGGCCGTTCTTGCAGATCTGCTTGGGAAGCAGATGCTCCTTGGCAATGTGCATCTTCTCGTTCTGGGTGTAGCTGGTGACTTCGATGAGCTCCATGCGGTCCAGCAGCGGGCGCGGGATCGTCTGTACATCGTTGGCCGTGGCGATAAACAGTACCTCGGACAGGTCGATGGGCAGCTCGATATAGTGATCCACAAACCGCACATTCTGCTCCGAGTCCAGCACCTCCAGCAGCGCCGAAGCGGTATCCCCCTTGTAATCGCTGCTCACCTTGTCGATCTCGTCCAGCAGGATCAGCGGGTTCTTGACCCCCGCCCCCTTGAGGGCGGCGGCGATGCGCCCTGGCATCGCTCCCACATAAGTCCGCCGGTGCCCGCGGATCTCCGCCTCATCCCGGACGCCGCCCAGGCTGATCCGCACGTATTTCTTGTTCAGCGCCCTAGCCACGGAGTGGGCGATGGACGTCTTGCCGGTGCCCGGCGGGCCCACCAGGCAGATGATGGGGCTGTCCCCTTTCTTGGTCAGGGTGCGCACGGCCAGGAACTCCAGCACCCGCTCCTTCACCTTCTCCAGGCCATAATGGTCCTCGTCCAGTATTTTCCTTGCCCTCTTGATATCCTTGCTGTCCCTGGACATCTTGTTCCAGGGCATCTCCAGCAGTGTCTCAATGTAGCCGCGGATCACGGTCCCCTCCGAGCTGTTCTGCCCCACGCTCTTGAAGCGGGCGATCTCCTTGGCGATTTTATCCTTGATCTCTTTGCCGGCCTCCAGCTTCTCCAGCGCCTCCTGGAAGTGCTCCGCATCCGAAAAGGTATTGTCCTCCCCCAGCTCTTCGCGGATATACTTCAGCTGCTCCCGCAGGAGGTACTCCTTCTGGTTCTTGTCAATCCGCTCCTTCACCTTGGCCTGGATCTCCTGCCGGATCCGCATAATGTTCGTCTCGTTGGCCAAGAGGCCGCACAGCACGCCGAAGCGCTCCTCGAGCCCCACAGCCTCCAAAAGCCTCTGCCTGTCCTCATAGCGCAGGGGAATATTGTTGGCTGTCTCGTCCACAAGCTGCGCCAGCGTCTGCACATCCTTCAGCTGGTTCTCCAGCGCCTTGCCGAGCTTGGCATTTCCTGCTGCATACTCCTGCAGCAGCTCCCTGAGCGTCCGGGACATGGCTTCCCTTCTGTCCGGCGCAATGGCATCCTCAGGCTCCGGGTCGCACTCCGTCAGCTCCGCCTCCAGATACTCTCCCCCGGGTTCCAGGAACAGCAGCTCCGCCCGCTTCTCCCCTTCCACCAGGATGCGCAGGATGTTGTGCGGCAGCTTGATCACCTGCTTGATGGACGCCACGACGCCGATCGCATATAAATCCTTCCCGGAGGGCTCCTCCACATCCGGATCCCTCTGGGTTACCAGGAAAATTTTTTCTCCCTGCAGCATAGCACGCTCCACTGCCTTGCGCGAGCGCTCCCGGCTCACGTCAAAGTGGACGATCATCCCCGGGAGAATGGTCATCCCCCGAAGCGCCACTGCTGGCAGGACCTGTATCAATTCACTCATGTATTTTCATCTCTTTCTGTATCGCCGGCCTGGCCGCCCGGCTTCTTTCCCCGGGCATCCCCCTGTCTGGCCGGCTCTTCCGCGCCGCGGCCTGGCCGCCCGGCTTCTCTCCCGGACATTCCCTTGTCTGGCCGGCTCTCCTGCGCCGCAGCCTGGCCGCCCGGCTTCTTCTCCGGACATTCCCTTGTCTGGCCGGCTCTCCTGCGCCGCGGCCTGGCCGCCTATCCGGCTGCTGTCACATGGCCCGCCGGGCCCTGGGGCGTGCCTCCCGCTTTGTCAGCAGCGGCTGCCCAGTCCCGTCAATGACCTCCCGGGTTATCAGGCAGGACTCCACATCCTCGTCAGACGGGAGATTGTACATAATATCCAGCATGGAGGACTCCAGTATCGCCCGCAGTCCCCTGGCCCCTGTCTTGCGCTCCATAGACTTCTTGGCAATTTCCCGGATAGCGTCCGGCTCAAAATCCAGCTTCACATTGTCCATCTCAAACAGCTTCTCGTACTGTTTGATAATCGCATTCTTCGGCTCTGTCAGAATGCGCTCCAGCGCCTGCTCGTCCAGGGCGTCCAGGGACACCACCATCGGCACGCGGCCCACAAACTCCGGGATCAGGCCAAATTTTACCAGATCCTCAGGGAGCACATGCTTGAGCACCTCGCCGATATTCTTCTCCCGCCTGTAGGTGATCTCCGCATTGAAGCCCATGGACTTCGTATCCATGCGGCTCTCAATAATTTTCTCAATGCCCTCGAAGGCCCCGCCGCAGATGAACAGAATATTGGAGGTGTTGATCTGCATCATCTCCTGGTGCGGGTGTTTCCGCCCTCCCTGGGGCGGTACCGACGCCTCGGTCCCTTCGATAATCTTCAGCAGCGCCTGCTGTACGCCCTCGCCGGAGACATCTCTGGTGATGGACACATTCTCCGACTTCCTCGTAATCTTATCGATCTCGTCGATGTAGATAATCCCGTACTCTGCGCGCTCGATATCGTAGTCTGCCGCCTGGATCAGCTTCAGGAGGATGTTCTCCACATCTTCCCCCACATACCCTGCCTCCGTCAGCGCGGTGGCATCGGCGATGGCGAAGGGCACGTTCAAGAGCCTGGCCAACGTCTGGGCCAGCAGCGTCTTGCCAGATCCCGTCGGCCCCAGCATCAAAATATTGCTCTTCTGCAGCTCCACGTCCAGGTCCCGCCCGGAGGTTACCCTCTTATAATGGTTGTACACAGCCACGGACAGCACCTTCTTGGCCTCCTCCTGGCCGATCACATAGTCATCCAGAAATTCCTTGATCTCCCTGGGCTTAAGCAGGTTGATCTCGAAATCCTCCTCCTCGTCCTGCTCCTGGAACTCCTCCTCAATAATCTCTGAGCAGATCTCCACGCACTCGTCGCAGATATAAGTCCCGTTCGGCCCCGCAATAAGCTTGCGCACCTGATCCTGTGATTTGTTGCAGAAGGAGCAGCGCACCTTATCGTCAAAATTCTTTCCAGCCATGTTGATTCTCCTTAACTCCGATTAAATTCCTTTTACCACAAGGGGACACGGCAATTGATACCCTGTCCCCATGACCTTCTTCTATCAGTTACGGTTTTCCACAATATGGTCGATGAGGCCATATGCTTTCGCTTCCTCAGCGGACAGCCAGTTGTCTCTCTCCGTGTCCGCCTCCACCACATCCAGCGGCTTCCCGCAGTTCTCCGCCAGGATGGAGTTCAGTTTCTTCTTCGTCTTCAGGATGTGCTCTGCGGCAATCTGAATCTCCGTCGCCTGTCCCTGCGCACCGCCCATCGGCTGGTGGATCATCACCTCTGCATTCGGCAGGGCAAACCGTTTGCCCTTAGCGCCTCCTGCCAGGAGGAAGGCTCCCATGCTGGCCGCCATTCCCACGCAGATGGTGGATACGTCGCACTTGATATACTGCATCGTGTCATAGATCGCCATACCGGCGGTCACGGAACCTCCCGGGCTGTTGATGTACAGGCTGATATCCTTTCCCGGATCCTCTGCCTCCAAGAACAACAGCTGCGCCACCACGAGGCTCGCGGACACATCCGTCACCTCTTCCCCGAGAAAAATAATCCGATCCTTCAAAAGCCTGGAGTAGATATCGTAAGAGCGCTCCCCGCGGCTTGTCTGCTCAATGACATAAGGTACCAAACTCATATATGCTCCTCCTGTCTCATGATTTCCGTCTCGCTATTTCTGTCTCTCTATTTCTGTCTCATTCGTTTATTCTCAATACTGCCCTGCCCGCGCAATAGCAATATCCCTTCTCAGCCGCGCTGCGGCCGCATACGCCGGCATCCGGACAATCAGATCTCCTTCGCCTGCTCCGCCACAAAATCTACGGCCTTCTGGATGGCGATGTCCTCCTTGATCGTGTTGGACTCATACTCGCCCAGAAGCTCTTCCACCTTCGCTTCCTCCATCTGGTACATCTCAGCCATCTTCTTGAGCTCTTCCTTGTACTCCTCCTCGGTTGCCTCGATGCCCTCGGCCTTCACAACAGCCTCCAGGACAAGCCTCGTCTCAATGCGCTTCTTCGCGCTGGGCTTCATCTGCTCCTCCAGCTTATCCTTGTCCATGCCGGTAAACTGGAAATACTGCTCCATCGTCAGCCCCTGCTGCTGCATGCGGTTGGCGAACTCATCCATCATCTGCCTGCACTGGGTCTCAATCATCGGCTCAGGGATTTCCATCTTAGCCCCCTCGATAATCTTGTCCACGACAGCATCCTCTTTCTGTCTCTTGGCCTCCAGCGCCTTCTTGCCCTCCAGCGTCTTGCGCACATCTGCCTTGTAGTCTTCCAGCGTGTCAAACTCCGAGACATCCTGGGCGAAATCGTCATCCAGCTCCGGCAGCTCCTTCGCCTTGATCTCCTTCACCGTCACCTTGAAGACTGCCGGCTTGCCAGCCAGCTCCTCCGCATGGTAGGCGGCCGGGAAAATAACATTGACGTCGATCTCTTTGCCGATCTCCGCGCCGATCAGCTGATCCTCAAATCCCGGGATGAATGTCTCAGACCCGATGGTCAGCGGGTAGTTCTCTCCCTTGCCTCCCTCGAACGGCACTCCGTCCACAAAGCCTTCAAAGTCGATGACAGCCGTGTCGCCGGACTGCACTGCGCGGTCGTCCACCGTCAGCTCCCTGGCATTGCTCTCCCGCTCCTTGTTGATCTCAGCCATCACCTCGTCGTCGGACACCGACGCGTCGATCTTCTCGATCTCCACGCCCTTGTACTGTCCAAGCTCAACCTCCGGCTTCACAGCCACCTCTGCGGTAAAGATAAACGGCTTGCCCTTCTCAATCTGCACAATGTCGATGGACGGCTGGGACACGATGTCCAGCCCGCTCTCCTCCGCCGCATTGGCATAGGCGTCGGGGATCATACGGTTCACCGCCTCGTCATAAAAAATCGACGGGCCATACATCTTCTCAATCATCGCGCGGGGCACCTTGCCCTTGCGGAAGCCCGGGACGCTGATGCGGTTCTTCTCCTTCATGTAAGCAGCCTGGAGAGCCTTCTCCACCTCGTCCGCAGAAACCTCCACGGTCAGCTTCGCCATATTCTTCTCTAAGTTTTCTACCTTTACACTCATTTTCGTGCCATCCTCCTTGACCTATCTCTGGTTTTTCAAATCCCGGCTGCCGCCCCGGCACGCCTGGGGATTAATTTCTTCCTTAAGATATACCTCCCGGAGCATACTATAGATACTCACAGTCATTATAGCAGTATAGCACAAACCCTCCCACATTTCCAGCATTTTTTTGACCAAACGTTCAGCCATGCGCAAAAACTGGCCAAAAAGCCCCCGCCGGCCTGCCGGCAGGGGGCTTGAGGCTTCAGTTTTTGCATACGGCGCTCGCCTTCAGCGAGAGGCCGCTGCGCGGACTCGATCTGCCGGCTGAACGTTTAATCTTCGTAGACAATGGCTTCTTTTACTTCCCGCGCCTTCTCTTCCCCCAGCAGCTGCCCTACCAACGCCAGGGCAAATGGGATTGCGGCGCCCATACCTTTCCCCGTGATCACATTGTCTGAAACCTCTGCCTTGGCGCCTGTCGCCACCGCTCCCGTCATCTTCTCCTCAAAACCCGGGTAACAGGTCGCCCTGCGCCCTTTCAAAATTCCCAGCTGCCCCAGGACGCTGGGCGCCGCGCAGATGGCCGCCACCATCTTCCCCTCCTGGTAAAACCTGGATACCGTCTCGGTAACTCCGCTGTGGGCGCCAAGGTTCAGCGTCCCCGGCATTCCGCCCGGGAGCACCAGCGCAGCTGTCTCCTCGAAAGAAATTTCTTCAAACAGCACATCTGCCAGCACCGTAATCTGATGGGAGCCTGTTACCTCACGCCTTCCCATAATAGAAACCGTCTTCACCGGAAGGCCGGCCCTGCGCAGCACATCCACCACTGTGAGCCCTTCAATCTCCTCAAATCCATCTGCCAAAAACACTGCGATATTTTTCATGTTCTCTTTCCTCCTATCCGATTCTGAAATATCCTTTTTCAGAGTATACCATTCTTTTTTCTGTTTTAAAAGCGCTCTTCCTTTGCCGTCCCGGACAGCCACTCCTCCACAACCCTTACCGGCTCCTGCACCGCTCGGGCGATCTGTTCCACAGCCATCCCCATTTCCGCAAGGTTCCGGGCTGTCCGGCGCTTCGCGTTCCTCTCGCCTTGCTGGAGTCCCTGCTCCACTCCCTGCTCCACGCCCTGGCGAAGCCCTCGCTCCATCCCTTCTTCGATTCCTCTCTCCAGGATTCCCTGGCTCAAGTTACACATATCCTGCACCCCACTTTCCAAATCTCCACTCATCTCCATACCGAATTCCTCCGACAAAATCTTCCTCTTCTCCGCGGCTGGGCGGCTGTCTGACAGCAGCACCTCCAGAAATTTCAGCAGCCCTCCGTAGTTCTCCCCGTCCGCCTTCCCCAGGCATACCATCACAATGCTCAGAAGATCGTAGTTCTTCCTCTCTTCCCTCACTCTCCCCACGATGTGCTTCTCCCGCAGGGAATACTGGGTGATCGTATTCTGATATGCTGCCGGCGGATGGGTACACAGCCAGATGGAGTACACCTTCTTCAACTTCCCGTACTCTGACCTGGTAAAAACTGGCCCATACTGAGCCGACAGCATACGGCCTCCGTAGTAGATGGCCCGCTTGATCAGCGGGTAGCCCGGCCGGAACCGGTTCTGGGCCTCCACGTTGATGATCAGGCTAAGCCGTCCCTCTTCCCCTGGCACTGACGCAAAGAAACGGATGTCATAGCGCACCGTCCCTTCTGTCCTGCTGGCGTCCTCCGTGGCCGCCCCATGGATACGCCCCTCCGCGCGTCCAGCGCCAGATTCCGCCGCGCACCCCCGGTTTGTCTCGTCCAGGTGGACACCCGCTTCTCCCACCTGCGGCGCACCCTCGATGTACTTCTCCGCAATCTCCTCCACTGTGCAGTCCTGGTACTCCTCCACACAGTCCTTCATGATAGCGGCCAGAATCCGCTTGTTGGCAAGCAGCCGCTTCACCGCCTCGTCGTACTGCAGCTCCAGGCTTGACCCTGCCGTGCCCTTTTCTCTTGTGCCTTGTCCCACAAAATACTCCTCTCTCCCCAAGTACTTCTCTCTGTAACGCTCCTTCTGCAGCCACCTCTTCCTTATTAGGAAGTTCCTCTGGCAAGGCACACTCTCTATTTTTTTAATTGTCACATCCTATCTCGCTGCCCCATGTCTCCTGGCATTCCGGCCTACATTCCGGACAGCCACTCCTCCACAAGCCTTACCGGCTCCTGCACCGCCTGGGCAATCTGTTCCACAGCCATCCCCATTTCCGCAAGGTTCCGGGCTGTCCGGCGCTTCGCATTCCTCTCGCCTTGCTGGAGCCCTTGCTCTACTCCCTGCTGGAGTCCCTGCTCCACGCCTTGGCGAAGCCCTCTCTCCATCCCTTCTTCGATCCCTCTCTCCAGGATTCCCTGGCTCAAGTTACACATATCCCGCACCCCGCTTTCCAAATCTCCGCTCATCTCCATGCCGAATTCCTCCGACAAAATCTTCCGCTTCTCCCTGGCTGGGCGGCTGTCTGACAGCAGCACC
>CALWMI010000002.1 GCA_944381745.1 uncultured Lachnospiraceae bacterium | reverse complement strand
TTTGCTGGACGGATGGAGGATGCGGGCATAGACCAGGTCTGTAAGAATCGCGAGCAGGTCATACTGATACTTGTGGCGTCCTTTGATGGACCGGCAGATCCTATCCAAGCGAAGTTCGGTAACAAGGCGCTGGAGGAAGAGATAACCTACGTTAAAAAGGCGCTGCTCATTTGGTGCGATACGTGCTCCTTGGGAAAAATCTACAGACACCTTTCCGTTTTTTAGGTTATAGAGCTCTGTCTCCTTCTTGGCTTCGTCCCTGGCCCATGCCATCATTTTGTCCAGGTCATTATCGAACTGAAGGAGGAGATCATTGAGTTTTCCCAGTTTTTTATAAATGCGGGAGGAAGTGCACCCGTTTTCCTTTCGGTATGATTGTTTAATGTAAACATCACTGTTATTTTTGCTGCCGGTAATTGCTATATACATACATAAAACCTCCCTACTATTTTTCTTTATTATAACACAAAGAGTACAAAAGAGCACATAAAAATTTAAAAAATTTGACAAAAAAAGTGCCTTTTTATGGGCACCATAAGGATTTTTCTTCTATTCAACTGTCAAACTCCCGGGAGAAGAAGAGCCAGGAGATCTACGCCTATCTGATGGACAGCCTGCTGTAGCTTTCTGCGCCCTTTCGCGGGAAGGTTTTTGCGGGAAGGTGCAATTTCCGAAAGCATTTATTGTATAATTGGGAAATATGTAGTATAATAATCCCTGTCTAGATATCAAGTCGTTTCAGACAAGCTATTCCCGATTTATCTATAAGGACGGTTCACAGGAGGCGTTTTTGTGTGCGCCGGTGCCTGTGTCTTGGACGGACAGGGCAGTGTTGGCGCGGACGAGGGACAGCCGCCCGCGAGGCGGCAGATCAGAAAGGAAGGTATATGAGAGAAAAGTATGAATCACTGTCGGTGAGCGTGCTGAAGGAGCTCGCCAAAGCCAGGGGAATCAAGGGAACCTCGGCGATGAAGAAGAGCCAGGTCGTGGAGGCAATGCTTGCCCTGGATGAGAAGGAGAAGCAGGAGTCCGGCGGGAGGGCCGCCCAGGAGCCTGCGAAGGGGAATAAGGATGAGAAGCACGGGGAGCGCAGGGAAGAGCGGGACCGCAGCGCGGGCAGGGAGGAACGCTCGGAGGCTGCACACCACTCCTACCGGGGGAGGCATACCGTCTACCGCCAGGCGGAGAGGAACACCCAGGACACGGTGCAGGAGCACGGCGGGCAGGAGCGCACAGCCCAAGACCGCAGCGGCCAGGAGAGAAGTTCCCAGGACAGGGCTTCCCAGGATAGAAGCAACCAGGAGAGAACTTCTCAGGATAGAGCTTCCCAGGACAGATCTTCCCAGGATAGATCTTCTCAGGAGAGATCCTCCCAGGAGAAGAGCAGCCTGGCTGACAGCGAACGGGACAGCGGGAGTGCCGCGAATGGGATACTGGA
Source organism: uncultured Lachnospiraceae bacterium (assembly GCA_944381745.1). Lineage (GTDB taxonomy): Bacteria > Bacillota > Clostridia > Lachnospirales > Lachnospiraceae > JAGTTR01. Next base: position 31,679 of record CALWMI010000002.1, on the reverse strand, counting down.
AGTGCGGCCGGACGGCTACGGTTTTATCCGTTGCGAGAACTTTATGCCGGGGGAGAACGACGTCTACGTGTCGCCATCCCAGATACGCAAGTTCAACCTCAAGACCGGGGATATCTTATATGGAAATACAAGGATTAAGACCCAGGGGGAGAAGTTCAGCGCCCTCCTGTACCTGAAATCTGTCAATGACCTCCCGCCCTACGAGGCGACGAAGCGCTGGAATTTCGAGGACATGACGCCCATCTTCCCCGATGAGCGCCTGCGCCTGGAGAGGAGCCAGAGCAGCATCGCCATGCGGATTACGGACCTGATCTCCCCCATCGGCAAGGGGCAGAGGGGAATGATCGTGTCCCCTCCGAAGGCCGGCAAGACCACGCTCCTCAAGGAGGTGGCCAAGTCCATCCTGTCCAACAACCCGGACATCCATCTGATGATCCTGCTGATCGATGAGCGGCCCGAGGAGGTCACGGATATCAAGGAGGCCATCCAGGGGAAAAATGTGGAGGTTATCTATTCCACGTTTGACGAGCTGCCGGAGCACCACAAGAGGGTGTCGGAGATGGTTATCGAGAGGGCCAAGAGGCTGGTGGAGCACAGGAGAGACGTGGTAATCCTCCTGGACAGCATCACCCGCCTGGCCAGGGCCTACAACCTGACAGTGCCGCCCAGCGGCAGGACGCTGTCCGGCGGCCTCGACCCGGCAGCCCTGCACATGCCGAAGCGTTTCTTCGGGTCGGCCAGGAATATGCGGGAGGGCGGCAGCCTGACCATACTGGCCACGGCCCTTGTGGAGACCGGGAGCAAGATGGACGATGTAATCTACGAGGAGTTCAAGGGAACCGGCAACATGGAGCTTGTGCTGGATCGCAAGCTCTCTGAGAAGCGGGTGTTCCCGGCCATCGACATCCCCAAATCCGGCACGAGGCGGGAGGATCTGCTGCTGGATCCCCAGGAGCAGGAGGCTGTGGACATTATGCGCAAGGCGCTCAACGGCATGAAGCAGGACGAGGCGGTGGAGAGCATCCTGAACCTGTTCGCCCGGACGAGGAACAACCGGGAGTTCATCCAGATTGTGAAGAAGACAAGGCTGGTGTAGCGCAGGGATAAGAGAACAAAGAGAATAGAGATTAAGAGGAAGGCAGGTTGTCTTTATGTATGATATTATTATTGTAGGGGCGGGCCCGGCCGGCATCAGCGCGGCTGTCTACGCCATGAGCAGAGGGAAGAAAACGCTGCTCCTGGAGCGGCAGGCGGTGGGAGGCATTATCGGCAAGGTGTCCACCGTCACCCACTATCCAGCGATCGTGGAGAATGAGACAGGAGCCACCTTCGCGGCAAGGCTAAAGGCGCAGGCACTGGCCGCAGGAGCGGAGCTTGTCTATGAGAATGTGCAGAGTGTGAAGCTGTCCGGCGATGTCAAGCAGGTGGTTACCGACAAGGGAATCTACGAGGGAAAGAAGCTGATCCTTGCCAACGGAACCACTCCGAGGAAGCTGGGAATCCCGGGGGAGAAGGAGCTTGCGGGCAAGGGGATGGACATGAACGCTGCCGCCCACGGGGAACAGTACCGGGGACGCAGCGTCTATGTTGTCGGCGGAGCGGACGGCGCGGTGAAGGAGGCAATCTACCTGTCGAAGCTGGCCGCAAAGGTCACCATCATTCACTTTGAGGAGAAACTGGGAACGATTCCTGAGTTTCGCAGGAAGGTGGAGGCGGCTCCCAACATCGAAGTTTTGCTGAACGCCCGGCTGGCCGCTGTGTACGGCGAGGAGCAGGTGGAGAAGCTGGATATCCGGGATGAGAGGGATGGAAGCATCCGGACGGTTGAGGACAGCGGCTGCGGCATTTTCGTATATGCGGGCGCAACCCCCAACACAGAGATGTACACGGAGCTGGAGCTGGAGGACGGCTATATCCCGGTGAATGAGAAGATGGAGACGGGGCTGCCGGGCGTGTACGCAGCCGGGGATATCCGAGTGAAGCAGGTGCGCCAGGTGGCTACGGCTGTGGCGGACGGCGCGGTCGCGGCGATCAATGCGGCCATGGGCTGAGGAAAATCTGTGCTTGCATTTTGGAATCGGGCGTGATACAATGAATAAGCTTTAACTGCAGGGACTTGCAGGGGTAGCCCGGGATATCTTATGGCGGCAGCATCAGAGCCATATTGGCCGGGAATGACGGCGGCGCAGGGCGCGGCCAGGAGTTCACAATTATATGTCAGAAGAGGTGAAATCATGAGAGAAGGAATCCATCCGAATTATTATCAGGCAACCGTAACCTGCAACTGCGGGAATACCTTTGTAACAGGCTCCACGAAGAAGGATATCCATGTTGAAATCTGTTCCAAGTGCCATCCGTTCTACACTGGACAGCAGAAGGCAGTGGCCGCAAGAGGAAGAATCGACAAGTTCAACAGGAAATACGGCATGGGTGCGAAATAAGACCGAGAGACAAGGTTGGGGTTTGACAAGAGCCTCAACCTTGATTTGCTTTATTGATTTGTTTTGTCAGGCAGGCGTGAGGAGATACAGTATGAGAAATTCCGGGATTGGCGGGCAGGCGGTCATCGAGGGCGTCATGATGCGCAACCGCACGAGGTATTCGGTGGCTGTGCGCAAGAGCGACCATACGATTGAGATTAAGACAGAAAACTATGAGAGCTTCATCAAGTGCGGGGCGTTGACCAGGATTCCCTTTGTGCGCGGAGTTTTCAATTTTATAGATTCCCTGGTGGTGGGGATGAAGACGCTGGCTTATTCCGCCAGCTTTTACGATGAGGAGGAGACGCCGGAGGGCGGGAAGAGCGAGAAGGATGAGAAGAAGGAGACGGCTGCCATGGGGGCGACGATCGCCCTGTCCATCGTGCTGGCGGTGGCGATCTTTATGCTGCTGCCCTACTTCCTGTCCACCCTCCTGCACCCCTTTGTGACGTCCCGGCTGCTGATATCGGCGTCGGAGGGCGTGTTCCGCCTTCTGATTTTCCTGGGCTATATCGTCCTGATTTCCAGGATGGAGGATATTCAGCGGGTGTTCCAGTACCACGGGGCGGAACACAAGTGTATCAACTGCGTGGAGCATGGGCTGGAGCTCAATGTGGAAAATGTCAGGGCCAGCTCCAGGCAGCACAAGCGGTGCGGCACCAGCTTCCTGCTGTTTGTCATGGTGGTGAGCATTGTGTTTTTCATGTTTATCCAGGTGTCCTCCCCCCTGCTGCGGGTTGTGCTGCGGGTGATTTTGGTGCCTGTGATTGCTGGGGTGTCCTATGAACTGATCAGGCTGGCGGGGAGAAGCGAGAACCCTGTGGTGTCGGTGATCAGTAAGCCGGGCATGTGGCTGCAGAAGCTGACCACGAGAGAGCCGGACGACGAGATGATTGAGGTGGGCATCGCGGCTGTGGAGGCGGTGTTCGACTGGAGAGCCTTCCTGGCGGGAGCGGATCCGCAGGACTGCGTAGTGCCGGAGAAGGCGGATGGGACGGAAGGGAATCCGGCGGCGGAGAAGCCCGGTACCCTGCCCGAGGGACTTCGGGGGGATGAGGCATGCTGCTGAGAGAGGCCCTGCGCGAGGCCAGGGGAAGGCTTGCCCAGGCCGGGGCGGCGGAGGCGGACACGGATGCCTGGCTCTTGCTGTCTTGGTGCCTGGATATGAGCCTGGCGGACTATGCCCTGCACAGCGCGCAGGAGCTGAACCCGGCGGATGAGAAGCGGTATTTTGCGGCGGTGGGGCGGAGGGCAGAGAGGATTCCCCTCCAATATATCACCGGGGAGCAGGAATTTATGGGCCTGCCGATGAAGGTGACGCCGGATGTGCTCATCCCGAGGCAGGATACGGAGACGGCTGTGCAGGAATGCCTGAGGCGGCTGGGAGGAGAGGAGCGTGTGCTGGATCTGTGCACTGGTTCCGGCTGTATCCTGATAAGCCTGCTGCATGCATGCCCGGGCCTTAGCGGCGTGGGGGCTGATATCTCTGGCGCGGCCCTGCAGGTGGCGCGGGAGAACGCCCGCAGGAACAGCGTGTCCGCACAGTTTGTGGAAGGAGACCTGTTCGAGCCGGTGGAGGGACAATTTGACTTGATTGTCTCCAACCCGCCCTATATCCCCACGGGAGAGCTTGGCGGGCTGGAGGCGGAGGTGCGGGACCATGAGCCGGTGCTTGCCCTGGATGGTTCCAGCGACGGCCTGCTGTTTTACCGCAGGATTACGGCTGAGGCGCCCCGCTATCTGAAGCGAGGAGGTTTTCTCGTGTATGAGATCGGCTGGGACCAGGGGGAGGCCGTGAAGGACATCCTGGAGCAGGCGGGCTTTGGCGAGGTTACCATTGTCAGAGATTTGGCGGGGCTGCCCCGTGTGGCTGTGGCCAGGTACGGGGCGCAGCCGCAGCAGCAGAGGAGAGATGGCGATGTTTGATAAATTGGAAGATTTGCTGATCCGCTACGAGGAGATCATGAGCGAGCTGAACGAGCCGGACGTGGTGAACGACCAGAGCCGGTACCGCAGGCTGATGAAGGAGCAGTCGGATCTGACGCCGATTATTGAGGCGTACAGGGAATATAAAGACGAGAAGAAAAATATCGAGGAGAGCCTGCAGCTTCTGGACGAGGAGTCCGACGAGGAGATGCGGGAGCTGGCCAAGGAGGAGCTCGCCCAGTCCAAGGCCAGAGTTGCACAGCTGGAGCACCGGCTGAAAGTGCTGCTGCTGCCCAAGGATCCCAACGACGACAAGAACGTCATTGTGGAGATACGGGCAGGGGCAGGCGGAGACGAGGCGGCCCTTTTCGCGGCGGAGGTCTACCGGATGTACGCGAAATTTGCCGACGCCAGCCACTGGAAGACGGAGATGATCTCCCTCAATGAGAACGGGCTGGGGGGCTTCAAGGAGGCAGTGTTCATGATCAGCGGCCAGGGAGCCTACTCCCGGCTGAAATACGAGAGCGGCGTCCACCGGGTGCAGAGAGTCCCGGAGACAGCGTCCGGCGGAAGAATCCACACGTCCACGGTGACGGTGGCCATCATGCCGGAGGCGGAAGAGGTGGATGTGCAGCTGGATATGAACGACTGCAAATTCGACGTGTTCCGGGCATCCGGCAACGGAGGGCAGTGTGTCAACACGACGGATTCCGCCGTGCGCCTGACCCATATCCCCACAGGGATTGTCATCTCCTGCCAGGATGAGAAATCCCAGCTGAAGAATAAGGAGAAGGCGCTGAAAGTGCTGAGGGCCAAGCTCTATGAGCTGGAGCAGGCCAAGCAGCACGACGCGGAGGCCGAAGCGCGCAAGAGCCAGGTGGGTACCGGCGACCGCTCCGAGAAGATCCGCACCTACAATTTTCCCCAGGGGCGGGTGACAGACCACCGGATCAAGCTGACGCTGCACAAGCTGGATGCGGTGCTGGACGGAGATTTGGGGGAGATTATCGACAGCCTGACGGCGGCCGACCAGGCCGCGAAGCTGGCTAATATGAACGAGTGACGGGAGCCGCCAGGCATGGGGCGGCCAGCAAGAGGGCTGCGCGAGGACGGCGGCGCCGGGCAGTTCTCTTGCTGAGAATTTTTGCCTGGCCCGGCGACAGAGAATTTTTGCCCGGCCCGGCGGTTGCCTTTTGGGGCAAACCGTGGTATACTGTTTCAGTAAAATTCTTTTTGAGACGCAGGAGGTTCTGTCCTGCGGATTTCCACAAAACAGACGAATATGGTTTTTTCAGAGGGAAGCGTGATACGCGGCCGCTATGAGGTCAGAGAGCGCCTTGGCCATGGAGGGCAGGGGGATTTCTACTGCGTCTATGACCGGGAGGCTAGGAAGCACCGGGGGATGAAGGCTGCGTTCGGGCAGGAAAATATAGACGCCCTGCGAAGAGAGGCCGCTGTGCTGGAGAAGCTGCGGCATCCCAAGATCCCCTCCCTATTCCAGGTTTTCCCGTGGAGGGGCGGCTTCTGTGCGGTGATGGAGCTGATGCCTGGCAAGCCGCTGGATGCCGGGAGGACGGCGGGGGAGGAGGAGCTGCTGCGCCTGGGGATTTCCCTGTGCCGGGTGCTGGAGTACCTTCATGGGAGGGAGCCTCCCATCCTGTATCTCGATCTGAAGCCAGAGAATATCCTGGTGGAGAGAGGGCGCCTGACGGCGCTTGTGGACTTTGGGTGCGCCCGGGAGATGGGGAAGGATTGCCGGACGGGCAGGGCGATGTTCGGGACGAGGGAGTACGCGGCCCCGGAGCAGTTTCGGCCGGGAGGAATCCTGACGGAAGGCACGGATCTCTATGCCCTTGGACGCCTGCTGAAGAAGATGGCCGGAGGACGGCTGAGGGGAAGCGGGGCGGAGCAGGTGTGGAACCGCTGCTGTGAGGGGGCGGCCCCAGGGCGGTACGCCTCGGCTGCAGAGGTGAGGAGAGAGCTGCGGCAGTGCAGGAGACGGGCTCAGGGAGGCTTCTGCCGGCGTGCCCGGACCTTCAGGAGGAGGCATCCGGAGGCGGCAGCCGCAGCCGTCCTTGCAGGGGCGGTTCTGGCTGTCCTGGCGGCGGCCGCAGCCTGGCGGGAATGGCGCTACCGGGAATGCCGGGAGGCGCTGCTGTCTCTCCTGGAGCCGCCCTTCGGGGAGGAAGAGGAGGAGGAATACCGGAGACGGCAGTACGAGGATGTGGGCGGGGAGGCCAGAATTGTGGTGCTGGCTTCCCGGGGGGAGGCATACGGAGAATTTTTGTATGAGACCGCCCTGCGCTACTGGTATGGGTACACGGGGGCGGACGGGCAGTGGAAGGCGCTGGGGAGGCTGGAGCAGGCTGTCCGGTATCCGCTCCCCGCCGGGATGGCAGAGCGGGCGGAGGCTTACCTGGCGCTGAAGCCCTACTATGCCTGGCGAAGAGGGGAGACGCAGATGGAGGGGGAAGACTGGGAGCGGACACAGAAGGCATGGGAGGAGCTGCTGGATGACCGGGAGGAAGCCCTGTTGCAGGGAGTGGAGAGGCTAGAACAGCTGGAAGAGCAGTACCTCCAATTTCAGGAGGAGAGAGCGAGAGAGGAGAGGGTTGATTGAGGAGATACCAGGCGGAGAGGAGACAGAGGAAGAAGGCGCAGGGTGTAGCTGCCCTGCTGTGGATGGCGGCAGCTGTCCTGCTGTTCCTGGCGTGGGCTGGGAAAGCCGCTGCGGGGGAAGTGCCGCCAGCGGGAGAAACCCCGGGCGGAGGAGAGCTTGAGGAAGGCGGAGAAGAGCTGCCCGGGGAGAGAACGTGGGAGATTGTGTGGGTAAAGGAGAACGGGGAGATCCGGGAGGATAGGGAGGAGACCCGCTATACCTCACAGAGGGAATTCCAGGTGGAATTCCTGCTGGCGGCAGAGGAGGAGCCGCTTCCAGGAGCTGTCCGGGCAGTGATTATGGCAGCGGAAGAGAGCGGACAGGACAGCGGAGAACAGGACAGCGGAGAACAGGACAGCGGCGGACAGGACAGCGGTGGACAGAGCGGCGGAGAACAGGACGGCGGACAGAGCGGCGGTGAACAGGACAGTGGACAGGGCAGCGGCGGAGAACAGGACAGCAGCGAAGAGAAGCCGGAGGAAGAGGGCGAAGCGCCGGAGGGAGCTGTCCTGGACGAGATTGCCTGGGAGGCCTGGGGAGAGGGAGAGTGGCTTGGCAGCTTCTCCATCCAGGCGCCAGAGGACAGGAGCTTCTGGTTTGTGCTGGAGGCGGGGGAGGATGCATATGAGAGCGGGCGCTGGCGCTTCGACGGGGAAGCGCCGGAGATCCGGATTCTCCTGGGGGACGAGCCATGGCCGGAAGATGGGGTCTTTGCCCGGGAGGGGACAGTGACGCTGCGGGCGGAAGTGCGGGACGCCCACATAGACCCGGCAGAAGCCCAGATATGGCTGAGGCGTCTTAAGCCGGACGGGCAAGAATGGGAGGAGCAGAGGATTTCCTTCCTGGCGGATGAGAAGGAGGAAGGGCTGCTGTCTGCCTCCTGCGTCCTGCAGGCAGAGGGGCAGTATGTGCTCACGGCGGCGGCCAGGGACCGGGCCGGCAATGAGAGCGCGCAGGAGGCCGCTGCGGTGCTGGACCGCACGCCGCCTGCTCTGAGCGGGCAGGAGATGTGGGCGGCGGGGAAGGCGGTGCTGCCAGATCAGGTCGGGCAGGAACAGCGGTATTATGCGGACGGAGAGGCGAGAATCCAGGTGTCTCTCGGGGACAGCGGCGCTGGTGTCGCCCGGGCACGGCTCTATTACCAGGCAGAGACAGGGGATAGATGGACAGTGCTGGCGGATACAGGGGAAGAAGGCCTGCCAGCCCAGAATAGCCAGCTGTCCGGCGTCCTGGAGGCTCCTGGAAGCGGCTGGATCGGCCTGTGGGCAGTGGACCGGTGCGGGAACGAGCTGGGAAGCGAGGGAGAGCCGGAGCGGCTGTTTGCAGTGCGGCTGGAGGATGGACAGGCCCACGGATCACATGCCGGGGCGGATATCCGGCCGCTGCAGGAGGCTGGGATGGGAGGCTTCTACACCGGAGATGTGGAGCTGGAGATCCGCCTGTGGGACAATGGCAGCGGGATACGGCGCATGTCGGTCACCGGAGGAGGGGAGCTGCTGGCCTCCTACGTGAGAGAAGACGGGGAGGAACCCCAGAAGGCTGCCGTGCAGCGGATATTCCTGCGCGTGCCGCCGGATTTTGAGGGCAGTCTGCTGGTGGAGGCAGAAGGAGAGGACATGGCGGGAAATGCCATCACTGCCAGCCGGGAATTTCAGGCGGACACGAAAGCGCCGGAGGGAGAGCTGGTATTTGAAGCTGGCGAGCCGCGGGAAGGGATCTACTATCGTGAGCCGCGCAGGGCGGTGGCGCGCGTGAGGGACGCGAATTTTGACCCGGAGGCCAGTGCCCTGGAGATGGAGGGCGCCGAGGCAGGGCCATGGATGCCTGCGGGAGAGAACGTCTATGAGGCCCAGATCACCTTTGCGCGGGATGGAAGGTACGAACCGGTATTCTCCTGCGCAGACCGGGCGGGGAACCGCTGCACGGTGGGAACGGGGGAGGCGTTCGTCATCGACCAGACGCCTCCCCGGATCCGCGCGGCGATGGAGCCGGCGGCCGGCGACGGGGAATATTACCGGGAGGAGGTGCGGTTCCTCGTGGAGGTGGAGGAGGCCTATCCGAAGGAGGAGGCCTTTTCCTGGACGCTTTACCGGGACGGCCAGGAGGTGGACTTCACGCCGCCGGCCTTTTCCTGGGACGGCGCGGGAGGCAGAGCGGCGGTGAGCTTTCCGGAGGAAGGACAGTACCAGTGGGAGCTCCAGGCGAGGGATCGGGCAGGCAATGTGTCCAGGGCCTATGTAAGCCCGGCGTATGTCCAGGATTTCACGCCGCCGGTCCTGGAATGGGAGGGTGTGGAAGCCTTTGGCAGTTACCGGGGGGATTTCGCCCCGTCGGTGTCTGCTGCGGATCCATTCCTGCAGGACAAGGGCCTGTCCGTCAGCCTGACCTTGGCCGGCGGGGAGGAGATACGGCTCCCAGCGAGGGAGGAGCAGGGGGACGGATGGGCGGAGCATTGCTACGAGGCGTGGCCAAAGGTGCGGGAGCTGGACGGAGTGTATGAGCTGGCCGTGTCCGCAACAGACCAGGCGGGCAACGAGACGGAGGAGACGCTTCTCTTCACGGTCAACCGCTTCGGCTCTTCCTTCACGGTCAGTCCGGAGGGGAGAGCGCTGGAGGAAAAATATTATGTCAATCAGATGCCGGCATGGTCGGTGACGGAGAACAACGTAAGCCAAGTGCTCCAAAGAAGGGTGCTTGTAAGCTGCGGCGGCGAGACAGAAGAGTGGAAGGAGGGGGAGCAGTACCAGGTCAGGCAGATGCAGGGCAGCCAGGGGCGGCAGGAATACCAGTATCTTTTTGCTGCCGGAAGCCCTGGGAAGGATGGGCCGTACCGGATTGCAGTGAGGACCAGGGATGCGGCGGGAAATTTCAGCGAGATGGAGGAGCTGTCCTTCTTTCTGGATACGCAGCCCCCGTCTGTGCTCCTATCCGGCGTGGAGGAAGGCGGCTCCTACAGCGGGGGAAGCCGGGAGATCTTTATCGACGTGCAGGATGAGGGAGGGACAGAGTCCTTGCGCATCCTCCTGAACGGGGAGGAGGCGGGCAGCTATACTGCGGAGGAGATTGAAGAGGCCGCAGGGGTCTTCCGGCTCCGCATCCAGGGGCTGGATGGGCTGTGTACCCTTTCTGTGGAAGCGGCAGACCGGGCGGGCAACACGGCGGAGGAGGCCGTGCGTTTCGTGACGGGAGCCGGACGGGAAGCAGGATTTCAGGACGGGAATGGGCAGCAGGACAGGGACAGCTCACTGGCCGGACAAGTAGCCGGGACAGAAGGAAAGGAGGAAGAGGGGAGAACAGACCATGGGGCGCAGGCAGCCCTGGCGGCCGCAGTCCTGGCATCCCTATTGTGCGGGGCGGCCTTGGCGGCAGCCATTGCCAGGAGGAGGCGCTGAGCTGGGATACCATGGGGGCAAAGCCGGCCGGGGCTGCCCGGCTCCCCGGCCGGCTTTGCAAAATTTCAATTGTTTTTATTCTTTTTTCATGGTGTGCTTCTTATCAGACAGAGATAGTTGTGCTAAAATAAAAAGAGTGTCAACGGATTAAGAGAAGATATGGAGGCAGCTATGGAACCATATGTCAGCTTGAGGGACGTACGCAAGGTGTACCGCATGGGCGAGGTGGAGATCTGCGCCGTGGACGGCATGGACTTTGATATCAATAAAGGGGAATTCACGGTGATTGTGGGGCCCAGCGGGGCGGGCAAGACGACCGTGTTAAATATTCTGGGCGGGATGGATACCTGCACCAGCGGCCAGGTGCTGGTGGATGGCAGGGATATCAGCACCTACAAGGAGAAGCAGCTGACGGCTTACCGCCGGGACGATATCGGCTTCGTGTTCCAGTTCTACAACCTGATCCAGAACCTGACGGCGCTGGAGAACGTGGAGCTGGCCCTGCAGATCTGCAAGGATCCCCTGGATGCGGAGCAGGTGATGGCGGAGGTGGGGCTTAAGGAACGGATGGACAATTTCCCGGCCCAGCTCTCCGGAGGGGAACAGCAGCGGGTGGCCATCGCCAGGGCGCTGGCCAAGAACCCGAAGCTGCTCCTGTGCGACGAGCCCACCGGCGCATTGGATTACCAGACGGGCAAAGCGATCCTGAAGCTTCTGCAGGATACGTGCCGGGAGAAAGGGATGACGGTGATTGTGATCACCCACAACCAGGCGATTACGCCGATGGCAGACCGCATCATCCGCATCAAGAACGGCAGGGCATACGGTATCGAGGTCAACGAACATCCGCAGCCAGTGGAGAAGATTGAGTGGTAGTCTGTTAAGAAGGTGTCGGCATGAAGAAGAAGGCTTTGCGGAAAGATTTATACGTGGAAATATACCGGACGCTCAACCGTTTCCTGTCTATTTTCCTCATTGTGGCGCTGGGCACGGCGTTTTTCTCCGGGATACGGGCGACTGACCCGGATATGAGGCTGAGCGCAGACCGGTTCTACGACGCTTCCAACATGCGGGATATCCGCGTGATGGGAGGGCTGGGGCTCACCCAGGAGGATGCCCAGGCTCTGGCGGGCGTGGAAGGAGTGCTGGAGGTGAACCCCTCCTACAGCTACGACGTGTTTTGGCAGCTCCCTGACGAGCAGGCAGCTGTGAAGCTTATGTCCCTGCAGGAGGATATGAACCGGATTACCGTGACAGAGGGCAGGCTCCCGGAGAAAACCGGGGAGTGCCTGATGGATGAGACGATGGCGCAGGAGTATGGGATTTCCCTGGGGGATACGCTGCAGCTGCGCAGCGGGGACGACACGGACATAGAGGATATCGTGGCCCATGACAGCCTGGAGGTGGTGGGACTGGGAACCACGTCCCTGTACCTGTCTCTGGAGAGGGGGACGACCTCCATCGGGATCGGGAGCCTGGAGGGCTTTCTTGTGGTGCTGCCCCAGGAGTTTACCCTGGAGTCCTATACGGAAATTGACCTGACGGTGGAGGGAGCGGAGGAGCTCCTGTGCTATTCCGACGCCTATGACGACCTGGTGGACCTGGTGGAGGAACGGATCGAAGCGATTGAGGAGGAGCGCTGTGCGGCCCGCTATGACGAGGTGAAAGCGGAGGCGGCGGAAGCCATCGCCGATGGGCGCCAGGAGATCGCGGACGCGAAGGCGGAGCTTGCGGATGCCCGGCAGGAACTGGAAGACGGGGAGACAGAGCTTGCGGATGCCCGGCAGGAGCTTGCGGACGGGGAGACGGAGCTTGCGGACGCCCGGCGGGAGATCGCAGACGCGGAGGCGGAGATTGCAGACGGGAAGATCCAGCTGGCCGACGGCTGGCAGCAGTACCAGGACGGCGTCTACCAGTGCGTGGAGGGGATGGACACTCTTAAGGAATCCCAGGCGCAGCTGGAGAGCGCCCGGCAGCAGCTGAATGCCGGGTATGAGCAGGTCAATGCGGCCAAGGCCCAGCTTGAGCAGGCCAAGGCGCAGCTGGATGCCCAGGAGGCCCAGATCCAGGGGATGGAGATCAGCGACGAGGAGAAGGCCCAGATGCTGGCACAGGTGGAGGCCAGCAGGCAGGAGCTGGCCGGACAGGAGGCGGCCCTGGCGCAGCAGGAGGCCACTCTTGCCGCCACAGACCAGTACCTGACAGAGCAGGAGGCAGCCTGGGAGGATGGTTACTGGGAGATCCAGAACGCGCTGGAGGAGCTGAAGGAGGCCAAGGCGACGCTGGAGGAGAAGGAACAGGAGCTGGCCGACGGGGAGGCAGAGCTGGCGGATGCGAAGAAGGAAGTGTCCGACGGGGAGGCGGAGCTTGCAGACGCCCGGGTGGAGCTGGCCGACGGGGAAGCCGAGCTGGCCGACGGATGGGAGGAATTCAACGAGGAGAGCGCGGACGCGGAGGAAGAGATCGCGGAGGCAGAGGAAGAGCTGGCGGACGCGGAGGAAGAGCTTGCCAGCCTGGAGATGCCTGAGTGGTATATCCTGGACAGGAACACGATCGAGACCTATGTGGAGTACGGACAGAATGCCGAGCGCATCGGCGCTATCGGCGAAGTGGTGCCGGCGATCTTCTTCCTGGTGGCAGCCCTGGTGAGCCTGACTACGATGACCAGGATGGTGGAGGAGCAGCGCACACAGATCGGGACGAAGAAAGCCCTGGGCTACAGCCGGTGGGATATCGCGAGGAAGTATCTGTACTATGCGTTCCTGGCCAGCATCCTGGGAAGCGCGGCGGGCTGCGTGGTGGGGCAGAAGGTGTTCCCCATCGTCATCATCGAGGCCTACAAGATCATGTACAACAACCTGCCGGATGTGGTGGCTCCCATGCACGCGGGGTATTCCGCCATGTCCACGCTGCTGGCGGTGGCCTGCACCACAGGGGCGGCCTTTCTGGCCTGCTACAAGGAGATGCGGGAGACGCCGGCCCTCCTGATGAGGCCGGTGCCGCCAAAGTCCGGGAAGCGCGTGATCCTGGAGAAGCTGCCCTTCCTGTGGAAGCGGCTCAGTTTTACCTACAAATCCACAGCCCGCAACCTGTTCCGCTACAAGAAGAGGTTTTTTATGACCATCTTCGGGATTGGCGGCTGCACAGCCCTTCTGCTGGTGGGCTTCGGCGTGCAGGACTCCCTGGAAGCCATCGGGAATATCGAGTTCGGGGAGATCCGCAATTACACGGGGAGCATTATGCTGGAGGATGATCTGACGGAGGAGGAGATTGCCGCCTTCACGGCCAGCCTGGAGGAGGACGGGCGCGTGGAGGAGGCGCTCCGGATTGAGGAGCGGTCTATGGACGCGGGAAGCAGCCGGGCGGAGGGGACGAAGACCAGTTATCTCATCGTGCCCTATGAGGGGGAGCGCCTCACCGATTTTATCACGCTGCGGGAGCGGGCTGGCCACGAACCGCTGGAGCTGTCCAGCAGCGGCGTGGTGATTACAGAGAAGCTGGCCAAGCTGCTGGATGTGCAGGAGGGAGAGGAAATCTTCCTGGAGGACGAGGATATGCAGCGGTATCCGGTGACTGTCACCGGGATCACTGAGAATTATTTCATGCACTATATCTATATGGACAGGGAGCTGTACGGGGAGCTGTTCCAGGAGGAGGCTCAATTCCGCTATATCTATACCCGGAATACCTCTGAGGAGGAGAAGGATGAGCGGCAGTTCCAGGCGGATTATATGGCCGTGGACGGGGTTGCCTCCGTGACGTTCCAGAGCGGGACGAACGAGAGAGTGCAAGATATGCTGAAAAGCATGGACGCCCTGATCTACGTCATCGTGATCTCCGCCGGCCTGCTGGCCTTCGTCGTCCTCTACAACCTGAACAATATCAATATCACAGAGCGCAGGAGGGAGCTGGCGACCCTGCGGGTGCTGGGCTTCTACAACCGGGAGGTATCGGCCTATGTGCTGCGGGAAAACGTGGTGCTGACTGTGCTGGGCACGGGGCTTGGCCTGGGCATGGGGGTAGCGCTGCACCGATTTATCATCCTGACGGCAGAGATCGACACCATGATGTTCGGGCGGGTGATCGCCCCGTCGAGCTATCTGTATGCGGCTCTTTTTACCCTGCTGTTCGCGGGGATTGTGAACGGCGCCATGTATGTTACCCTGAAGAAGATCGACATGGTGGAGTCCTTGAAGAGCGTGGAGTAAGAGAGGACAGAAAGCAGGGGGCGCGCCCGGCGGGATTGTGGACGGCGCCGCCTTGTGCTAGAATAGACGGAGAGGCCGGGAACCGGCGGAAGAGGAGGAGAGCATATGGTTACGTTCAATCATTTCAATTTCAATGTCCTGGATCTGGAGAGGAGCCTGAAATTTTACGAGGAGGCGCTGGGGCTTAAGCCGGTGCGGACGAAGGAGGCGGCCGACAAGTCCTTCCAGCTGGTGTACCTGGGAGACGGGAAGACCGGCTTTACGCTGGAGCTCACCTGGCTGCGGGACCGCAGGGAGCCCTACGATCTGGGAGAGGGGGAATTCCACCTGGCATTTCAGGCTGAGAATTACCAGGAGCTGCACAGGCGGCACAAGGAGATGGGAGTTGTCTGCTTCGAGAATGAGGGCATGGGCATTTACTTCATAGAGGATCCGGACGGGTACTGGATCGAGATTGTCCCTGCAAAATAGGAGGATAACCAGGAGGCGGATATGTCGCTGCAATTGTGGATAGGATGTTCAGGAGCCGGTAAATCTTACCGGCTCTATCAGAATCTGATAGAGGAATCCCTGAGGAACCCAGGGCAGAGGTATGTGGTGCTCGTGCCGGAGCAGTTTACGATGCAGACCCAGCAGGAGCTGGTGCGCATGCACCCGAGGCACGGGATTATGAATATCGACGTGGAGAGCTTCCAGCGGCTGGCCTACCATGTCTTTGACGAGCTGGGCAAGAATGACTTCAAGGTGCTGGAGGAGACGGGCAAAAGCCTGGTGATCCGCAGGCTGGCCGGGGAGAGGAGGAAGGAGCTCTCAGTGCTGGGCGACAAGCTGGGGCGCATGGGATATGTGGGCGAGATGAAGTCCATCCTCTCGGAGATGGTGCAGTACAGCGTGGGCAGGGAACAGCTGGAGGAGGGGATACGGGCAGTGGCCGGGCAGAAGCTGCTGGCCGGAAAGCTCCGGGATATCCTCGTACTCTACGAGGCGTTCCAGGAGTACAAGGCGCAGGAGTATGTGACGGCAGAGGAACTTCTGGAGGTGCTCTGCCAGGTGGCAGGGCATTCTTCGATTATCCGGGACAGTGTGTTCGCCCTGGATGAATTCACCGGCTTCACGCCGATCCAGTACCGTCTGCTGGAGAAGCTCATAAAATATTCCCGGCGCGTCCTGGTCACGGTCACGATGGATCCGGCGGAATACCCCTTCACGGCCATCCGGGAGGAGGAGCTGTTCGCCCTGAGCAAGGATACGGTGCGGGAGCTCAAGCGCATTGCCTTTGAGCAGCAGGCGGCGGAGGAGGAGACGGTGGTTTTCCGGGAGGAGCCGCCGCGCTTTCAGGGCACGCCGGAGCTGAAATTCCTGGAACGGCATCTGCTGCGCTACGATGGGGCGGCCTGGGAGGGCGAGCCCAGGGCGGTGCGCATCTGCCGGGCGGCGACGCCCTTCGACGAGATCCGGGAGGCGGGCCGGGAGATCAAGCGCCTCGTGCGGGAGGAGGGCTATGCCTGCAGCCAGATTGCTGTGGTCACTGGGGATATGGCAGGGTATGCCCCCTATATCGAGAGGCAGTTTGCAGATTACGGGATCCCCTGCTTTGTGGACAACAAGAGGAATATCCTGGAGAACCCCTTCGTGGAATTCTTGAGGGCGGCGCTGAAGATGGCGGAGGAGGACTTCTCCTACGCCAGCGTCTTCCGCTATCTGCGCTGCGGCTTGTCAGGCATTTCGGCGGAGGAGACAGATCTCATGGACAATTACTGTGTGGCCATGGGCATCCGGCGGTTTGCGGACTATGCGGAAACCTGGACGAAGCTGTGCGATGGGCAGACGGAGGAGGAGCTGGGGAGGCTGAACGGGATCCGGGAGAAGTTCCTGGCGGAGACATCGCCCTGCCGGGAGCGGCTGCGGGGGAGGAAGAACGTGCGCCGGCGGACGGAGGAGCTGTACCGCTGGTGTGTGGAGGCGCGCATCCAGGAACGGCTGTCCCAGTATGAGGCGCGGTTTCGCGGGGAGGGGGAGCTGGCCCTGGCCAAAGAGTATGCCCAGGTGTACCGGATTGTCATGGATCTCTTTGACAAGCTGGTGGAGCTGCTGGGAGATGAGAAGGTGGGAATCCGGGAGTATGCCCAGATACTGGACGCGGGGCTGGAGGACGCCAGGGTGGGGGTCATCCCGCCCACCGGGGAGCAGGTCGTCGTGGGGGATCTGGAGAGAACCCGGCTCAACGGGATCCGCGCGCTGTTCGTCCTGGGCGCCAACGACGGGGTGATCCCCTCCTCGGAAGGGCGAAGGAGCCTTCTGTCTGAGATGGACCGGCAGATGCTGCGGGGCACGGCGGTGCGCATGGCGCCCACCGCCCGGGAAAATTCCTACACCCAGCGGTTTTACCTGTACCGGAACCTGACCAAGCCAAGCGGCAGGCTGTATCTGAGCTTCTGCCGTGTGAACCGTAAGGGGGAGGCGGCCAGGCCCTCCTATCTGATCGGCCTGCTGCGGGAGATGTACCCGGGGCTTGCCGTGGGGAGCGGATATGCACAGGCGGACGAGGGACAGCCGGTGTCGGAGAAGGACGGCTTCCAGCTTCTGGCTGGCGAGATAAGAAAGCGCGGGATGGAGGATGCCGCTGTGCGGGAGCTTGCCGCCTACTATGCGGCGAGGGAGCCGTTTCGCGGGAAGCTCAAGCTGCTGGGGAATGCCCTGGAGGGGGGAAGGAGCAGCCTTTCCATCTCCCGGGCGGCGGCCAGGGCGATCTACGGGGAGGAGCTGCAGGGCAGCGTGACCAGGCTGGAGAAATATGCCGCCTGCGCCTACGCCCATTACCTGGCCTACGGCCTGCGCCTGAAGGAGCGGCAGGAGTATACCTTTGCCGCCCTGGATTTGGGCAATATCCTGCACAAGGCGCTGGAGCTGTACACGGCCCGGCTGGATGAGGGCCCCCATACATGGGCGGATATCGGGCGGGAGGAGCAGGAGGCGCTGATGGACAGCTGCGTGGAGGAAGTGGCACAGGAATACGGGAATACGGTTCTCCTGTCAAGCGCCAGGAACAGCTACATGATCCAGCGGATGAAGCAGATGGGCCGCCGCACCGTGTGGGCCATCACCCTCCAGGTCAGGCAGGGTTCCTTTGTCCCCAGGGGCTTCGAGGTGTCCTTCTCCCAGGCTGACCATCTGGACGCAGTGCGCATCCCTCTGGAGGGAGGCGGCGAGATGAGGCTGACAGGGCGGATCGACCGCACCGACTGCTTTGAGGACGGGGAGAATGTCTATGTAAAAGTTGTGGACTACAAGACGGGCAACAAAAACTTTGACCTCTCCGAGGTGTACTACGGGCTTTCGCTGCAGCTGGTGGTCTATATGAGCGCGGCGGCGGAGATGGAGCAGAGGACGCACCTGGAGAAGCGGGTGATCCCTGCGGCGATGCTGTACTATCACATCCAGGATCCGATTTTGGAGACAGACGGAAGCCAGGGGGAGAGTGAGCTGGAGACAGCCTTTCTGAAGGAGCTGCGCATGAAAGGGCTTGTGAACAGCGACCCGGACATTATCCGCCTGCTGGACCGGGACATTGGGAGCAGCTCCCTGGTGATCCCGGTATCTATGACCAAAAGCGGGGAGGTGGGGGCGCGCTCCAGCGTGGCTGCCACCGGCCAGATACGGGATCTGATGGCTTATACCCGGGAGAAAATGAAGGAGTTCGGGGAAGGCATCCTGGAGGGGGAGATCAGCATCAGCCCCTTCCGAAAGGGAACCAGGACGGCCTGCGATTACTGCGCCTACAAGGGCGTGTGCGGCTTTGACGAGCACGGGGAGGGCTTTGCCTTCCGCCGTCTCAAAGCTTTTCCGGACGAGGAGATATGGAAGAGGATGTCGAGGGAGGAGGCAGAGGCATGGGAGTGACCTGGACAGAAGACCAGAGAAGGGTGATCGAGGCGAGGGGAGAGAATATCCTGGTGTCTGCTGCCGCGGGCTCCGGCAAGACAGCGGTGCTGGTGGAGCGGATTATGGGCCTGATACTGGACAGGCAGAATCCGGCGGACGTGGATGAGCTTCTGGTGGTCACCTTCACAAGGGCTGCCGCGGAGGAGATGCGGGAGAGGATCCGCCGGGCATTGGAGAATGCCCTGAAGCGAAGTCCCAGGGATGCCCGCCTGATGAAGCAGCTGAGCCTCATCCATACGGCCTCCATCACCACCATCGACAGCTTCTGCATGCAGGTTATCCGAAGCCACTACGAGGAGGCGGATCTGGATCCCTCCTTCCGCGTGGGGGAAGAGGGGGAGCTGCAGCTGATGCGCCAGGACGTGCTGGGAGAGCTGTTGGAGGACTGCTACCGGGAGGGAAGCCCAGCATTTTCCTCCTTCACGGACTGCTATGCGCCGGGGAGAAATGACGGGGCGCTGGAGCGGATGATCCTGCGGCTGTATGAGTTTGCCCAGAGCTATCCGTGGCCCCAGGAGTGGCTGAGAAGCTGCCTCAAAGCCTACGGAAATGCCGCTGGGAAGAAGGGCGGATGGCAGGAGCCGGGCGGGAAAGGCCAGAAGGCGGACGGAGAAAGCCGGGAAGCGGACGGAGAAAGCCGGGAAGTGGACGGAGAAAGCCGGGAAGTGGACGGAGAAAGCCGGGAAGCGGACGGAGAAAGCGGGCAGGAGCCGGGCTGGCTTGCCTGGCTTGTGGAGAGCCTGAAGGCGTCCATCCGCAGCTTCCGGGAGTCAGCCCAGCTGGCCGCAGAGGAGGCCAGAAGCCCCGGGGGCCCATATATGTACGAGGAGGCGCTGCAGGAGGATATCCGCAGCTTCCGGGAGATGGAGGAGGCGGAAGGTTTTGCCGGGCTGGCGCGTCAGATCGGGGCTTACCGGCCGGTGTCGCTGTCCAGGAAGAAGGACGAGACAGTGTCCGAGGAGAAGCGGGCGTCGGTGAGGGCGCGGCGGGACGGCTATAAGAAGGAACTGGATCAGCTTCGGAAACGCTACTTTTTCCAGGAGCTGGAGGAATATCAGGAGTATATGGCCAGATGCCGGCAGCCGGCGGAGACGCTGATTTCCCTGACGGAGGAGTTTGGCCGCCGGTTCCGGGAGAAGAAGAGGGAGAACAACCTGGTGGATTTCTCCGACCTGGAGCATGAATGCCTGGAGATCTTCCTCCGGAAGGAGGGCGGGAGGCGGGTTCCCACGGAGACGGCCCTGTCCTATGCCCGCATGTACCGGGAGATCTTCATCGACGAGTACCAGGACAGCAACCTCGTGCAGGAGATTCTGCTGAACAGCATCGCCGGACGGGGGGACGGCAGCAGGAACTTGTTCATGGTGGGGGATGTGAAGCAGAGTATCTACAGCTTCCGGCTGGCCAGGCCGGCGCTGTTCCTGGAGAAATACCATGCCTACAGGCGCCCGGAGGAGGGCGGCACAGGGGAGGAGGGCGCATACCCGGGCGTGTGTATCGGCCTCCGCCAAAATTTCCGCAGCCGCCGGGAGGTGCTGGAGGGGATCAACGGCATTTTCCGCCAGGCTATGGGGGAGGATTTGGGCGGTATCGCCTATGACAGGGACAACGCCCTGTATCCGGGGGCCAGTTTCCCGGGGGAGGGGCAGGAAGATTTTGCCTGCGAGGCGCTGCTGCTGGAGAACCCCAGGGAGTCCGGGGAGCAGGAGCGCACGGCCCGGGAGCTGGAGGCTGTCATGGCGGCGGGCAGGATTAAGGAGCTGATGGGGAGCCTCCAGGTGACGGACAAGGAGAGCGGCAGGCTTAGGCCGGTGCGCTACGGAGATATTGTCATCCTCCTGCGGGCTGTGGAGGGCTGGGCCGAGGTATACCAGGAGGTGCTGAACGCCGAAGGGATTCCCTGCCGGAGCAGCCTGCGGAGCGGGTATTTTTCCTCCTACGAGGTGCAGGCAGTGCTGAATATGCTGCGGATCATCGACAACCCGCTGCAGGACATCCCGCTGACGGCTGTCCTCCGCTCTCCCATGGGGGGAGTGTCGGAGGAGGAGCTGGCAGGCGTACGCGCTGCCTGCCCGAAGCTCCCATACTGCCAAGCTTGCCGGGAGTATGCCCGGAATGGCCCGGAGGGGGAGGTGAAGGAAAAGCTTGCGGCTTTCTACCGGATGCTGGACGGTTTCCGGGAGAAGGTGACCTACATGCCGATTCACCAGCTCCTGTGGGAGATACTGGATGAGACGGGCTTTGGCGCCTACGTATCCGCCATGCAGGGCGGGCCGGTGCGCAAGGCCAACCTGGATATGCTGGCGGACAAGGCCATTGTGTTTGAGAGCACCAGCTACAAAGGGGTCTTTCACTTTGTGCGCTATATCGACCGGATGATGAAGTACCATATAGACTTCGGCTCTGCCGGGGAGGGGGCGGACGCTCCGGAGGCGGTGGAGATTTTGAGCATCCACAAGAGCAAGGGGCTGGAATACCCGGTGGTGATCGTGGCGGGGCTGGGCAAGCGCTTCAATGAGACGGACGCCAGGAACCCGGTAGTCCTCCACATGGACTGGGGGCTGGGGCTGGATTATGTGGACGGCGGCAGAAGGCTGCGCATCCCCACCCTTTTCCGGCGCGCCATCCAGCGGAAAATGCGGGAGGAGATGCTGGGAGAGGAGCTTCGGGTCCTCTATGTCGCCCTGACCCGGGCAAAAGAAAAACTCATCCTCACCGGGACGGTGAAGGACGCGGAGCAGAGCATCGGGAGATGGTCACAGGTGCAGATGAGCTTCGCGGACCGTTTCGGGGCGTCGTCTGCCCTGGACTTTGTCATGCCGGCTGTGTGCAGGCAGGAGGAGGGCGGCGGGAGAGCCGGGGATTTCCAGCTGCGGATCGTGCGGGCCCAGGAGCTTGTGTGGGAGGAAGTGCAGGAGCAGGCCGAGGGAGGCCTGTGGGCGCGCAGGCTCCGGCAGGAGCTCCTGCGCGGAGGCGGGAAGAGCGCGCTGGAGCCGCTCCTCCAGTATGTGTACCCGTGGGAGGGGAAGACGCCCCTGCCGGTGAAACTCACGGTGTCGGAGCTGAAACGCCAGCAGCAGAAGCTGCTGGACGAGTTGGCCGGCCGGCTGTACGAGGAGCCGGAAGTCACCCCTCTGATTCCCCAGTTTATCGCGGGACAGCAGCCATCTGAGCAGGGGGCGGCCAGGGGAGATGCCTACCACCGCCTGCTGGAGCATATGGACTTCCAGGAGGCCGCGGCCATGGCGGCAGAGGGAGGCCAGGAGGCAGGTCAAAGCCAGGAGGCAGGCCAAAGCCAGGAGACAGGCCAAGGCCAGGAGGCAGGCCAAAGCCAGGAGGCGGGCATGCGCGCCTACCTTGCAAAGCTTGGGCGGGAAGGCGTCCTGTCTGAGCGGGAGAGGCGCCTGATCGCGCCGGTGGATATCTGCCGCCTGCTGGAGTCGGAGCTTGGGAGGCGGATGGCGCAGGCGTCGTCTGCGGGGCTTTTGTTTCGGGAGCAGCCCTTTGTGCTGGCAGTCCCGGCCTCCCAGCTGGCAGCCCAGGCCGGGGAGGAGCCGGATGGGACGGGACAGGAGGAGATGGTACAGAAGGAGACAATCCTCATCCAAGGAATCATCGACGCCTTCTTCTATGAGGGCGGGGACATTGTGCTTCTGGACTACAAGACGGACCGGGTGAGCGCCCCTTCCGTCCTCCTGGAACGGTACCGCCCGCAGCTTGCGTACTATAAGCGGGCGCTGGAGCAGATTACCGGGAGGAAGGTCAAGGAGACCTATGTCTATTCCTTCACGTTCGGGGAGGCGTTCCTGCTGTAGGCAGCCGCAATCTTTAGGAATTCTTCAGGAATCTTCGGTTTATCTTAATTGACAGTATAATATTATATACCGTATAATAACATCAGCAGACAAGAAAGCGTCCGCACACAGAGGGCTTGCAGCCTCCTGTGTGCGGATGCGGCGGTAAAGGGGATGGACAGATGGTTTTTAATACGGGAGCAGCCCTCCTGGACGCAATTGTGCTGGCGGCCGTTTCCCAGGAGGAGGATGGGCTGTACGGCTATAAGATTACCCAGGACGTGCGGAAGGTCATAGACCTGTCCGAATCCACCCTGTACCCGGTGCTGCGCAGGCTCCAGAAGGATGAGTGCCTTGCGGTATACGACCGGGAATTCGCCGGCCGCAACCGCCGG
Source organism: uncultured Lachnospiraceae bacterium (assembly GCA_944381745.1). Lineage (GTDB taxonomy): Bacteria > Bacillota > Clostridia > Lachnospirales > Lachnospiraceae > JAGTTR01. The sequence goes on along the minus strand of CALWMI010000002.1, from coordinate 8,883 downwards.
TATTATAAGATTACGGACAAGGGGGCGGCACAGCTGGCGCTGTACAAGGAGGAGTGGTGTTCTTATTCAGCTAAGATCAGCGCCATGTTTGCGGGGAGGATAACGAGATGAGAAGAGAGGAATTCTTGAGAGAGCTGTCTTATCTTCTGCAGGATATACCGGAGGCGGACAGGGAAGAGGCTCTGAAATATTACGAGGAATATCTGGAGGATGCCCCAGCGGAGGAGGAAGAGGAGATTATCCGCAAGCTGGGCTCGCCGGAGAAGGTGGCCGCAGAGATCCGGGAGGGGCTGCGCGCAGACGCAGGCCAAGAGGATTTCGGGGAGTACACCGACGCCGGATACACGGACAGGCGGTTCGAGGAGCACCGGATGCCCGGCAGATATGCAGGCCGGGCGGAGGACAGCCGGGAGAGGAGCAGAGACACCGGCTGGGAGGAGAAGGCTTACCGGGAGTATGGGACGGCCCAGGAGAGGGATGCCAAGCCCGGGAGAGACGAGCAAAATGGGCAGGAGCGGGAGCAGGGAAAAAAGGGAGGCGGATGCCTGAAGCCCCTGCTGATCATCCTCCTGTGTATCTGTGCGGCGCCCCTCCTGATCCCACTGGCCCTAGTGGCTGCCGCGGTTGTGCTGGGCGTGATCGTGGCGGGGCTGGGGGTGACTGTGGCCTTCCTGGTGGGAGGCGGCGCCCTGTTCCTGGCGGGAATCTGGACGGTGGGCAAGGGACTTGGCCTACTCTTCCTCTCGCCGGCCACGGGGCTGATGATCTGCGGCATGGCGCTGGTGGGGGCTGCGCTTGGCATTCTCCTATGCTGCCTGGTGGTTTGGCTCTTTTTCAAGGTGGCCGTGCCGCTGGTAAACGCCCTGGTGCGCGCCTTGCGCAGGCCATTTGAGAGAGGGGGGAGCCGGGCATGAAGCGGGTCGGGAAAATCGCGGTAAAAATTGCAGGCATCTGCCTGGGAGTTGGCTGTATCCTGCTCATCATCTCCGTCGCTATGGGGGCGGATCTGTCCCTCATTGAGGACGGCTTCGGGCTTCGGGGCTGGCGGCACCGCCACAGCCAGGACGGCCTGGAAGGGTTCGAGGAAGAGTGGGAAGACTGGACAGAGGATTGGCATGAGGGCCGGCACGGCGGCCATGGCGGCAGATACTGGGAGGATCTGCGGGAGGACCGGCAGCTCTCCTTCCCAGCCTCGGAGGTGGCCGGCCTTCGGATTGATTTCCAGTGCGGCGGCGTACAGGTCGCCCGGGAGGACGTGGAAGATGTGGAGGTGTATACCAATGGGCAGCTCTCACGGTTTTCCTCCCGGCAGGAAGGAAGCACGCTGATCTTGGAAAATGAGGGGCTCGAGGACAAGAATGCCAGGATGCTCATTCTCCTGCCCCTGGGGATGGATCTGGAGGAGCTGGATGCCCGCATCGCCAAAGGGATGCTGATGGCGCGGGATCTGTCGGTGGCACGCCTGGATTTGGATGTGGGAGCCGGATACACCGGATATTCCGGAGATATCGGGGAATCCTGCACTGCCAGGACGTCGGCGGGAGCCATCGAGCTCTATGTGCGGGGAGCGGAGGAGGATTTCTATTACACCGTCCGCTCGGATATCGGCCAGGTGGCCATCAACGGAAGAGCGTTCAGCGGGTTAAGCTTTTCCCAGACGCTGGGAGAGGAGAGCGCTGGGAAGCACATGGATCTCCAGTGCAGCGTGGGAAGCATTGAGGTCAACAATATAGACACACAGGGAGGGGAGGCGTGAACATGAAGAGATTGTATCGCTCGAGAAACAGCCGGATGGTGTGCGGCATCTGCGGCGGGCTGGGGGACTATTTTGGCATAGACCCCACGATCCTGCGGCTTTTGCTGGTGCTGGTGGCGTTCTGCACTGCATTTTTCGGCACGGCAGTGGCGTATTTTATCGCGGCGGTGATCATCCCGGAGGAGCCGTGACGCCTGGCTGTATAGGAGGCGGAAGGGATGGGCATACTTCCTGATAGACCATCGCTCCCGGCGGCAGGGGCGGGTGAGCCGTGCCGCCGGAGCAGACAGAAGGAGTGTGCAGCCAGTGGCAGGGAAAAAAGACAAGCCGATTGATTTGCGGAACATAGAGCCGGAAGACCGGCTAAAATACGAGATCGCCGGGGAGCTCGGCCTTCTGGACCGGGTGCTGGAGGGCGGCTGGAAATCGCTGACGGCCAAGGAGACCGGCAGAGTGGGCGGCATCCTGGCCCGCAGGAGACGGGAGGCGGCCAGAGCCGGCGCCCAGGAAAGAGACAAGGCTTGAGACAGGAGACAGCCCCTTTTGTGCCCTAAAATACGAGGGATAAGAAGAAAGAGACAGTCCGACAGGAAATTCAGTTCCTAAAAAATCTGAATTCTCTGGGATTGTCTCTTTTCTACGTGTCAGGGGTTAAAATTCGGTATGCACCGGCTTCCCCTGTCCCGGAAGCCATACCGGCGCTACGGCTGCAGGTAGACGAAATCCGGCATGCCGTCCTTCATGGGGATGGACGGGGAGCCCTGGATCAGCGGGAGGATATAGCTGGCCAGCGCAGGGGTTACATCTGAGCCGTCTAGGCTGATCCATTCCCTGGGCACCGTCTTCTCCTGGTTGCAGACAAGGGAGACGTCCGCCAGCCCGTAGGAGATGGAGTAGGGCGTATTCCGGGAGAAGGTGACCATGCAGCCGGTCTTGCCCGCGACGGCGGAGCGTACGCCGAAGGCCCCGGCATCGATCGCCTCGGACAGATCCGTAAGGCTCTGCTCCTGGGCTGCGCACCGCTGGCTGACGTTGAACTCCACGGTGCGGGTCTTTATGCCCAGGCGCTCCTTGACCAGCTGGGCCAGATAGCGGCCGCAGCCGGAGAGCTGTTTGTGGCCGAACTGGTCTGTGGAGGAGGACGCCGCGTACTCGCAGAGGAAGTTCCCATCCCTGTCCCGGAGCCCCTCTGACACGCAGACCACAGCGTTGCGGCGGACGGCCAGCACCTCCTGCAGCCGTCCAAGGAAGGCCTCCTGGTCAAAGGGGATTTCCGGCAGATAGATGAGGGCAGGATTGTCCCCCGGGAATTTCCGCGCTAAGGCGGAGGCTGCGGTCAGCCACCCGGCATGGCGCCCCATGATCTCCACGATGGTGGCGGAGGGGGCCTCATAGACAGAAGCGTCGATGCCAATCTCCCGGACGGCGGTGGCCACGAATTTCGCGGCGCTCCCGAAGCCGGGAGTGTGGTCCGTGAGCACAAGGTCGTTGTCGATGGTCTTGGGGATCCCCACAAAGCGGATGCTGCTCCCGGTGCGGGCCGCATAGGCGGAGAGCTTGCAGACGGTGTCCATGGAGTCGTTGCCGCCTATGTACAGGAAGTAGCCGATGTCCTGCGCTTCGAGAAGGCGCAGGAGCTCTTGGTAGACTGGGGCGTCCAGGTCTTCCGGAAGCCGGAAACGGCAGGAGCCAAGAAAGGAGCCGGGCGTGTATTTCAGCCGTTCCCGTGCGCCGGCGTCCAGGGAGGCGCCCAGGTCGATGAAATGCCCCTTCAGAAACCCTTCGATGCCATTGCGCATGCCATAGACACGCCCGATTTGCTCCGGATAGAGGGCGGCCTCATGCAGTACGCCCCACAGGCTTGCGTTGATGACGGCGGTGGGCCCGCCCGATTGCCCTACAAGCAGATTTTTCATATGCTTCCTCCTAATAATGATAGAAAATACCAATTAGCCCAAAAGGGACGGCGAACCGCCCTTGTATAGGATAACACAGAAGGCTATGGATGTAAAGAATGAAAATTACGAAAAAGATAGAAAGAAATTTCATTCGTAAGATCAAAAATGGCACTCCGTTGGGGAGGGATGGGGCAGTATGGAAAGAAGAGGGAGAGAGGCAGAAGGGGAGGACAGGAAGCCCGGAGCGGAGGAGAAATTTTTCAAATGAAACTTTCAAATGAAAATAATTAGCGACAAAGGGAAAGGTTTGTGGTACAATCAGTGCAGAGGTGATTCCTATGATGATGCAGGAGAGACAGGATAAGATCATAGAGCTGGTCAACCAGCACCATCGGATCGACGTGGTGACGCTGGCGAGGGAGCTGGGCGTATCCCAGGTGACGATCCGCAAGGATTTGGACGCCCTGGTGGAGAAGCGGATTATCCAGCGGGAGCACGGATATGCGGTGATCAATGAGACCGGGGATCTGAGCACCCGGATGGGGCACAATTACAACCGCAAGAAGAAGATTGCAGTGATGGCCGCGCAGATGGTGGAGAACGGGGAGACCGTGATGATCGAGTCGGGTACGACCTGCGCCCTTCTGGCGGAGGAGCTGGCCACCCACAAGGAGAACGTCACCATCATCACCAACTCTGCATTCACTGCATCCTACATCAAGGAGGCGCCCCGCGCCAAGATTGTGCTTCTTGGTGGCGACTACCAGCTGAAATCCCAGGTGGTGGTAGGCCCGGTGACCAAGCGGTGCGCCAGCGATTTTTCCGTGGACAAGATATTCGTCGGCGCGGACGGCTACAAGCAGGGCGTGGGATTCACCGGCGTGGATCTGATGCGCACGGATACGATGAAGGCCATGGCAGAGTCGGCGAAGCGGGTGATCATTCTGACAGACTCCACAAAATTTGGGAAGCGGGGGCTTGTGACCTCCTTCCGCCTGCAGGAGGTCCAGGATGTGATCACTGACGAGGAGATCCCGGAGGAGATCCGGGGAGAGCTGGAGAGCCACGGAGTACAGATTCACTGTGTAAGTTTATGACAGACAAACAGCGGGAGGAGACGACATGCAGCACGAGATTGAAGATATCGAATACGCAGAATATTTGTTTGACCGTTTCTACGGGATTGGAAGCAGCGAAAACGGGGGCGTCACACGTCTCGGGTACACGGAGGTGGAGGACGAGATGCACCGCGTGTTCCGCGAGCTTGGCGAGGAGAAAGGCTACGGCAGCTATGAGGACCAGGTGGGCAACACCTATCTGTACCGCAAGGACTGCGATATGGACGAGGACTACTGCCTGATCGCTTCCCACTTGGACTCCGTCATCGAGGGCGGGCGCTATGACGGCGTGGCCGGCATCATCGCCGGGTTCCTGGTCATGGACTGGGCGGTGAAGAGCGGCCTTCGCATTCCCGTGCGCATCGGGGCGATGCGCTGCGAGGAGTCCAGCAATTTCGGCAGGAGCACCATCGGGAGCGGCCTGATCACCGGCGAGGTGTACAAGCACGACATCGGGGAGGCTGTGAACAAGAAGGGCGAGACGCTGAGCGAAGTGTTCCGCCGCAAAGGCTACAGCCTGCACCCGGACCGCATACAGGGCGTGAGGGAATACATTGAGCTCCACATCGAGCAGGGAAAGGTGCTGGAGGAGTACGGGGACCGCGTGGGAATCGTGCAGACCATCGCTGGCCCCAGAAGGTTCAACATCCACATCCACGGGAACGCGGAGCACTCCGGGGCCACCCCCATGGGGATGCGGGCGGATGCCCTGTGCGCGGCGGCGGAGATCATACTGGAGATCGAGGAGATCGGGAAATCCGAGTCCATCTACCAGTCCGTGGCCACCGTGGGGACGGTGAGCAACCGGCCGAACGCCCTGAACGTGATCCCCGGGGAGGTGGAGCTGGGCGTGGATATGAGAGGGATCGATTCCTCCAGCCTTGACCGCATGGAGACGCGGCTGAAGCAGGCGTGCAAGCGGATATGTGAGAAGCGCAAGCTCAAGTATTTCCGGGAGAAGATATCCGACATCCCGCCCATCGGCATGTCTGCCGATCTGCAGCAGAAGCTGCTGGAGGCAGCTAAGGAGCTGAAAATCCCCCACCGCCCGATGATCAGCGGGGCAGGGCATGACGCCATGTCCTTCGCCCATATCTGCGACACGGCGATGGTCTTCATCCCCTGCGCCAAGGGTATCAGCCACAACAAGAAGGAATTTACCACGATCGAGTCCATCTGCGACGGCGCCAAGGTGATCTACCAGTATCTGAAGGAGGAAGCAAGATGATTCTGATAAAGGACGGACGAGTGATTGACCCCAAGAGAGGAATTGACGATGTGCTGGATCTGGTGATCGAGGGCAGGAAGATTAAGAAGATCGGCAAGTACCAGAGGAGCGAGGAGTATGAGCGGATTATAGAGGCCAGGGGGCTGACTGTGGCGCCCGGGCTCATGGACGTCCACGTGCATTTTAGGGATCCTGGCCTGACCTACAAGGAGGACATCCACACGGGGGCGGCGGCAGCAGCGGCGGGCGGCTTCACCACAGTCGTGTGCATGGCCAATACAAAGCCCTGCGTGGACAATGAGGAGACCCTGCGGTATGTGCTGGAGGAGGGGCGGAAGACGCCGGTCCATGTGCTCTCCTGCGGGACTGTGACTGTGGGGATGGAGGGGAAGGAACTGACGGATATGGATGGGCTTCGCGCCGCAGGGGCCGCAGGCTTCACCGACGACGGCAAGCCGCTGCAGGACGAACGGCTGGTGCAGGCGGCCATGGAGAAGGCGGCGGCCCTGGGGGTGCCGCTGAGCTTCCACGAGGAGGATCCCAGCTTCATCGCCCAGAGCGGCGTCAACGCCGGGGAAGCGGCTCGGGCGCTGGGGCTTGAGGGAGCCACAGCCCTGGCGGAGGAGATCATGGTGGCCAGGGACTGCATGCTGGCGCTGCACACGGGGGCGCGGGTCAACATCCAGCACGTCAGCTCCGGCAACTCGGTGCGGCTTATCCGCCTGGCCAAGGACATGGGGGCGGATGTGTGGGCCGAGGTGACGCCCCACCATTTTTCCCTGGATGAGAGGGCTGTGAAGCGGTTTGGCACCTGCGCCAAGATGAACCCGCCCCTGCGCACGAAGGAGGACCGGTACGCGCTGATCGAAGGGCTCAAGGACGGGACCATCGACCTGATCGCCACCGACCACGCCCCCCACAGCCGGGAGGAGAAGGAGCTTCCATTCCCCCAGGCGCCCAGCGGGATTATCGGGCTGGAGACTGCCCTGGCGCTGGGGATCACGAACCTGGTGAGAAAGGGGCACCTGACCATCATGCAGCTGATGGAAAAGATGAGCCTGAACCCTGCCCGTCTGTATGGCCTGGAAGCCGGCAGCATCGAGGAGGGCAAGGAAGCGGATCTGGTCATCTTTGACGAGGGCGAGCAGTGGAAGGTGGAAGGCTTCGCGTCCAAGGCGTCCAACTCGCCCTTCCTGGGGGAGAGCCTGTACGGGCGTGTGAAATATACGGTCTGCGGCGGGCAGATCGCTTACGAGGATGGGAAAGGCCAGGACGGTGGAGAGAATCCGGGGAGGAACCATGAAGCGGTATAAGGGCGTGCTTCTGGACGTGGACAATACGCTGCTGGATTTTGACGCGGGGGAGAAGGCTGGCGTCACCGCCGTGCTGGGAGCCTTCGGCGTGCGGGCAGATGCAGGGATGCTGGAGCAGTACAGCCGCATCAACGCCAGCCTGTGGAAGGCCTATGAGCGGGGAGAGATCGAGCGCCGGACGATTATGGAGACCCGGTTCCTGCGCTTTTTCCAGGAGCTGGGGCTGGGAGAAGGCGGCGATCTGGCGGAGCGGCTCTACCGGGCGCAGCTGGACGCGTCCGCGATTCCGGTGGAGGGAGCCGGGGAACTGCTTGCGTGGCTGTATGAGAGATACCCGCTCTACGTCGTGACCAACGGCACGTCCAGGACGCAGTACCGCAGGCTTGCCAAGGCAGGCTTCCGCAGATATTTCCGGGAGGTGTTCGTCTCCGAGGACGCCGGTTGCCAGAAGCCCAGGAAGGAGTTTTTCGACTACTGCTTTGCCCGGATCCGCCAGGAGAACCATGCCGGGGAGGCGGATCCGGCGGATTATCTGATCGTGGGGGATTCCCTGACCTCCGACATCCTGGGGGGCATCAACGGCGGCCTGGACACCTGCTGGTTTAACCGGAAGGGGGAGCCGCGTCCAGCGGATATCGTCCCTTGCTATGAGATCCACAGGCTGGAGGAGCTGAGAGGGCTGCTGGGAGAGGCGGCGCAGGGGCAGCGGGAAGCTACTGCACGGGAAGCCTGCGCAGATTGACAAACGCTGGAAAGTATTATATAATGAAGACTTCCCAAGGAAGGCAGATGCGCGGGAAAACTGGTTGGCAGGGGAGGAATGGAGAATGAACAAGAATACGACAGACATTACACTATCTGCTTATTTTAACGACATTGTCATAGGCTACTATGAGGATGAGGATTTGGTCAAGTCCTTCGGCAAGAAGTTTGGCTTTGATGTGGATAAGGATACGTTTATGGCCATCTCTTTCCTCTATCCGTCCGACGCCTATGTGCGGAACGAGGACAAGGAGAAGCTGAGGGAGGCCGCAGCCGCCATGATCCCCTTCTCCGCAGTGAACAAGAAGATCGGCGGCAACCAGGTGATCGTGGCGGATATGGGCATGGTGGTGATCCTGACCAGCCCCACGAGAAGGGAGCTCTACTACGCCCTGGACGACATCAAGAACGAGGCGCTCTCGCAGATTGAGAAGATCGATTCGGATATGCGCATCCGCGTGGGGATCGGTACGATGGAGAACGGCATCCGGGGCATCAAGAATACGTACAACAACGCGCTGGACGCGGTGCGGGCCGGCGAGATCTTCAAGCCGGACCGGGTGATCCTGGAGTATATGGGCATGGAGATCTACAGCGCCATCAACCAGATGGTGGTGAGCTATGGCGACCGCCTGACCAGGACGGTGCTCAAGCAGCTGGGCGAGACGGAGAAGAAGGTGCTGTCCAAGTACTACAAGTGCAAGGAGGACGTGGCGCTGACAGCCAAGCAGCTGGATATGACGGAGGAGGAAGTCCAGGCCAGCCTCGTGCAGGTGAAGATCAACACCGGGCTGGACGTGAATGACAA
>CALWMI010000001.1 GCA_944381745.1 uncultured Lachnospiraceae bacterium | reverse complement strand
ATGAGATATCCCCGTGAAAACGATAAGACCCCTTGGAGACGACGAGGTAGATAGGGCAGAGGTGGAAGTACGGTAACGTATGGAGCTGACTGCTACTAATCGGTCGAAGGCTTGACCATAAGCACTTATGCGATTGGCAAGGCAAAGCCGCAAAGCCATAGCAAGTGCAGGCCAAAGGGAAGATGTCTTCCTAATTCAACAGTTTACAGTATGTGGTTTTGAAGGTACATGCAAAGGTATGTAGGGGAATAGTTCAATGGCAGAGCAACGGTCTCCAAAACCGTCAATGGGGGTTCGAATCCCTCTTCCCCTGGTATATGAAAAATAGAGTTTGACACAGAGGCAGTCTTCCAGTTCGGAAGGCTGTCTTTGCTTTTTTTGTCTGGAAGCTGCGGCACAGGGGAAGGGGATATGCGGGAGATTTGCCTGGGGACACGTCCAGATAATATGTCTGGGAATTTGGGGAATTTTTGCTGCTTGAAAAGCTTAGCGCCGGTGTACAAGGGGCGTATTGTCACTTGTACACCGGCGCTAACACTCTATTACAAAAATAGTAAAAATTTGTAAAAATCCACACTTCAAGGTTGCAATTTGGCTGACGATTTAGTATACTAAAAATGATTTATGGCCAGAAGGAAAGAGGGCATAAATAATAGCCAGGGGGACTATTTAGAAAAGGGGAAACTAAGATGGACAACGTGGATATTAAGATTCTGAATTATCTGAAAGACAACGCACGGCTTAAGGCTTCAAGTATCAGTGAGCAGATTAATTTATCCGTATCAGCGGTGCTGGAACGTATCCGCAAGCTTGAGAACAGCGGCATTATCAAGAAGTACACGATGGTGCTGGATCGCAAGAAGGTCGGGTATGATATGCTGGCATTCATAGAGGTTGGGCTGGAGCATCCGAAGTACTATGACAATTTTACGGAGGAGGTTCTGAAGAACAAGCAGATCTTGTCTTGCCACTATATCACCGGGGATTTTGACTTTCTGCTCCAGGTGCTGACAGATTCCTCCGAAGGGCTGGAGGCTGTCCACAAGGAGATCAAGAGCATCCAGGGTGTATCGACGACGAAGACGCAGTTTGTGCTGTCTACGATCAAAGAGGAGTATACGGTGATCCCGGATTTGAGCGAGAAGTAAGAGCGCAGAGCCTGCGGGAGGAGGGAATTGCAGCCTGCAGGGAAGCGTGCATGTTATGCTCCAGGAGAGGGAGAACCAGGGCGTGAGAAAGATGTCTCCGGGAGAGGGAGAACCAGGACGCGAGAAGGATGTCTCCGGGAGAGGGAGAACCGGGACGTGAGAAGAATGTCTCCGGGAGATGGAGAATCAAGACATGAGGAGGATGTCTCCGGGCGCGGGAAGCGCCTGGCGGATGTCCTCCTATTTTTTGCCAAGGTGCGTTGCGCTGAGCGGGAAAATCGGTTATAATAGCCAAGGACTATCAACCAAAAGAAAGAGAGAACATTATGCAGTTTAATTCCTGGCAGTTTGCCATATTTTTACCGGTTGTTTTTTTCGTATATTACGGGCTGAAGCATCGATACCGCTGGATTTGGCTGCTGGCTGCCAGCTATTATTTTTACATGAGCTGGAACCCTAAGCTTGTGGTGCTGATCGGCGGGACGACGCTCATCTCCTATGTGTGCGCGATGAAGGTGGAGGACAGCCGGGACAAGTCTGGCAAGAAGGCATGGCTGCTGGCTGCGCTCTTGTCCTGCCTGGGCGTCCTGTTCTTCTTTAAATATTTCAATTTCTTTTCCGAATCGGTGACAGCCGTCCTGCGGATGCTGTCCCTGCCGGTCCAGGATGTGACGCTGAAGCTCATCCTGCCCGTGGGGATATCCTTCTACACGTTCCAGACGCTGAGCTACGTGATCGACGTGTACCGGGGGGATCTGAAGGCGGAGCGGCATCTGGGCTACTATGCCCTGTATGTCAGCTTCTTCCCCCAGTTGGTGGCGGGGCCGATCGAGCGGCCCGGGAACCTGATCCCTCAGCTGAGGAAGGAGACGGTGTTTTGCTATGAGAATGTGACCAGGGGACTGAAGATTATGGCCTGGGGCTTCTACAAGAAGCTGGTGATCGCCACGACAATGTCGGTCTATGTGGACAAGGTGTACAACGATCCCCAGAACCATGTGGGATTTGCGATGGTTGTGGCCACGGTCATGTTCGCGTTCCAGGTCTACTGCGATTTTTCCGGATATTCCGATATCGCCATCGGCTCGGCCAAGATGTTTGGGCAGGATCTGATGATCAATTTTAAGAGCCCCTACTTTGCCAAGAGCATGAAGGAATTCTGGTCCAGGTGGCATATTTCCCTGTCCACCTGGTTCCGGGATTATCTCTATATTCCGCTGGGGGGCAACCGGGTCTCCCGGGCGCGCCATGAGCTGAACCTGTTTGTCACCTTTGTGGTGAGCGGGCTGTGGCACGGGGCCAACTGGACTTTTGTGGCCTGGGGCGGCGTCCACGGGGCGCTGCAGGTGCTGGAGAACGAGTGGAAGCTGTGGAAAAAGAAGCATTTCCCGGGCAGCGGGGTGGCTGCCGCAGGAGGATGGCGGGGGGCGCTCTCCGGGGCGGCAAAGACTGTGCTGACCTTTGTGGCAGTGGACTTTGCCTGGATCTTTTTCCGGGCGAATTCCATCGGGGACGCGGTGTTTATCATCCGCAATATGTTCCGCAACTGCCAGTTTTTCCTGCCGTACCTGTGGGAGGGGTACCGCTTTCTCGGGCTTACGAAGGCCAAGCTGGCGGGCATTGTCATCCCTCTGCTGATTTTGGCGGTCTACGACTATTTCGACAAGAGGACGGATGTGATCGGCCGTATCAGCAGCCTGAAGACGGGGTGGCGCTGGGCGGTCTATGTGGCCTTTGTGACGCTGACCATCTGCCTGGTGGTATCTTCCCAGGGGAATGTGAGCCAGGAATTTATCTATTTCCAATTTTGATATTCCATAATTTTGATATTCCACAATTTTGATATTCTACAATTTTGATATGGCGAGCCATAGGGAAAGGAAGGGAACATGAAGAAGCTAATCGGAAAACTTTGCCTGCTGGGCGTCTTGGTCGGCGCCATCCTCAGCGTCTTTGTGGCAGTCAATGTGCTGGGGGATCCCTACAATGTGTTCCATGCGGAGCACATCCGCGATGTGGGGGTGGAGCCTAACAAGAATTTTATCAAGACGAAATATATGCTGGATCAGAAGGGCAGCTATGACACGCTCATCTTCGGTTCCTCCCGCGTGGGCTTCCTCTATTTTGACACGTCGCCGTATGAGCGCTACTACAATATGTCCTACTCGGAGGGCGTACCCGCAGAGCACCTGTCCAACCTGAAGGTGCTGCTGGAAAACGGGGTGGAGATCAAGCGGATTTTCCTGGGGCTGGACAACATCTCCTACCTGGTGGATCCGGCGCTCCACGAGGATCTGCTGATCAGAATGCCCTATCCGGAGGATGGGGACCTGCTGGGCTTTTATCTGAAAAACGTGAGCAACTGGGAGGTGACGAAGATGTCCTTCGGGCTGCTGACGGGCCTGCAGGAGATCGAGATCGGGAATATGCCGCTGGATGTGGAGCGGTTCTACCAGAACGGGGAGTCCGTCTACAACGAAGATTACGAGACGCCGGAGAACGCCTTCGAGGAGCCCTACTGGGACGACTATTATGAGGACCGGATGGACGAGGCGCTGGAGGAAATCCGGGAGTTTAAGGAGCTGTGCGAGGAGAATGGCATAGAGCTGACCGTCTTCCTCAACCCGCTCCACTATGAGACGTATATACGGTCCGTGCGCCACGGCCTTTTCACGTTTATGGAGCGGCTGGCGGAGGTGACGCCGTACTACAGCTTCACCGGCCTGAACAAGTATACCACGGAAAACCAGTATTTCTTCGAGACGTCCCACTACAAGCCGGAGGTGGGGTATGCGATGGTGGATGCCATGTGCTACGGAGAGGTGGACGACGACCTGTGGGCCACCTGGTTCGGCATGTATGTGACGGAGGAGAACGTGTCCAGCGTCACGGACTATTTCCAGAGCCAGCTGGACGACGTGATGAGCGGGCAATAGCCAGTATAAAGGAGACGATAGGCTTCTGGGCCTGCCGTCTCCTTCTCGATTGCCCGCGGGGCGGTCAGTCTACAAAGCTTGTCTGGATTTTGTCCGTGACAAGCGGGCGCTCCGCAAGGGTCTTGTCCGTGTGCCCCACTGCCAGGGCTGCCACCGGGACAAAGCCCTTCGGCACGCCCAGGGCCCGGACGATCTCGTCGTTTTTCGCGATTGTGTGGATAAATCCATAGAGATAGACGCTGGCAAGTCCCAGGTTGGTGGCGGCCAGGTGCATGTTCTCCACCATGCAGGCGGAGTTGGCCAGGCCCACCGTCGTGGCGGCAGCTTCCACGCAGGATGCTAGGATCAGGGTGGAGGCGCCGTAGAACGGATCCATGGCGGGATCGCCGAAGGCCTCGCCAGCGATGGCGGCGACCTGTTTTAGGAGCGGCTTGCTGCGCACCACAGACAGGTGGACATTCTGGTACAGGCCTCTGCCGATGGGGGAGGCGTTGGCGGCCTTGAGGAGGGCTGTGATCTCGCTGTCCGTGACAGGAGTGCCGTTGTAGGAGCGCACCGACTGGCGCCGGGCTAAAACTTCTCGAAATTCCATAGAAATCCTTCTTTCTTTTTCGCTCTTTATTTTACAAGTGCGGAAATCTGCTTGAAGCAGGGGTTCTTCGCGGTGGCGGTCAGCTCGAAGAGCAGGGACTCGCAGCTGGTGAGTACGGCGCCCTCCTGGGCTGCCCTTCGCAGGGCTGCCTCCCGGTCAGACGGCTTGCGGGAGTCAACGCAGTCCTGGACGTACACCACGTCATAGCCGGCCTGGCGCAGGTCGATGACGGTCTGGAGCACGCACACATGGGCCTCGATGCCGAACACCAGGATGGTCTTGCGGCCGGAAGCCTCGATGGCGCTGCGGATCTCTTCAGTGTGCCAGCAGCTGAAGGTAACCTTCTCAAAGACGGGGGCGCTTCCCGCGGCCTCCTTGATTTCGGGGACGGTCTCCCCCAGCCCCTTGGTGTACTGCTGGGTGACCAGGACGGGGACGCCCAGGACGTTCAGCCCCTTGAGAAGGACAGAGCTTGCATGGATGAGCGGCTCCGTGCCGTGCATGGCCGGAACAAGGCGGGTCTGGTAATCGACGCACAGCGCCAGGCAGTTTTCAGGTGTAATTCGCATGGAAATCCTCCTTTGATAATTATGACAATTTTTCAGAGAAAGCGAGACTTTTTTTCTCGCTTTTTTTACTTTGCATACTAACTATAGCATATTCGGGCTTTTTCTTCAATTATAAGCGCAATGTCTAAAAAAAACAGCGGGGGCTGGAGAAGTTTTCGTGGTTTTCAGGTAAAGAAGGATAGTTGACAGAGAGAATTTTGGAAGGTAAAATGAAAGCAGCAGCCAAAAGGCGAGGCGGGAGGACGCAGGAAGCCGTGCGCGCGCATAGGAAAGTGATAGAAGGCTTGTGATGGGATCGGACGGCGCAGGGCGATGCGTTAGGCCGCGCTTTCGCAGCGAACAAATTATAAAATGGAGGATCAAGAAATGGCAAAGAAAGTAGTTTTGGCAGGTGCCTGCCGTACAGCAATTGGAAAGATGGGCGGAGAGCTCAGCACAGTGCCGGCTGTGGAGCTTGGAAGCATTGTAATCAAGGAGGCCCTGAACCGCGCGGGCGTGAAGCCGGAGCAGGTGGATGAGGTTCTCATGGGATGCGTTATCCAGGCTGGCCTGGGACAGAACGTAGCCCGTCAGGCTTCCGTCAAGGCAGGCATCCCGGTAGAGGTTCCGGCAGAGACGATCAACAACGTGTGCGGATCCGGACTGAAGTGCGTCAACATGGCAGCAGGCATGATCATGGCTGGCGATGCGGACATCGTTGTGGCAGGCGGTATGGAGAACATGTCCATGGGACCTTACGCCCTGATGAAAGCCCGCTACGGATACAGGATGAACAACGCGACCATGGTGGACACGATGGTGAACGACGGCCTGTGGGATGCATTCAACAACTACCACATGGGAATTACCGCTGAGAACGTAGCTGAGAAGTACGGCATCACCAGGGAGCAGCAGGACGAGTTCGCAGCTTGGTCCCAGAACAAGGCTGAGAAGGCTATGGCAGAGGGCAGGTTCGACGATGAGATCGTTCCGGTTCCGGTGAAGACTAAGAAAGAGACGATCATGGTTACCAAGGACGAGGGACCGCGTGCGGGCGTTACCCCGGAGAGCATTGCCAAGCTGAAACCGGCCTTCAAGGCAGGCGGAACTGTTACGGCTGCCAACGCGTCCGGCATCAACGACGGCGCGGCTGCAGTGGTCGTTATGAGCGAGGAGAAGGCGAAAGAGCTGGGCGTTACCCCGATGGCTACCTTCGTAGTGGGAACCTCCGCAGGCGTAGATCCGTCCATCATGGGCGTAGGCCCTGTGGCGGCTGTGCGCAAGGCAATGGCTAAGAGCGGCCTGACCCTGGATCAGATGGATCTGATCGAGGCGAACGAGGCGTTTGCTGCTCAGTCCCTGGGCGTGGACGCAGAGCTTCACTTCGACCACAGCAAGCTGAATGTCAACGGCGGCGCTATCGCCCTCGGACATCCTGTGGGAGCTTCCGGCTGCAGGATCCTTGTCACCCTGCTGCATGAGATGCAGAAGAGAGACGCCAAGAAGGGCCTTGCGACCCTGTGCGTAGGCGGCGGAATGGGCGTCTGCACAATCGTAGAGAGATAAGGTGCAATGGGAGTGCTGTGCCCTGCCGTCAGGCGGGCGCAGCACTTTACAGATAACCGGGACGCCTGCAGCGCCTGGGCGCGGCATCCCTGCGCCGGAAGCTGCGGGAGGGCGTTTCACCGGACAGTAAGGAGGAGTTTTGCATGGAGTTTGTAAAGTATGAAGTGGACGGCAATATCGCCATGATGACCATCGACCGCCCGAAGGCTCTCAACGCCCTGAATAAGCAGGTGCTGACGGAGATCAACGAGGTGCTGGACCAGGTGGATCCGAACACCGTCAGGTGCATGATCGTGACGGGCGCAGGGGAGAAGTCCTTCGTGGCCGGCGCGGACATCGGCGAGATGAGCGTCCTTGACCGGGAAGGCGGAGTGGCCTGGGGCAAGTACGGCAACGATATCTTCCGCAAGCTGGAGACGCTGCCGGTTCCCACCATCGCCGCGATCAACGGCTTCGCCCTGGGCGGCGGCTGTGAGATCGCCATGAGCTGCGATATCCGTATCTGCTCGGACAACGCAGTGTTCGGCCAGCCGGAGGTAGGCCTGGGCATCACCCCTGGGTTCGGCGGGACGCAGCGCCTTGCCAGAATCGTAGGCATGGGAAGGGCGAAGGAGATCATCTACACGGCGAGCAACATCAAGGCGGACGAGGCATACCGGATCGGCCTGGTGAACGCGGTGTACCCGCAGGCGGAGCTGCTGGATGCGGCGAAGAAGCTGGCCGGCAAGATCGCCAGGAACGCCCCGATCGCGGTAAGGCTGTCCAAGAAGGCCATCAACGACGGCCTGCAGGTAGATATGGACCAGGCGATCGTGATCGAGGAGAATGCTTTCGGCGACTGCTTTGCCACCGAGGATCAGAAGGAAGGCATGAGCGCTTTCCTGGAGAAGAGGAAAGAGAAGAATTTCCAGAACAAATAGAGACACCGGTCTGTTTTCACAGATCTATATTTTAAGGAGGAATCAGCAATGAAAGTAGGTATTATCGGCGCGGGAACAATGGGCTCCGGCATAGCGCAGGCATTTGTACAGTGTGACGGATATGACATCGTACTGTGCGATATCAACGACGAGTTCGCGGCAGGCGGCAAGAAGAAGATCCAGAAGGCTCTGGAGAAGCTTGTGTCCAAGGGCAAGATGGACGAGGCCAAGAAGGATGATATCCTGGGCAGGATCGTGACCGGCACGAAGGAGATCGCCGGGGACTGCGACCTGATTATCGAGGCAGCCATCGAGAATATGGAGATCAAGAAGCAGACCTTCAAGGAGCTGGATGCAATCTGCAAGCCGGAGGCGATCTTTGCCACCAATACCTCCTCCCTGTCCATCACGGAGATCGACAAGGGCATCAACCGTCCGGTTATCGGCATGCACTTCTTCAACCCGGCTCCGGTTATGAAGCTGGTGGAGGTTATCCCGGGCATCAACACGCCGGAGGAGACCACGAAGAAGGTAATCGAGATCGCTGAGGCGATCGGCAAGACACCGGTAGAGGTGAAGGAGGGTGCAGGCTTTGTCGTGAACCGTATCCTGATCCCGATGATCAACGAGGCAGTGGGCATCTACGCAGAGGGCCTGGCCTCCGTAGAGGGCATTGACACCGCTATGAAGCTGGGCGCAAACCATCCGATGGGACCGCTGGCTCTGGGCGACCTGGTAGGGCTGGACGTATGCCTGGCGATCATGGAAGTGCTCTACAGCGAGACAGGCGATCCGAAGTACCGTCCTCATCCGCTGATGAGGAAGATGGTGCGCGGCGGCCTGCTGGGAAGAAAGACCGGCAAGGGCTTCTACGACTACTCCAAATAAGAGCGTGCAGCGCGGCTGAGCGGCTGCGCGAGAACATCGTTTGCTGCCCCGTGCGCACATTGCTGCGCGCGGGGCAGCGCTGTCTGTCCGGCGTTTTTGCGGGTGAGGTTCAAATGTCCTGACACATCCGCGCGCGGCCTGATTTTCCGCGCACGCCGGGAAAATTTTCCCCATAAAAAGAGAAAAAAATTCAGCGTTCGGGATGATTGTCAAACTGTTGACAAATTACGCGAGTTCAACTATTATGATATTGATTGGATAGCAGGCTCGCCCTGCAGACATTTCTATTTTTTAAAAAATGGAGGAGTTAAAATGGATTTCGTATTGAGCAAAGAACACGAAATGGCGAGAACCCTGTTCAGGGATTTCGCGCAGACAGAAGTAAAGCCTCTGGCCCAGGAGGTAGACGAGACAGAGCAGTTCCCTTGGGAGACGGTACATAAGATGCAGAAGCTGGGCTTCATGGGAATCCCGATGCCGAAGGAGTTCGGAGGCCAGGGCTGTGATACGCTGACCTACGCGATGTGCGTGGAGGAGCTGTCCAAGGTGTGCGGCACCACCG